>NZ_KV802418.1:0-49490 GCF_001810675.1 Facklamia sp. HMSC062C11 | reverse complement strand
TTGTAACTCTGATTGAGTTGAGAGTACTAAAAAGGCTTGGAATTGTAACTCTGATTGAGTTGAGAGTACCAAAAACAGCTGAGACTGTAACGCTTACCAGCTAGCAAGCCAGCCCCCCTTGCTACTTACTTCATCAACTCTAATCAATCTCCTCCATTTATTAAATATCCAAATCAACCGCCCCTTAGGCTTATGGTAGGATAGACTTAGTATGGTAAAATGACTTGTTTTCAATGAAAGGGTGGGGGAATGAAGGGATTCAAGAAGTTAAAGGATGCCGATCAAGGGATCCACCAGACCATGCAAGATCGATTGAATCAGCAGTTGCTTGCTAATCAAGACCAAAACGAAGCTTATGCTGCCGCTACTCATAGCCCTGCTTTTGACCAGAAGGAGGCCTTTAAACGACTGCAAGAAGTGGACTCCAGCCTTTATGAAAAAGTCTTAGTGGCTTGTCAAAAAGTGGAAGACCCTGAGCTGGGACTGGACCTTTATAACCTAGGCTTGATCTATGACTTGCTCTATGATGGTCGGGGGCATTTATGGATTAAGATGACCCTCACCATGCCGGGCTGCCCTTTGGCAGATGTGATCTTTGACGATTTGAGTCGAGTCCAAAAACAAATTCCAGCCATCGAGGCGGTCAAAATTGAACTGGTCTGGTCGCCAGCTTGGCATCCGGAACGCTTGTCACGCTATGCTCGGATGGCATTGGGATTCATGTAAGGAGGAAGGACATGTATAATATCGGGATTGATATCGGGTCGACCGCTTCTAAAGTGGCGGTCTTGAGCCCAGATAAGACGACGGTAGTCACGCAACGGGTGATACCCTCGGGTTGGAACATGCGGGAGACTTCGGAGAATATTCGCCATTGGTTGGATCAAGAAGGATATCTGGATGACGCGACTGTAGTTGCCACGGGCTACGGACGCATCTCAGTGCCCTTTGCAGACCGGACGGTCACGGAGATTACCTGTCATGCTCGAGGGGCGGCCTTCTTATCTGGTGAGACCTTGAATATTATTGATATTGGCGGCCAAGATACCAAGTTCATCCTCATGAAAAATGGCATAGTCAACGACTTCCTGATGAATGATAAGTGTGCCGCTGGGACCGGAAGGTTTGTGGAAGTAATGGCTAACCGGCTCGGCTTGACCTTGCAGGAGATGTTTGATGCGGCGAGTCGGGGATCCAAGGAGATCTCTCTATCTTCGGTCTGTACGGTGTTTGCGGAATCGGAAGTGATTTCTTTGATGGGGCAAGGACGGGACCAAGACGATATCGCCGCGGCGGTGATCAATTCAATCTGTTCCAAGGTCGCCGGCTTAGTCAAGCGTAAACGGACTTTTGGGGGATATTTCTTGACCGGCGGCTTTGCGGGGAATCCATTGATCTTAGAAAAACTATCGGAACGCTTGGGGTCGCCAGTGATCTCGGATCCTGATGGACGCTTTGCTGGAGCTATTGGGGCTGCGAGGGAAGCCAAATGAGCTTGCTAGAAGATCTCGAGATCATCCGTCGTCAGGGATTTATTGAAGCCATGAATCGAGCCAGTCGACAAACCATCGTGGCAATCTTTGGTCGGGTGCCCTGGGAAGTCTTCTATGCTTTTGACATCTTACCCATTCGTGCCTATGCGGCGGATGCACATGTCATTGAAGAGCGGCAGGGCTATTGCACCATGCTGGACGCAACTTTGGAGTACTACCGCTTGAACAAGTGCCCCTATATGCACTTTGCCAAGGCCTATATGGTGGATGACTTTTGTCCCTTGCGCTTGGAGGCCTTGACCCAAAACTTAAATCCGGTCTATATCTATCGTGATCTTGACGGACTGATCCACCTCTTAGAGGAAAAAACTCAGCAGAGCCTGGATCTAGTTAAGCTAGAGGCCGTGGTCCAACAATCCCAGGCGATTTCTCAAGCCTATCTAGCCTTAAATCAAGCAGACTTGGAGCCGTCCATCATTAATCAAGCCCATTACCAGGCTCAATTTATTTTTGATTTGGACCAACGGCTAGCCTTTTTGCAAGACTTGATGACCGATCAAGTAGTCAGTCATCCCATGGTGGCGACGAACCAGTTGGCTGGCATTCAAGAACATCTAGCAGACCAAGTCCAGCTAGTAGGTTGGGGTTGTGAAGAGGAAAGGCATCTGATCAGTGACCAATCCGGGCTGGCCTTTTTGAAAGAGAAATACCAGTCTCAGAAAAAGAAAATCGACTATCAACCCTGCGGTTGTCCCTTCAATGAGGGGGCCAAGCAGTTAACTTATGAGGGGGAGCAATCATGCAAGTAAAGGATCTATTAAATGTCTGGACCCAAATGTATATCGATCTAGAAGATCCAGACTTATTAGCTAAAGAATTACCGGATAACTATCGAAAATACTTTAAGGCGGATGAAGACCGTCCTGAAATGATGAAATACTTTGATGCCATTATGGCTGAGTTCGGCGCTTCCTTACTGCAGCGAATGATGGACTTTCGGATTAAAGGGGGCAAGGTGGTCGGAACCTATTGTGCCCATATCCCGAATGACTTGATCTATGCGGCGGGAGCCTTGCCGATTGGCCTTTGTTCGGCCAGTACGACCTTTGCCCAGATGGGTGAGCAATTTGTGCCGGTTAATACCTGCCCATTAGTCAAGGCTTCTTTAGGGGCGCGTCTAACTCACTCCTGTCCCTATGCGGCTTCAGCCGATTTATTAATCGGGGAGACTTCCTGCGACGCAAAGACCAAGGCTTGGCCGATCATGCAAGAAGAGGCAGACATGTTCGTTCTGCAGCTTCCTAACCGTAAGACGGCTGAAGATTTTGCTAAGTTTAAGGCCGAGTTATATAAAATGATCGAGGCCTTGGAAGAGCTCACTGGTAACCAAATCACCGCTGAGTCCTTAGCGGAAGCCATCCACTACCTGAATGAACAAAAGAAAGCTATTCACAGGATGTGGTCCTACCGTAAACGCGATGAGATTCCTATTTCGGGTAAGGACTGTTTGATCGTTCAACAATGTGCGGCCTATGTAACCCCTTTGCAGTATATTGACCTCGTCAATCGCCTCTGCGATGAGTTGGACCAACGGATTGCCCAAGGACGGACGCTAACCACTAAGGATACCCCACGGATTATGTTGTCGGGGTCACCGATTGGCTTGCAGGCTTGGCATATTAATTCCATTATCGAAGCTTGTGGAGGGATGGTTGTGGCTGAAGAGACCTGTGGCAGTCTGCGTTTGTATGAACGTCTGGTTGCTGAAGAAGGGGCTAGCCTGGATGAGATGCTGGATGCCATAACGGCCAAGTATTTTGGGGGCATCCATTGTGCCTGCTTTACCCCGAATCCAGGTCGGATTGAAGACTTAAGACGTCTTCGCCAGGACTACAAGGTGGATGGTCTGATCGATATTCACCTCAAGTTCTGCCAGATTTTTGATGTGGAACACTACTTTATTGAAAAAGAAATGACCAAGGACGGCTTACCTTGCATTGGTTTGGAAGTCGATTATGGGGACGATGCTTCGGGGCAACTACTGACCCGACTCGAAGCCTTTTTGGAGATGATTGCCTAATGGAAACGAAGTATCTAGTGCTCTTTAGTAATGTCAATGATGGGATGGCACTCTATCAAGCTATGCAGGAGGCTGGGATGCCTTGTAGCGTCTCCTTCTCTCCTAAGAAAGTGGAAGCGGTCTGTGGAATTACTGTCCGCTTTCAAGGGGATGACCAGGTCAGTGCCGTTTATGATCTGGCTCAAGCTAAGGATATCGCGATTAAAGAAATTATTGAAGATGAAGGGGACGCTTAGGCGTCCTTTTTTTGGTGGGATTAGATGGGCTCGGTTGGAGGATTCTATCGACTTGCTGGCGTCTGCTTGACGGGTGCCAGTTTTCTTTTTGAGGCAATTATTAGTTTTTTTGATGCGCCTTGATCCTTGATTAGAGCCTGTTTGGCTGAGAAGGGTCGGTAAAAAGCAGTTTATTTATCAAAGATCTTAATTTGAAGCGGGGGACTAGACATTCTAAAATGAATAGGACTAGTGTCTTAGAAAGGATGGGATAGTGTGCGGGTGGATTCGGTCTTAGACCTAATTGGAAATACCCCCTTGTTGAAGCTAAATCACTTGTTCAAGGAGGATCAAGCAAAGGTCTATCTAAAGTTGGAGATGTATAATATTGCGGGTTCGATCAAAGACCGGGTAGCGCTTGGAATGATCGAGGCAGCGGAAGCATCGGGAGAATTAAAGCCGGGACAGACCATCTTAGAATGCACTTCAGGTAATACTGGAGTGGGTCTGGCTATGGTGGGAGCTTTAAAGGGCTATCCGGTAAAAATTGTGATGTCTGAAAAGGCTAGCCGAGAACGGCGGCAATTGATCTCAGCTTATGGCGGTCAGGTGATCTTGTCGTCCAGTCCAGGAGGGATTGCGGAGGACGTGGAACATTACCGAGAAGTTGCCAAAGAAAAAGGCTATTACTTTATCTCCCAATTCTGGAATCTAGCCAATCCTCAAGCCCATTATGATTCGACCGGACCGGAGATTGTAAGGGACTTGGGACGGGTGCCGGATGCCTTGATTGCTGGCGTGGGAACGGGTGGAACCTTGACGGGAACCGGGGCCTATTTGAAGGCGCAAGATCCCGCTTGCCAGGTCTTTGCCCTGGAGCCCAGTGAAGCGGCGGCTTTATTAGGACACCCTAGTGGTGATCACCAGATCTCAGGAATTGGGGCTTCGATCTTGCCGGGAATTATTGACCAAAGCCTCATCGATCAGGAGTTGACCGTCGATACAGCGACTGCTATTGACTGGGTCAAACGCTTGGCGCAAGAAGAAGGGGTCTTTTTAGGGACATCTTCAGCGGCGGCAGTGGCAGCTGTCAACCAGGTGATCGATCGTTTTGAGCCAGACCAAAGCATTGTGGTGATTGCTCCCGACTCGGGAGAGCGGTACTTGTCGATGGAATTATTGGATATCAATATTCAAGAAGCAGAATAGAAAGAGGGATTGTATGAAAGATTTTTTAACACGCGCGATTCATGGGGGACGCTTAGAAGATACGAATTATCCGGGGCCGTCCTATCCGATTTATTTGTCATCAACCTTTAATCAAAAGGGGCTGGATGAGTTCGGAGAATTTATGTATTCCCGTTCAGGTAATCCCACCCGGTCTAACTTGGAAGAACAAGTGGCATCCTTAGAAGATTGCCAATATGTCTTAGCTACCGCTTCTGGAATGGCGGCGACCGCTATTGCTTTATCCTTCTTACAAGCGGGGGATAAGATCTTGATTAATTCCAATGTCTACGGTGGTACCTGGACTTATGTGTCGGATTTTCTAAAGCAAAAGGGTATTGACTATGAGATCGTGACCGACTTCAATCAATATGACTTTGATCAAGTGAATCCGGCTGTCAAGGCTGTTTTCATCGAGACCCCATCCAACCCCTTGGTTGAAGTGACGGACATTGCAGCGGTTAGCCAAGCAGCTAAAGCAAAAGACCTAACGGTGATCGTGGATAATACCTTTATGACCGCCTACCTGCAAGAACCTCTCAAATTAGGGGCGGATATTGTGGTTTATTCTGCCACTAAATATTATGGCGGCCACTCTGACCTGATCGCTGGCTTGATCGCTTTAAATGATGAAGCACGCTACAATGACTTCAAAAAGCAACGTAAGCTCTATGGATCGCCTTTGGCACCTTTTGACTGCTTCTTATTGAGTCGCGGAATCAAAACCATGCCTCTGCGGATTGATCGTCAAGAAGCCAACACCAAAGAAGTGGTAGAATTCTTAAAAAACCATCCCGCTTGTGACCGGGTCTACTATACGGGCCTGGATCCAGAATCAAAGGCTTATGCGATTCAAACTAAGCAAGCCAAGGGCTTTGGTTCCTTGATATCCTTCGAACTGAATGAAGGCTATGACCTGAATGCCTTCTTCAAGGCCTTACAAGTCTTCGACTTAGCAGTCTCCTTGGGTGGGGTGGAATCCTTGATCTGTCTTCCTGCCAATATGACCCATGAGGACTATGAGCCAGAATTACTGGACCAAATCGGAATCAAAGCGAATCTGTTGCGGGTGGCGATTGGTATTGAAGGCGCCGAAGACTTGAAGGAAGACTTGAAACAAGCCTTTGAAGCGGCGAAGAAATAGAATTGAGAAGAAAAAAGGCTAGACATCCAAGTCTAGCCTTGATTAAAAACTGATAGGGTTGATGAAAGTCTTTTGGCTTTCATCAACCCTATCTTTTTTAGCAGTGATTGCTACTCAGTGAGGCTTATCTTTTAAGGACTTCTTGGTCGTAGGCTTGGTAGATGTCTAGATAGTCAGCCCCATCTAAAAGGAGTTGATA
Source organism: Facklamia sp. HMSC062C11 (assembly GCF_001810675.1). Classification (NCBI taxonomy): domain Bacteria; kingdom Bacillati; phylum Bacillota; class Bacilli; order Lactobacillales; family Aerococcaceae; genus Facklamia; species Facklamia sp. HMSC062C11. Next base: position 43,132 of record NZ_KV802418.1, on the reverse strand, counting down.
GCGATCAGGACGGCCTTTAACCCATTTGTTGACCCCTTCCATGCGCATTTCTTTGGCGACAAGTGGATCGTCCTTATCCATTTTCAGCATGAGGTCGATCAATTTGTGATAGTCTTCGCCCTTTTCTTGTTCTAGATCTGGCTGTCCTAGGAAGATACAGTGATCCCAATAAGGAGTCTTGCCGATCACTTTGAGTTCCCAGTCCATATACACGCCAAAGCCTAATTCCTTTAAGAAGTTGCGGTAGAAGGAGATGGCACAATCGATCTTACCTTCATACATGGCTTTGATACCGTCATTTTGGGTAGGGAAGTTGACTTCTTGATAGTCCTTGCCGACTTCTAGACCTTGTTCGCGCAAGTATTGGACAGGAATCAAACGCGATTCAGCCGAATACTTAGGACCGGTTGAGATCGTCTTGCCCTTAAGGTCTTCGATGGATTGGATCGGGCTGTCTGCTCGAGTGATGAAGACGGAGTGACAGTCGATATCGGTATCTTCGGCCAAGGGACTTAATTGCTTACCGTCAAAATGATGGTTGACGATGGCATAGTTCAAAGGGCCTCCCCAGAAGAGATCCACCTTGCCATCCAAGAAATAATTCAAGGCGGTATTAGCGGGAGATAGATGAAGGACTTCAATCTCTAGACCATTTTGCTTGAAATATTCCAAGTAAGCATCAAAAATCTCGACATAGGCTGTGGAAGCATCCATTGCGATTGTTAATTTGTTCAAAATACGAACCTCCTTATAAAATCTACCTTCATGATAGACAATGGTCAAAATGAAGGCAAAGGAAATTTTGTAAATATTTATGATATTTTTTAATGAATGGGGGAGGTTTGGAGTATGAAATACTAATATAGACGGATCAATAATTGGATAGATAGGTGAATACTGTTTGCCTGTTCAATAAGATTGATTTGAATATTAGAAATTTAAGACTTCTAATAAATAAGAATTCGATCAATCGTCTAGTGGTTGACCCCTCAAGGTCAAGTGGTTAGGATTAAGCTGTTAGCTTAGGGGCTCGAATCCCTTGGCCAGCGGATTAGAACAAAGGAGGAAATCGATTGTCTAAGTATTATGATGATGCCAAAGCCTTTGGCGAAAAGCACTTAGCTCCATATGCTAAAGAAGCCGATATTGAGGGAGTCTTTCCAAGACAAGCTATTCAAGCCTTGCGAGAAGCAGGATATTTTGGCTTGGTAATCCCAGAGGAATATGGGGGTTGGGGTCAAGATGTCGGCGCACATGCGGAAGTATGTACCGCCCTTGCAGAATGGGATGCTTCAGCGTCCTTATGCTATATGATGTCGAATGTAGGGGCTTATTGCCTAAGTCTCTATGCGGGTGAAGAATTAAAGAAAGCCATTCTTCCAAAGGTAGCCTCGGGGGAAGCGATTCTTGCCCTGGCTTACTCTGAAACGGCTAATGGAACACACTTCTATCTACCAGAAATGGAAGAAGAAACGCATGAAGGCTATTCCATTTTGAATGGTCGTAAGAGCTTTGTGACGACTGCTCGGGAGGCAGACTATTATCTAACGATCAGTCGGAATGTCAAGGACGGTTCAACCAACCTATGGCTTGTACCCGGTGACACAGAAGGTTTATCCTTTGAGTCTAATTATGATGGCGTTGGCCTTCGAGGCAATGTTTCGGATCCAATGATTCTAAAAGATGCCAAATTGGATCACTTCTATCGCATTGAAGGCAATGGCGATGGTGACCGTTTGATCTTCTTGGTGGGCTTAGCTTCTTCTTCGGCAGGGATTGCCATGGCGATTGCAAGAGAAGCGGCTAAATATGTGAAAGAACGAACTTATTCTAACGGTCGGTCTTTGGGTGAGATCGAAACCGTTGAGACCAACTTGGCAGAATTATATGCCCGAGCTTATGCTGCTAGAGAGACCTTGTTTGCGGCAGCTTATAATGTTCAATCTGGAGCCGAAGATGGTTTTATGAATGTCAATGCTGCCCGCATCATGACAACTTCTGCAGCAGTGAAGAATGGAAGTCAAGGGATGCGTTTGGTAGGTGGTATTGGTTATGTCCGTGGTAAGAATCCGATGGAACGGTTGATGCGTGATTCCCTAGGAGCTCAGGTCATGGCACCGGGTTATGACGTCTTACGTGTGTGGTTAGGCCGTCAGCTCGTTGATCTGCCTTACTTAAAGGGAATCGATTAAGGGTTATTTATTAGACTAATAAATCAACAACGTCTATTAGTAACTTTCATAGATAATATATTTTTATTATCTTGAATCGAGAGTTTATTCATAGTATACTTAACTTGTTTGTGAACAAGTTATCAAGGCTGCAAACCTAGGTGCAGTTAAGGTACTTGAGCCGATTGTTGCTTTTCTTGAAATTAAGGAGGAAAAAGATTGAAAAACGCTTGTAAATTCTTTTTGGCGGTTATTTTATTAAATGTTGTGGCAGCCATTATGCCAAATCAAGTCCATGCCGAAGAAAAATTTAAAATTCGCTGGGCACAAGGTTTAAGTGGGAACGCTATGGTAACCATTGCTAAAAACCAAGGTTATTTTGATGAATATGGACTAGATATTGAAGAAATTCCGCTAGAAGGTCCTTCCGATACCTTCTCGGCTTTAAATAATGACCAATGTGATATTGTTTCGAATGAAGGAACTAATGCTCCTCTACAAAATATCTCTGCAGGTAACGACCTGATGATCTTTGGAGGTCACATGGTTGCCGGAGCGATGCCAATCATCGCCCCTAAAGGGACTAAATGGAACGGGGTTGAAGACTTACTTGGTAAGAAGGTAGCGGGAAGCCCAACCGGTTACTATATCTCAGGTCCACTCTTAGATAAGGGCTATGATCCAACCAATGAAATTACTTGGTTAGAATATGATGATGACAAAGACAAGGTAATGGCGGTAGCTACCGGCGAAGCAGATTATGGGGTTATTGGTACTAACCAAAACTATGCCATCGCTCAATCCAACGAAGTTGAAGTTATGGCTTACTTAGATGACGTATTACCTAACTACTCTTGCTGCCGAATGGTAACACGTAGCGATTTCTTCAATGATCACAAGGAAGAATTCAAAAACTTACACAAAGCCCTATTAAAAGCGACTAAGTACTATTACGAAAATAAAGACGAAGTCGTTAAGATGACGATGGATAAATTGGGTGCTAACAAAGAATATGTGGAAGCCTATATCAAGAGTGACCACTACATCATCCACCCAGACCCTCTTAAAAAACCAGTGCTACGCGCTTGGGATTGGTTAGGTAAATTAGGCATCTTGGACGCTCGTGCTAAAGATGTAACGATTGAAGACCATATCGATAATGATGTCTATCTTCAAGCGTTAACCGAATTAATTGATGAAGTGCCAGAAGATCAAAAAGCTTGGTACGAAGATCAAATGAAATACTTCGAAGAAAATAATAAATAATTTCTATTAATGAGTAGATAAAATCAAAAAAGGAGCTAAAAGAGATTGAATAGATTTATTCAATCTCTTTAGCTTGTTAACATAAATTATAGAGAGGTGACTTATGAGTTTTATTAACGTTGAGCATCTTATCTTCTCTTACAAGGGCAGCGATGAGATTATTCTAAAAGATATTAATTTTACAGCGGAAAAAGGAGAAATCATTACGATTCTAGGACCTTCTGGCTGTGGTAAGAGTACCTTGCTGAAGCTGTTAGCTGGACTCCAATCTCCCACCAAGGGGAAGGTTCAAATGAATGGCCAAGATATTAAGTCCGCCAGTCTAGATCGGGCTTTTGTCTTCCAGAATTATGGGCTCTTTCCTTGGATGAAGGCTGGTGAAAATATTGAATTAGCCTTGAAGCAAAAGTTCCCTAATTTAAGTAAGGCAGAAGTAAAAGAACGTACTTTACATCTTCTGAACCAAGTGGGATTAAGCGAGGATGTTGCTCAAAAATTACCTAAAGAATTATCCGGTGGGATGCAACAACGCTGTTCAATTGCTCGGGCTTTAGGGATCGATTCGCCAGTCTTATTGATGGATGAACCTTTTGGGGCTTTGGACGCTATTACACGGGCTAAGCTGCAAGATTTGCTGCTGGACTTGATGAAGGAATTCGAACAAGAAAAGACGGTATTCTTTGTTACTCACGATGTGGACGAAGCCATTCTCTTGGGAAGCCGTACTCTTGTCTTGGGTCAAAAACCATCCAGCATTCTATATGATGTATCGGTACCTTATCTCAAGGGTGAAGACCGTGCTACCTTATATGAAGACCCAGCTATCTTAGAATTACGTAACCAACTCTTGCATTATATTAACTTGGATATCTCCAAACGGATTGATAAGGAGGACCAATAACATGAAAAAAATCATTGAATTTATTAAGAATTATTGGATTACTGCGCTCTTATTCTTGGGACTTTACTTTTTATATGTCTATCTAGCTAATAGCGAGAACATTAACAATCTCTTGTTCCCTCCAGTGAGCCAGATTATTAGTGCCTTTGGGGAAGTTAATGTAACCTTCCTGCATAATATGATGGGGTCTTTCGGATTGATGATTCCATCCTTATTGATTGCTTTGATTATTGCTTTAGCCTTAGGAACCATTATGGGCTTGAGTCCTTTCTGCCGTCGGGTCTTATATCCAATTATCTATACGGTCAGTGTGGTTCCTTCTATCCTGTTATCACCCTTTGCCTTAGTGTTAGCGCCAAACTTCAAAATGGCCTCCATCTTCTTGATTGCCTATAACATTATCTGGCCAACTCTTTTTGCGACGATTAATGGGATTATTACCATTGACCGGGTCTATTTAGATATTGCCGACACCTTAGAAATCAAGGGCGTTAAACGCCTATTCAAGGTTCTTTATCCAGCAGCTATGCCATCGATCTTCTCTGGTTTAGTGACTTCTATCCGGGGTACCTTCCTAGTCTTAGTCTTTGCGGAAATGTATGGTACACAGCTAGGGATGGGTTACTTCGTTAAGAAGTACACCGACTACGGAATGTATGACTACGCCTGGGCAGGCTTAATATTTATGATTCTTATCCTCTTAATCGTGATGCTAGCCTTTGAAAAGGCCAAAGAACGCACCTTAAGATGGACGATTAATGATAAGTAGACTATCTTTATTAATAATTTTAAACACAATCTGATTAAAGAGACTTGTTAAAGTCTCTTGTATATAAAAATGTATACTTTGATTAAATGTAGTATACTATGGATGACGAACTTCTTTTATCGAACGTTTGTTATAGTGTTTAAAAATTTATATGATTAAGGAGATTTATATGAAAAATTCAGAAAAGTTGACAATGATGGAAATTGTTGTGATTGCTGTAATTGCTGTAGTTATGGGTATTATTTCATTAGGGATTGATGCGATTTATATGCCTTTAGCAACGGCGTTAGGTCCCTATGGATCAGCTGTTATTTATGGTATTTATTTTGTATCATCGATAATCCCAATGTACATTGTTAGAAAACCAGGCGCTTCCTTGTTAGGATCATTATTCACAGGTATTATGAATATTTTATTGGGATCCCCTTACGGAATTCATATTGTAGTTGCTCAATTATGTCAAGGACTAGGGATTGAGCTAGGATGTGCAATGTTTAAATATAAGCGATTTGATTTTGTGCCATTAGCAATCGGAGCAGTCATTGGAATGCTACTTAAAACCACTCGTGATTACTTTGTGTTTGGATTTGGTGAATTAGGATCCATGATGCCTATTATTACCATCATCCGTTGCTTATCAGCAGCGATTATTGGTGGATTTGTTACTATATTGCTCGGAAAAGCCCTATTAAAAACCGGGGTATTGAAGGAATTTAAGATCGCTAAGGATCAACTATAGGTTAGATTGATGTTAGAAGTTAATAATTTATCACTAAAAATAGATCAGACACAAGTCTTTTCAAATATTAGTTTGACTGCTACCCCTGGTGAGGTGTTACTCATCAGGGGTAAAAGTGGTTCTGGAAAGTCGTCTTTGTTACAAGTGATTGCGGGAGTTATTCCTAATGCCTATCATGGAGTCGTGACAGGGGATTTATTATTAAATAGCGAAAATATAATTCATGAATCTATGATTGAGCGATCTGGGAAAATAGGTTATCTGATGCAAGATCCTGATAGCCAACTAACAAGCGAGACTTCATTTGATGAATTGGTATTTGGACCTGAGAATTTCAATAAATCAAAGCGCGAAATTGATGAAATAGTCGATTATTTAAAAAATGAATTTAATTTAAATTACATTTTGACACAAAATACTCATTCTCTTTCAGGAGGGCAAAAACAACGCTTAATGTTAGCTTCGATTGTCGCTTTAAATCCAGAGATATATTTATTGGATGAACCAACAGCAAATCTAGATACTAAAGCTATAAGACAAGTTGTAAGTATTATCGATAAGCTTGCTCATGAGCTAGGGAAAACCGTAATTCTTGTAGAGCATAATATGCTAGAGTTTTCCGATATTATTGACTCTGTTTATGACTTCGAGGAAAAGACTCTGACGCATAATATTACCAAGGCCGATCTAGAAAAAATGGGCGAATTATATCCTTTGCCTAATGTAGAACACTCTTTTAAAGCTGAATCATACATTGAAGTTAAAGATTTGTCTTACGCATATAATGATTGTGAGCCACTTTTTGAGGATATAAACTTTAATATTCATAAAGGAGAAATTGTTGCGCTTGTTGGTGAAAACGGTGCGGGAAAATCCAGTTTGGCGAATCTATTATCCGGTCTTATTAAATATGAGAAAGGAAAAATTCTTATTGATGGGCAAAATATAAAGGACTTATCAAATAGGGAAATTGGCCAAAAAATTGGATTGGTATTTCAAAATCCGGAACATCAGTTTGTGAAATTAACAGTTGAGGACGAATTATTGGTTTCCTTAAATTATCAGGATTTAGATGATTCAGACAAGAAAAAATTAGTCGATGAATATTTGAATGAGTTTCAGTTATCGAATCATCGAAGTGCTAATCCCTTCGAATTGTCTCAGGGTCAAAAAAGGAAGCTATCCACAGCAGTGATGCTGATCCAAGGTCAGAGCTTTTTAATTTTAGATGAGCCTACCTATGGTCAAGATCCTCAGAATTTACAATCGCTCATGAAATTATTAATGGAAGTGAGTAAGCGAGGCGTATCGATACTGATTATTACCCACGACGATGAACTGTTGAAAAAGTGTTGTCACTCAATTATTCTCCTTAAGAACAAAAAAATAGGTTTTCGAGGAAGTCCAAGGGAGTATTTTGATAGATTGGAGGTATTTAATGACTCACTTTAAGTTAAAAGATTTAAATCCTTTAGTGTTCATTGTGATTCTCTTGCTAGTATCAGTTTTAATTTCCTTGGATAAGATGCCTTTTCTATCTTGGACATTGGTTATTTGTGTCTTAGTTATTCAACTTATGTGGTCGAATAATGGTAAATTAGTAGTTTTGAAACAAACAGCATATCCTTTTGCACTGGGCTCTGTCTATGTTTTCTTCATTTGGTTGACTAGAAAATTAGGGGGGATGCCGATCGATTATCTTTATTTGCTAACTTTAATCGGTCGATTTATGGTTTTTGCTTCCTATACTTTTTTACTAATCAATAATGTGACGACTAAGCGTTTAACGATTGCTCTTATCAAATATTTAAAGATGCCAAATAAAATTGGGTATGCTTTTATGGCGGTATATAATTTTGTCCCATTATTCCGTAAAGAATTAACTCAAATTCAGTATACCTATGCTATTCGAGGTTTAAATAAAAAGGGTCTTTTTGGAAAAGTTCAAAATATGTTCCAATATGCGATACCTCTTTTGGTAACCTCGATTCGTAAAGGAATGAGGTTATCGGTCTCTATGGAAAACCGCGGCTTAGGTAAATACCCTACTCGGACATATTATCAAGATTTAACATTTTCTAGACGAGATAGTTTGTTTTTATCGCTATTTTTAATTGTATTATGTGGGCTTGTCATAATCTATGGTTATTATGGATTGATTAATTTATAAGGAGTGAACTGAATGCATGACTAAAATTATTATTATAGGTGCTTCATCTTCAGGAGCTACTTGTGCGGCACGATTGAGAAGATTAAATATTCAGTCTGAAATTGTTATCTATGAAAAAAGACCCTATTTAACTCTGGCTGATGATTCTTATTTAGCTTATTTAAAGGGAGAAATCCCATCAATTGAGGCACTTCAACTTTTGAGTAAACCTGTCTTTGAGCAGACTAGGCAGCTCAAGATTCAACTTGAACATGAAGTCATTTCAGTGGACCCTGCGAATAAAAGTCTAAAATTCCGTGATCTAACTACCGGAGAAGTATCAGATGATTCCTATGATATATTAATACTAGCGACAGGGTCATCGATTCCTAAAGTTAATGATCGCGCATATTGTATGGATGATATTGATGATTTAGAATATCTGAAAGATTCTTTAAAAAGTTCGAAACAAGTTATCTCAGTATTAGGCGCTAATAAAAGTGCGGTAGAATTATCTCACTTTTTAGTAGAAGAAGGTCATGAGGTACATTTAATTAGCCAAGATGATCGAATCATGGCCGAGTGCTTCGACGATGATTTATCACAGTTTTTGCAAAAGCAATTATATGATCAGGGAGTTGTTTTGCAACTAGGTGAAGATCGAATCCCTGAAGAAGGTTTGATAATATCCTGCCTTCCTAAGCAGGCCAATAGTAAATTGGCTAAGGATTCAGGGATAAAAATTGGAATCAACGGTGGAATTAAGATCGATTCAAAATATCAAACTACCGTTAGTGGTGTTTATGCAATCGGTTCTTGTGTCAATTCAACGATTGCATTGACTAATAGTGAAACGATTAATGTATCTGAAGGTTATAAACAACAATCGGCTCGTAAATTGGCAAATCAATTACTAGCAGATTCAGAGGAGACTTCAAAGTCGTATCTAAGAAGTATGATAGTCACTTGTGGAGCTATGAAGTACGGTGCAGTTGGTCTGACCTGTCAAGAATGCGAACAACAAGGCATTGATTATGATCAATCATTAGTTATTCCCGGAGATATGTTGCGTTTAAGACCAGAAGCGAGACCGATATATTATAAACTCATCTTTGAAACGAACACTGGTAAAATCCTTGGCCTTCAGGTAATGGCTTATAGAGATGTTTCAAAGGATTTAGATACGGTTAGCTTGGCGATATTTAATAATAACAGTGTTTATGATATGAAAGAGTATCAACTGAGCTATTCGCCTGAGTATGGTAATCCGAAAGAGGCAAGCAACATGGCAGCTCTAAATGCTATTAATATCATAGAAGGCCGTGTAAATGCTATTATGTTTGATGAAGTGAGAGATATTGTTGAAAATCATAAGGGAGTAATATTTGATACGCGTTCTAAAGCGGCGTATGAAGCACATCATATTATTGGGTCTAAACATATGTCTTATGAAAATATGCTAGAAGATATTAAGGATTTACCAAAGGATCAGCCGATTTATCTATATTGTACGATCGGGCAAAGATCTGCCTATATGGTCATGCATTTGAGACAGTTAGGGTATACTCATGCATACAATATTCAAGGGTCTATTCTACCCTTATCTTTTTATGAATATTATCGAGACCATGCATTGGGAAGAAAACCTATTTTGAATAGCTACTATCTAATTGATCATTATTAACTAGGAGGATGAATCAGATGTACAAAGAAGCGAAAGAATTCGCAGAAAAATATGTTAAACCATATAATCTTGATATTGATAAAGAAGGAAAATTTCCTAGTGAAATTTTGGATAAAATAGGTGAAGAAGGATATTTTTCTTTAGTGATCCCTCGTGAATATGGAGGAAATGGTAAGGGGCTTAAAGAGGTAATTGAAGTGATTCATGCCTTGTCTGAAGCCAGTCCCTCAGTAGGTTTGGTTTATACAATGCATCCGGCCGCAGTAGTGGCATTATACGAGAATGATAATACTGAACTGGCTAAACATATATCAGAAGAAATTGTTAAAAATAATTACTTTATGACTGGAGCCCATAGCGAGTTTGAAACAGGATGCCACTGTATTTCAACTATGAACACAGAATTAAAAGAACATTCGATGACTTATACGGGACGTAAAAGTATGATTACGGCAGGAGGCTATGCGAAGTATTATCTAACGACTACACCTCCTACCATTGAAGAAGCACAGGATTATTGGATGTTTGATAAGGATATGCCTGGAATTAGCTTTGAAGAGAATAAGTGGGATGGCGTTGGTATGCGAGGAAATATGGCTGTACCAATGATTTTTGATCATGTAGAAGTGGATTCTACATATCGTGTCGGAACCCAAGCTCTGAACTCGACGATTTATTTTAATTTAGGGCTAGCAGCAGTATATTCGGCGATTACTCAGAGAGCCTTCGAAGAAAGCCTTGAACATGTTAAGTCACGGAAATATTCTGATGGATCAAGCTTGATCGATTTTGATGCTGTTAAGAAACATATAAGTCGAATATATCGATTATCTTATAGTTCGAAGGCGTCGATTGAGAAAGTGATAGATACATTTGAAAAAGATCCCGCTAATGCATTAAAAGAGTGCCTTGCAGCTCGAATTCTAGCTTCTGAAAATTCGGTTGAGGCAACCACGATTGCAATGCGTATAGGAGGGGGACAATCTTATAATAAGTCTAATATTATAGAATCACTTCATCGTGATGCATTGGCAAGCCAAGTGATGACACCGAGTCTTGATGTACTAGAACAATTGGTATCATCTATGCTTTAATAAATGCATTTATATTGAGTGCAAGATGAATTAGGGTATAGGTTTATAAAATAAATATCGGTCTTAGATTGAGAATAATTTAATTCCCTAAATTATATAAGTGATAAATGGTCTATTGTCAGGTGGATTGATATTAGATAAAAGCTGAGTGTATAGATTATAAAGATATAGGCATATATGGTAGCAGATGGGATGAATGACATAAGCATGAAGACGGTATTGGAAATGAAATATTAAAAGACTAATTACTTGAGGTGAAACACATGGACAAAAAGATTACGTTAAAATATCCATCAAATTTAGTATGTGATATTCATGTTGGAGAGCATCGATTGATAACCGATTATCCAGTGGAACGCGGTGGATACAATGTTGCGATTAGTCCTTGGGAGGTGTTTCTTTCTTCGATTATTGCTTGTCAAGGAGTCAATCTCGCAAAATATTGTAAGGAACATCAGTTAGATTATAGTGAGATAGAAATGGAACTGGTCCCCATTGTTTCGGATAATCAAAGAGACCCCAATCCAGAATATCAAATAAGAATCGATATTCCTGAGACTTTTCCTTCAGAACATATTAATGAGATGGTTCGCTTCTTTAGTGATTGTCCAGTAGTTAACCATTTGACTAAGCTTAATCCCATTCTTTCCACTTACATTAATGGTGAGTTAGTTGTGAAGAATGAAAGAGAGTAATGTTTTTTATTAGAGAACAGTATAGTTTTTAGTTTCAACTTAATTTCAATTCAATAATTTTATAATATTATGACTTGACAATACATAGGAATTAGCGTTGATGACTCAATTTTCGAAGGAATCTAGCAGCTAAATCCTGTTTAGTTCTCTTTTTATTTCTGTTTTTTGAATAATAGTGTTGATGGAAGATAAAAAATTTTCCATCAACACTATTTATTTTAGAGCCTTTATTTAATGGATTTTGATGTCATATTTAACAGGCGCGCCAATTATGGGGATCTTTTGCCAGCTATAAACTTTAATTGATCATTTGTACAATATATTGTACAATGATTGAGAGGTGAAAATCATGGAAATAACAAACTACAGTGATTTTAGACAAAATATGAAGAAATATATGGACCGTATTAATGAAGAATCCGTCGAATATACCGTTACTTCCCAAAATGGCAATGATGTGGTCGTGATGGCTAAGTCTGATTTTGACCAAATGATGGAAACCTATCATCTATTATCTAGCCGGGCTAATCGTGAGAACCTCTACCAAGCAATGGACGAACTTGAACATGGCGACTATGAAGTTGAGGATATCTAATGAAGATTCATTGGAGTCGACGAGCTGTCATTGACCGTGAACATTGGAAGGAACATAATCCAAAAATCTATGAAAAACTTTATCAATTATTAGGGGCCATCAAAGAAAATCCCTATCAAGGCTTAGGGAAACCAGAAGCATTAAAATTTGATCTGTCGGGCTATTGGTCTAGACGTCTCACTCGACAAGATCGTTTAGTTTATCGTGTGACTAACCAAGTCATTGAAGTCTTATCTTTTAAGTATCATTATTAATAAGTCTTATGTTCAATAAGGAACCACATATTTTTAGAACCTAACAATTTTAGATTGCTAGGTTCTTTTTTGTGCAGGTTAGAATGGGGGAAGATGTGATAAGTATAAGTTTTATAAAGTAACTAAAGAAAGGAGGTAATCCAAGTATCTTGCTTTTTGATGAACCGACATCTGCTTTAGACCCTGAGAAAGTTTCTGAAGTATTGGACGTCATTAGAGAAATTGTTGCAGATAAATTAGCTACAATTATTTTAGTAACGCATGAGATGGAGTTCGCCAAAGAAATATCTGATAAAGTTTACTTTATGGAAAAAGGTCTGGTTGTTGAAAGTGGATCACCGGATAAAATATTTACAAATGCAAGAGAAGATCGAACAAGACAGTTTTTAAAGCATTTTCATAAATGATTTCGTATGAAAAACTTTAATAAGAAACAGGGTTGACGGAGTTTCTCTATCAACCTTGTTTTTTATATACATTTCTATTTGTTTGTTACAAATAATCGTTCAGATTATCCGGTCTAACTTGATTTTCTACTTGCTTTTTATCTAAACGAGGTAGATTTTTCTTTTGCCAATCAATCCATGATCCATCATAAAGACAGGTATTATCCCAGCCTAAGATTAGTGAATAAAAATATGGTAGACAGGCTCTCCACCCAGTTCCGCAATAGAAGGCTATTCTATCTTCAGGAGTTATGCCTTGTGTCCGCCATAGGTATGCAATTTCATTAGGATTGCGATAACTTCCATCTGGATCATAATAATCTTCCATTTTCTTGATCTTAGATCCCGCGAATCCCCATATTGCATTATAAGGCTCTCCCACGGTCATTTCATTGGCGATACTGGGTAGATTTTCATATCCTCCTTTGATTCCTACATGCTCCTCCCAAGAGCGTACGCTAACTAATTTAATTTTATGTTCTAGTTGAAGATTGTAGATATCACGACCGTCTTCAATTCTCATGTGTTTGTTTGGGTAATCCTTGGAGACTTGGATGTTGGTTTTATTTGAGCTATTTGTTTTTTGTTCCAGTGGAAAACCAAGCTTTTCCCAAGTACCTATACTTCCGTTTAATAGACGAACATCTTCAATTCCAGCCCATTTAAGAATGAAAGCAGCCCTAGCAGCAGCAGAGGGGTTTCGAGAGTATAGAATTTGTGTTTTACGATTATCTAGACCTATTTGAGAGAGATAACTCAATACCTTGTCATGATTACTAATATTTAAGGTGTTCTGATCTTCTAGATAGTTTAAATTTAAATAGACGGCAGTTGGTATGTGTTTTTGACAATATAAGTCATAAGCATTGAATTCTTCATCAGGCATAGTATCAATTAATGAACTATTGACTTCGAATATTTGGTAGCCATTATTATTGTTTTGATCTACATTTTCACCACTCATCAATTTTTTCAACCAATGAGGAGAAACAAAGTATTGGAAGTTTGGGAACTGAAAGAATAGATCCGACCGTTCTTTATAGAGTTGACCCAAATTATTAAAAATGCTAACAAATGGAAAATTTAGTTTTTCTTTTAATATGTGATAAAACTTGATAGATCGATCAGGATTAGCATCGTAAAGAATGATTTCTTTATTTTTAGGAATTCCTTTATTAATAATAAAAGACTCAAGTTTTTTTTCATTAATATTATTTAGCCATTCTATCGGAAATTGAACAGCTCCAATAATATGGCCCTTAACTTCCAAATCATCAGCATAGCCATTAAAAAAGCTATCTTGTCGAGTGTCTATGAGCTGAACTAATGGATTATCAATGAATTGTACTATTTGTTTAGTATCTGAATAAATGTTAATTGACATATAATAAAAACTCCTTCTAAAAAACCTAGCCCAAAATGGGCTAGGTTTGATTTCTATTTTTCTAGAATAACTTGGGAACCTTGATAGATTTCATTGAATTTATCTTTAAATTCGTCTGAATTTAATTCTTCTAGAAGAATTTTAACCCATTCTGAATCTTTATCTTTTTCATGAACAACTAATCCAATAGGGAAGTCACCAGATTTCCCATCTTCTTCTATGTAACTTTGAGGGTCAATTCCTGCTTTTTGCATAACTGAAGTATTTCCTAGTGCTGCGTCAGCATCTTTATATGCCCCAGCAATCATACTTACTTCAACTTCTGTAAATTTAAAGTTTTTAGGATTATCTTTAATGTCAAGAAGTGAGATGAATTCCCCACTAGGTTCATTAAGAGTTAGGAATCCTAATTTTTCTAAGAATTGTAGACCGCGTTGCATATTGGTTGGGTCATTAGGAATTAAAATTTGAGCGCCATCTGGGAGATCTTCTATTTTTTCATGTTTTGTTGAATAAATACCAAATTGAGAAGCGTAGGCAAATTGGTCATCTAGCATTACAAAGTCTGCGTTATTTTCTTTATTGAAAGTTTCAATCCATGGCTTATGATTACCAATAATGACATCTAAATCACCCGCTTGTAATCCTTCTGCTGGAAGACTGTTGCCATCAAAAACTTTCAGTTCAACTTCTATATCTCCTTTTTTGTTAACTTGGTCTGTTAAGAAAGTAAAAATATCCTGATTAAGTCCATGGACACCTAGAACAATTTTTTCTTTCTCTTCTGCCTTTTTTGCGGAACGTTTAATTTGGGATGAACTATTAAGTGCTAGGTCACGATTACTATAGTTAAAAACTGACAATGTAATAATCCCTATAAAAAGCATTAAGACAATATAAAAACTATTTTTTCTTTTCATAATAAACACCTTTCTTAAATTTCTTATTTGACTTTTTTATAGATTAAGTCTCCGATGAATTGAACAATATTCACCAATATAATCAAGACAACGACTGCATAGTATAAGATAAATTGGTTAAAACTCTGGTAACCATAAGTAATTGCAACAGCTCCTAATCCTCCACCTCCTATCGAAGAAGCGATTGTTGACCCAGCAATATAAGTAATTACCGTCAATGTCACAGAATGAATTAATTGAGGTAAACATTGTCTGACAATCACTTTAAAAAATATCTGAAGATCTGTAGCCCCGTATGATCTAGCTGCCTCGATGACTTGTTTATTGACGCTTAGGAAGTTTCCTTCAAACATTTTTGCCGTAAATGCTGAACAAGCAATCGATAGAGTGAATATGGTAGCTTTCATTCCAATAATGCTCCCGATTACTGCTCGTGTTACGGGGATTAGAGCGATAATTAAAATCAATAGGGGCATTGAGCGAATAAGATTCAAAATTGTATTGAATAAATTATAAAGTTTTTTGTTATAAGTTAAGCCATTTGGACCCCATAGAATTAAGAGCATAGCTAAAAGAAAACCAATTGTACAACCGATGAGAGCAGTAAAGCTAACGATCGTGATTGTTTCTAAAGTAGCAGGGCCAATAAGTTTGCTCCAGAGGGGTATAATCTGATCCATCTAGATTCACCTCAGTCATTTAATAGTTCAAACCGGACTGACTTACTGATTAAATACTGTTTTAAGGTAAGTTCATCGTTTTTAGATACTGAAATTATAAAGTGATTGATTTGGGTATTTTTTAAATTATCTGAATAATAATCAATTAAATCTATATTTATTGTCAATTCTCGAAACAGTTGGGTAATCAATTGGCTTGAGTGCACGTGTGCAAGATATTTTACATGAAAAATTGTTTTTGAAGGACGGCTGCTATAGGATTTAGTTTTTCCAATTAAGTTTTTTAAACTTTGTGGTTGATTAAAAAATATTTCTTCGGAGGAACCAACATCTTTTATTTCACTTTTTTCGATAACGGCTACATAATCGCATAGAGATTTGACAACTTCCATTTCATGAGTCACAACAATGATTGTTTTTTTATAACGTTCATTAATACCTTTTAATAAGGAAATAATTGAATCAGTGCTGTTGGGATCGAGTGAAGACGTTGATTCGTCACTTAAAATTATATCTGGATCAGTTGATAGAGCACGAGCAATAGCTACTCTTTGCATTTGTCCTCCAGAAAGGTCTCTTGCTCTTACATGCTTTTTATCCTTTAAGTTTACCAGATCAAGTAGATCATCAATTTTTTTATTGATGGTTGATTTATCATATCCCCAAACTTTCATTGGTAACGCAATATTTTCTGCGACAGAAATTCGGTCGATCAGCGAGAAATTCTGAAAGATCATGCCAATGTTTTTCCGAGTTAATCTTAGCAGACTAGGAGACATTGTTGAAATTTCTGAGTCGTCAATAATTATTGAACCACTATTAATTTTTTCTAAACCATTAATACATCGCAATAGGGTTGATTTTCCACTACCACTTTTACCAAGTATTCCAAATATACTCCCGCTAGGGATCGATAGGTTAATATCTTTTAGAACATGGTTCGAGTCATAATATTTTTCTAGATGTCTAATAGTTATCATCATTATCACCATTTCAAACTCTATATTATTACTATAATAAACCAGTGGAAGTTGATTGTATATCAATGTCATTCTAGCATAAAAAGATACTAGGGCTATATCTATTAGTAAATTTAATAGATGCGTATAATTTATTAGTTTCTTAATATTAATACTGATATTAGAAGTGTTTTATATAATTTCTGGCGATATATTTATTGGGTTAGGTAATAAATGGCCGGCCAGTATAGATTTATATAATATATATAAAATTAAATTGCTTTTAATATTTTTAAATGGGATAATTTGGTCAATAATAAATGAAAGAGGAGATTGTATGAATTTCATCAAAAAACTTATTGTCACTGCTGCTTTGGTCGCTAGTGTTTTTGTACCTGCAAACTCTGTATTTGCCGAAGGAAACAAGTTAATTATAGGAACAGAAGGAACATATAAACCATTTACATATCATGATGACAATGATGAGCTGGTTGGATTTGATGTAGAAGTTGGTCGTGCTATCGCTGAAGAATTAGGAATGGAAGTTGAATTTATGGAAGTAACCTGGGAAGGGCTTCTAGCATCAATTGATAATGGGAAAGTTGACATGGTTATAAACCAAGTAGCATTTAATGAAGAGAGAGATGAAAAGTTTGCTCTATCAAACCCATATATGTATAGTTATCCAGTGTTAATTGTAAAGAAGGATAATGAAGATGTTAAATCATTTGAGGATACAAAAGGGTTAAAAACATCTCTAAATGTTTCTAGTAATTATGCAAAGGTTGCGGAAAAATTTGGAATTGAAATTACACCTTCTGAAACATTCAACAAAGATATTGAATTATTATTATCTGGAAGAACAGATGTTGTAGTTAATGGTAACGTTGCTTTTGCAGATTTTATGACTCAAAAACCTGATACACCTGTAAAAGTAGTTGATACTTTAGATGAACCAGATAAAATTATTATCCCTATGAAAAAGGATAATACTGAATTACAAGAAAAAGTTAATAAAGCTTTAGACTCACTAAGAGAAAGTGGCAAGTTAGCTGAAATTTCAAAAAAATATCTGAATGAAGATTTAACTAAACCTTTATCAGAATAAATGATTGAGAAGTAGATATTATGAATAAAGCATTTGAAATATGGGCAGAATCATTTCTGCCCATTCTTGAAACTGGACTAAAAGTTACTATACCTTTTTCAATTGTCGTTTTTATTTTAGGTATGATCTTAGCTACTTTTGTAGCAATCATTCGGATAAATCGTATACCGATTTTAACGCAAATTGCTTCAATATATATTTGGATTATCAGGGGAACACCGTTGATGGTTCAATTATTTATTGTATTTTTCGGTTTACCAAAAGTAGGTATAACGCTTCCTGCAATACCAGCTGCGGTAATAACGTATGTCTTAAGTGTGGGTGCATATTATTCAGAGACTATTAGAGCAAGCATTCTTGCTGTTCCGAAAGGGCAATGGGAGGCTGCTGAAGCATTGGGACTAACATATTTTCAAACTTTTATGAAGATTGTAGTACCACAAGCTGCTAAAATAGCAACACCTACATTAGCTAATAATTTCATAGCCTTGGTTAAAGACAGTTCGCTTGCGTCCACCATTACTGTTACCGAAATGATGTTAGTAACACAAAGAGCGGTGGCACGTACCTACGAGCCGTTACTATTATATATAGAAGTTGCATTTGTTTATTTAATATTCTGTACTATTTTAACGTATGTTCAAGGGAAGTTAGAAAACAAATTGACTCTTCCTGAAGTTAAACGCACAACCAATAAAGTGGAGGTGGCATAATGTTAAGACTTGAAGGAATAGTTAAGACATTTGGGAACAACACAGTTATTGATGGGCTTAATCTTGAGGTGAAGAGTAAAAAAACAAC
Organism: Facklamia sp. HMSC062C11; assembly: GCF_001810675.1. Taxonomy (NCBI): domain Bacteria; kingdom Bacillati; phylum Bacillota; class Bacilli; order Lactobacillales; family Aerococcaceae; genus Facklamia; species Facklamia sp. HMSC062C11. The sequence continues at coordinate 24,517 of NZ_KV802418.1, read as the reverse complement.
AGTTCTAATCGGTTCATCTGGTTCAGGAAAATCGACATTGTTACGCTGTATTAACATGTTATCTAAACCTGATTCAGGAGTTTTTGAATATGATAATATCAGACTTGACTTTTCCAAAAACCATAATAAAAGTTTAGAAAGAGAGTTTAAGTTACGGACCGGGATGGTTTTTCAAGGTTTCAATTTATTCCCTAATAAAACTGCCGAAGAGAATATCATGTTAGCACCTGTACATGTTAAAGGAATTCCAGTAGAAGAAGCGAGGGCTCGGGCAAACGAATTATTAGAAAGTGTAGGATTATTAAATCGAAAAGATTATTATCCTCATGCTCTTTCAGGGGGACAACAACAAAGAGTTGCGATAGCAAGAGCATTAGCCATGGAGCCTGAGATTATGTTGTTTGATGAGCCGACAAGTGCTCTGGATCCAGAAATTGAATCAGAAATTCTAAAATTGATATTTGATGTAACTAAGGATAAATTTACTAATCTGATTGTTACTCATAATATGAAATTTGCTAAGGACATTTCCGATGAAGTTGTATTTCTAAACAATGGAAAAATCGAATTTATTGGAACTTTTGACGAATTAGAAAAAACAGATAATGATCGAATTAGAACATTCTTGGGCTTGAAGGAGAAGGATTATGTTTAATTACTTTAAAGTTGATAAGCCGGTAATTGGGATGATTCATCTTTTACCCTTACCAGGAAGTCCCAAATATGATTCGATAGATTATTCACTAGATAAGACGATTTCTAAAGCTGTGAAAGAGGCAAAAATTTATCAGGAATGCGGAGTAGATGGTATTCAAATTGAAAACCAATGGGATCGACCTTTTATTAAAAGTAATAAAATTGGATTTGAAACAGTTGCTGCAATGTCAGTTGTAGTCAATGAAGTATCGAAAGTTTTGGATATTCCATACGGGGTTAATGTGCATATGAATGGAGCTTTGCCTGCATTAGCGATTGCTCAAGCTACAGGAGCTAGGTGGATCAGAGTCTTTGAATATATTTCGGCGTATATTTCATATACTGGGTTAACTGAAGGTGTTGCCGGAGAATTGGCCCGATATAGAAGTTATTTACAAGCAAATGATTGTGTGGACTTTTATTGTGATGTTAATGTGAAGCATGGCAGTCATTTTATTGTAAATGATCGTCATATTAAAGATTTAGCCTATGATGCTCAAGAACAAGGGGCTGACTCAATTATTATTACTGGCTTCCAAACTGGAGAAGCGCCATCTTGTGAGAAAGTTAAAGAAGCAAGTAGTAAGATTGACTTGCCCGTTTTTCTTGGTAGCGGTGTGAATCAAGAGAACATTTCCGAACTAATTACTGTAGCGGATGGTTTTATTGTAGGTAGTTACTTTAAGAAAGATGGAAAAATAGAAAATGAGTTAGATCCACAAAGGATTGAGAAATTTATGAATAAGGTTTGTAATATTCGATGAGACATAAATTATTAAAAAATTTAAAATTCACAGGTAATGTATATACTTTTGGGTTTTCCAATATGAATTTAACAATAACGACAGAAGGGTTTCCTGTATTAGGGGAAACTCTTTATACTAATCAGGATTTTTTCTTTTCATGTGGTGGAAAGGCCCTGAATCAAGCAATTACGACTAAGCGGTTAGGGGCTAATGTTTCGTTAATTTCTATGGTAAGCACGGATGAGTACGGCAAAGAATTGCTTAAGTGCTTAGAGGAAAATGATATTAATACAGATTATTTATTTAGATCTTCAGAAAAAAGCGGATTATCTATTATTAATACTAACGAATTTGGACAAAACAAGATTATTTGTTGTCCGGGAGTCAATAGACTGTTATCTGAGATTAAAGATTTTTCTGCTATTCCGATTAAAAAAGGAGATATAGTAATTTGTTCTTTAGAAGTAAGTAAAAAAGTATTATTGCCCTTTATAAGGGAATGTTATGAGAGAGAAGCGATTATTATAGTCGATGCTTCTTCTAGAAACGCTGAGGAAGAGAATGTTCAATTATACCCATTTATTGATATTCTAAAGCCTAATGAAGTAGAAATGTTGAGATTCGGACAAGAAAATTCTACATTTACTCAAAGGTTAGAGATTATGAAAGAAAAAGGAATAACATTGCCACTGATTTCTTTAGGAGAAAACGGTATTGTCTATCTTGATGATCAAGTAAGAACTATACCTTCGCTTAAGGTAAAGGCTGTTGATACTACTGGTGCTGGAGATATATTCATTGGGACTGTAGCGAGTATGTTATCTAGTAATAATTATAATATTACTGAATCATTAGTATTGGCTGTTATAGCCAGTGGATTATCTGTATGTATGAAAGGATCAATTGCCTCTATTCCAAAAGTTGAGGAGATAAAAAAAGTTTATGAAGAAAGAACAATCAATGTTATTTAGGGAAGTTGTTGATAAATCATTTATTGAAGAACTTCAAGACTTACAATTATGTTTTCATAAAAACCCTGAGTTATCATGTAGGGAATACGAAACATCAAAATTCTTAAAGGAATATGTTTTAAATTTAGGATTTAATATTAAACCTGTTAGTGAAACAGGGTTCATTGCAAATTATAAATTTGAAACTCCTGGGAAAACACTGGCTATAAGAACGGATATTGATGCATTGCCAATCATTGAGGATGCTAACAATCTTAAGGGATTAAAAAAGTGTATTTCTAAAAATCAAGGAATCATGCATGCATGTGGGCATGATGCTCATATGAGCATTTTATTAATTTGCCTAAAGTTAATCATCAAATATAAGGAGTTTTTTTCAGGTGAATTAATTGCAATTTTTGAAGATGGTGAGGAATGTGGAGCAGGTATCGATAATATAGTATCTACTTTGAAAGATTATTCCATTGATGCCATCTATGGGAACCATGTCTATAATGGATTAGATACAGGTAAAGTTATTATTAACAAGGATTATGTCATGGCTGCTTGTGGAATGTTTGATGTCCAAGTCGTTGGGCAAGGTGGTCATGGATCTCGTCCAGATTATGCGAACAGTCCTATTGTATGTACAAATAGTATTATTAGTACTATTTATCAAATGCTTATGTCGAGAATAGATGTTGAAAAAACTGTTACTTTTGCACTTACCAAGTTACAAGCTGGAAATACATTAAATGTCATTCCTAATATTTGTGAATTTGGTGGTACACTAAGATATTTTGATTATGAACAAGGAGAATTGGCTATAAATATAATTCAAACGATTTGTAATTCGATTGGGGCCGCCTATAATTGTGATATCATCTTTAAAGAATTAATCGCAGATAGATATTCAGTAAAAAATGATTGCTCTTTAGCTGAGATAGCGCAAAATGCATTGATAAAAAATTACCCAGAAAGCTTAGTGACGAACCAGCGGTGGTATGCATCAGAAACATTTTCTAGATATAGTAAAATTGCACCTTGTGTATTTACTCTTGTTGGAATTAGAAATTCTGAATTAGGAACAGGCGCTGAACATCACAATTCACGGTTTGAAGTGGATCCGGAAGGATTAAAATATGGGTTAGCAACGATGTTTCAGTTTTCGTTGGACTTCTTAAATAATAACTAATTACTTGAGGTGGACACATGGACAAAAAGATTACGTTAAACTATCCATCAAATTTAGTGTGTGATATTCATTAGGTAATTGAGTGTGTTTTTAGTTTTAACTTAATTTGAATTCAATAATTTTGAGCGTTTAGATTAATAGGATTGATGGAAAGTTATTGTTCCATCAGTCCTATTTATTTTAGAAGCTCAATATTTTACATATCGATCGATGATCCTATTTTACCTATGAAAGTAATTAAATCCTATAGAAATATGATAATTTTAATCATAAAATGGATATTTCTAACTATTGAATGCAGTTTCATATTAAAATAGAATTAAAGTAGTTAGAAAATCTGTTAAAGTCAAAATATAGGAGGTAAACCATGCTAGAAAAAACTAAAATTTCTGATCCTGAGTTATACTCAATTGTAGAAGCCGAACTACATAGACAAGAAAAGAACATTGAAATGATCGCATCAGAAAGTACTGTTCCAATTGAAATTATGGAGCTGTCAGGTTCAATATTCACAAATAAAACTCTAGAAGGCTATCCTGGTAAGCGGTATCAACAAGGTAGCGAAAATGCAGACAAGCTTGAAATAGAAGCGATTAATCGTGCAAAGCAACTTTTTGGCTGTGAGCACATTAATATTCAGCCATACTCAGGCTCGACTGCTAATTATTGTGTGTATTCAACGGTTTTAGAAAAAGACGATACTATCCTATCCATGAAACTAGATCAGGGTGGGCATCTCTCGCACGGTTCTAAAGCTAACTTTATTCATAATTTTTACAATTTTGTACATTACCCAATCAGTATGGATACAGAACAAATTGATTATGATATTTTGGAAGAAATGGCACATGAATATAAACCCAAATTAATCATTGCCGGTGGGTCAGCTTATCCAAGGTTAATTGATTATAAGCGTATTTCTGATATTGCTAAAGCAAACAATGCTTATCTTATGGTTGACGCTGCTCATATAATTGGTCTGATAGCAGCAAAAGTTATTCCTTCTCCGGTCCCCTATGCAGATTTTGTAACAGCATCAACTACAAAAACGATTGCCGGTCCGAGGGCTGGATTAGTAATGTGTAAAAAGGAATTCGCCAAGAAATTGGATAAAGGTGTATTTCCTGGATGTCTCGGATCTATGCATTTGACAACAATGGCTGCTAAGTGTTGGTTATTCAGACATTGTGCGTCAGAGGAATTCAAGAAAACCATGGAGCAGGTATTGCTTAATGCAAAATGTTTAGGTAATGAACTTGAGAACTTTGGCTTTAGATTAGTTTCTGGAGGAACCGATACTCACTTACTATTAGTAGACTTAAGAGAAAAAAATATCACAGGTCATGATCTAGATGAAACGCTAAATAAAATTGGCTTAACGGTGAATAAAAATCAAATCCCTGGTGATCCTCTTGGACCAAACGAAACTAGTGGTATAAGAATTGGTACTACCGCAACAACTCAAAGAGGAATGAAAGAGGAGCAAATGAAAGAAATTGCGGAGATAATTAATTTAGCAGCTGAGAATATAAATAACTCAGATATTCTAAATAATTTAAAGGAAAGGGTTAATAAGCTAGCTTCAGAATTTCCATTATATTCTGAGGAAGATTTTAAATATTTAAATGTAAAATAGATAGGAGGGTTTATATTGTTAAAATCATATATCGTTGATAGCCGTGGCAAGAAGCTCCTTACAGTAGTCCAAACGCCAAATCAAGAAGTAGATAATCATTCTTTGGTTTTCTTCTGTCATGGGTTTGTAGGGCACAAAATAACTCCTCATAGGATGCTACCAAAGTTTCAACAAAAACTCGTTGATCTAGGTTACACAGTGTGTAGAACGGACTGTGTGGGGTCAGGAGATAGTGAAGGGGACTATCATTATATGACCATCGAGGGGCAAGTTCAGGACTACCTTGCTGTTTTGCAGGTTCTAAAATCAGAAATATCATGGGAAAAGTTATTTCTCCATGGCTATAGTATGGGAGGGACAACCTCTACCTTACTAAGTAATAAGATAGATTGTGACGGGCTTATTTTATGGTCTCCGGTTTCAAATCCTTTATGGAATTTTTACCATATCTTAGGTGTTGAAAGATTTAAACAGGGGTTGGAAGGTCATGATACTTCAATTGATGGTGATGAGGTAGGTAAAGAATTTTTTGAAAATATAATTAATATTCGACCGCTGGATATAATTAAAGAAATTGATATACCTGTTCGAATAGTTCATGGATCGGAAGATGCTGATGTACTACCGATAAATGGATGGTTTTATAATCATTATGCAAAAAATTCTAAGTTATATTATGTGGAAGGGGCTGGACATACTTACGATAATGTTGAATACCAAAAAGAGCTTTTTGAAGCTTCGATTGAGTACTTAGAAGATATGAGAAAGGAATAAATAATTATGGCTGATATTCTAAATAAAATTGCTGGAACTTTATGGGATATGCCACTTATATTCTTAATTTTAGGGGTGAGTATCTACTATTCGATTGTTATGAGGTTCCCGCAGTTTACACAATTAAAAGAAATGTTTAGGCTATTGAAGGAACGTGGAGAGTCTGAACAAGGGTTATCTCCCTTCCAAACTTTTATTTTTACTGCAGCACGGACAGTTGGTGTAGGTAATATAGCCGGAATGGCAACTGGGATATACTTTGGAGGACCGGGTGCAATATTTTGGCTTTGGATTTTAGCAATATTTGGATCGAGTATTGCAATTTTAGAAGGTACTTTAGGACAAACGTATAAAAAAGTAATTAACAATGAATATAAGAGTGGGCCAGCTAATTATATGGCAGAAGGTTTTAAAAATAAAAACTTAGGGAAGTTTTTCGCAATTACATATTCTTTAATTACAACAATTTCGCTAACTTTCTTAATGTCCGGAGTTCAATCTTTTTACATTGTTCAAGGATTAAATGAGGCATTTAACATACCTACATTAGTCCTAGCTATAATTTTCACTATAATACTAGGCATTGTGATATTTGGTGGTTTAAAACGTATGGGGAGGACGAGTCAAAAATTATCGCCTATTGCCGGTTTACTATTCGTATTAATGTCAATCATCATCATAGCATTTAATATCACTAAGCTTCCTGCTGTATTGGCATTAATATTCAAATCTGCCTTTGGAAGAGATGCTATTTTTGGGGCTATGCTGGGTAGTGCGCTACAATGGGGGATTCGTCGTGGTGTCCACGCTAATGAAATTGGTATTGGGACCTCTGCAATTACTTCAGCAACCTCTCAAGTAACCCATCCAGCTCAACAAGGACTTTTGGGAGGGTTAAGTGTTTATATTGGAACTTTATTTGTCTGTACAACAACAACTTTAATGATATTAATAACTGATAGTTATAATGTTGTTAATGCTAGTGGTGATATAGTATATGAAGGACTTAAAGGAGTAGCATATGGAAACCCATTTGTCGCTAATGCTATCCAATCAACAATCCCTATCCCTAATTTTGGGAATATTTTCGTAGCCCTAGCAGTCTTAATTTTCGCTTTTGTTGCATTAACTGCTTTTTATCTATATGCTGAAAGTAGCCTTTCTTATATAGTAGGTGACAATAAAATTGCATTTTTGATACTTAAGATTATGTTTTTAGTATCTGTATTCGGTGGTACACTGGTAGTATCAGATACTATTTGGGCTTTGGCTGATATTGGTAATGGTTTAATGGCTTGGACCAATGTTATAGCGTTGATATTCGTTGGTAGTCAGGGTGTTAAAATTGTAAATGATTATTGTTCTAAGAAATCAGAAGGAGTTTTATCTCCGACATTTGATCCTGAGAGCCTTAATATTAAAGCGGATAAAAATATTTGGAACTAATTAAGAAAACATAGTCTTCCCGTTATTTTTCGGGAAGACTTTTTAGGAGTTATTATGGACAACATACAAGAGTTTTATTGGGGAGAAGTTAGATGGATTGAGGAATTAAATTATAATATTAATATAGGAATTTCAAAAATTTTTCCACATACGTATCAAAAACCACATGTGCATTATGAAAATGAGCAATTCCTTTTTGTTCTAAAAGGTGGGGGAGTTTATGAACGTAACGGGGAATCTTTCCGATTAAAAGCAGGCGATTATTTACATTTTCCATTTAACTCTCAACATGCTACTTTAAATGAGAGTGATGAAGAGCTGGTTGACTTAGTTATATCTGTTCCTAGGATTATCGAAAAGAAGGAAATGGAACCGTCTTTCTTAAAGAAATCAGATGATTTTAGTCTTTTAAAATATGCGACTGATCATATTTTAATAAATTTTGACAAAGAGTTGTCATTAAACTTTTATGTTGTGGACAATAATAATTCGATCGTTTATAGCAACTATAGTGACTATTATGAGTTTGATTATTCAGAAATATGTTTAGATGAAGATGATTTAGTTAGTCAAAAAACAATAAAAAAACCAAGCTATATAGTATTTCCTATATCAGTGGTTGATAAAAACTGTGGTTATATTATCTTCAACCATTTGGATATTGATTATGATAATATACCAGAATCAACTAAAAAAAGTATTCAAAATTACTTTATTAGCTTATCGGAAAGCATCTCTTCTTTAATTTCGAGATATTCGATTAATAAAGAACTTATGGAAAAAATGGATGAATTACAAGAAAATAAAATAGAAATCAAACAAATTGAACATCAATTAGATCTGGAAAAAGAAAAAAGTTCCAGTATGAAAGTAAACTATCATTTTATGTTTAATACCTTGAATTATATTGCGAATTTAGCACTTAGTCAGAAAAATTTGATGCTTTATGATATTATCATTTTATTTTCTGATATGGTAAGGTACACGTCAGATAATTCAAACGATTTAATTCCTATTTATCAAGAGCTTGAATATCTAAAAACATATATACAATTGCAAAAATACCGATATGAGAACAATTTAGAAGTACAGTATCAGGTTGATAACAAGCTTCTTAACGAAAGGATTCCTATAAATTGTATTCAACCAATTATAGAGAACGCCTTTTCCCATGGGTTCATCAATTATAATGGCAAGAAAAAAATATTGATAGCGATCAAAGAATATAACAAAGACAACATTAATTTACAAGTAGTGAATAATGGGAAATCAATAGATATGAGCTCCCTAAAATTGATCAATGAAGGCCTTACTAACTTAGATGATAAAGGACTCTCTTTAGTGTACCAAAAGTTTAAAATTAACTTTTCTAATCACTTTACCATGAATGTTTTTTCTGACAATGATATAACAGGTGTAAGTATTGTATTTCCAAAAGGAGTAAAAGATGATTAATGCCATAGTAATTGATGACGAAAGATCTGTCTTTGAAATAATTGATAAGATTATTAAAATTGAAAACTTACCCATTAAAATTACGAATTATATCTCAGATGGGAAATCAGCGATAGAGTATTTAAAAAACAACAAAGTAGAATTGATCTTTATAGATATTAGAATGCCTTTTGCTTCAGGGCTCGATGTTATGAGAAGCTATCCTGATAATACTTACGTTGTAGTTACAGCATATGACAAATTCTCTTATGCTCAGGAAGCATTAAGACTTGGTGCAAAGGATATTCTATTAAAGCCTATTGATAGAAGAAAGTTAACAGAAATGATACAGAGATTGTTCAGTTCCGAGGATTCTGGGAATTCAATTGTTAACGAGATCATATACCTTATGAAGCATAAATATAATGAAAGAGATTTTTCGGTTTCAAAATTAGCAGAACACTTTTACATGCAGCCTAGTAATTTGTCAAGACTGTTTAAAAAGCATACAGGCGAGACTATTATGAATTATTTATCAATGATTAGAATTAATGAGGGGAAAAAGTTATTAATCGATACCAATGATAGTGTTAAGGAAATTAGTTACAAGGTTGGGTATAATTCTCCAGAAGTTTTTTTTAAACACTTTAATAAACAGACAAATAATACGCCTACAAAATATAGAAGAGAACATAAAAATTAAGTAGCACAAACATCATTCCATGTGTACTTATAATTAAGGGCGTAAGTGAGTACTTGTAATAAAATACTTGAACAAGAGAAAGAGTTAGAGTTAGAGTTAACATTTGATATTGGAGTTCTTCTGAAGGCATTAAAAGAGAAATAATTGAAGGAGGGACAAAAGAGGATAAGAACATTGCATTAGACAAACTTGCTAGAATTAATGAGTCATAAATTACCTTTAGTCAGGATGATTTCTTTGTTTATGATTCAGCGATTATTAATCAGACGGAGGCACAGTTGGTAGATCGTCTTCGTGAACGGTTGCCAGAATTAAAGCAAGCTTATCAGGATGTTTATTGGATTCGGATGGATGAGAATATGCACCGTGAGTCCGCAAAAAATGAAAAACTGAAGCTATATCAGTTTGATCCAAGACCGCGCGAAGTACATTTTGAAGCCTTTCAACCCGATTTTATTCTATTGTTGGGTAATTCAGAGTCATTTTTGCAGGTGTTTATTGAACCTAAGGGAATGAATCTTTTAGAGAAAGAGCAATGGAAAGAGGATCTTTTGTTATATATTAATGATCACGAGGGAGACCTTGTCTTTGAAGATCAAGTGGGCGGTCTAAAAATTTAAGGTGTTCGTTTTTTTACGCTTAACGATGGGCGTAAGGCACTCGAGCAACTCGGTGAAATGGCGCTAAAAACCGGATTTAAGAGCCTTAGCTTGAAGGATGAACCCAATCAACTCGAACTATCTTAAAGGGGCTAGGATTGGATAAAAACGGGCTTTTGATAGCGGGATTCGAGCTTTGATAGTCTTGGATTCTTTAGTCTCCTGATCCCATCAAACAAATCAAACTACCAACAATCATGATAGCCGGATCCCTTTTTACCTAAAAAATCCCAGCCCATCTGCGGGCTGGGATTTCTATTTACTGGGTGACTATTCGACAGGCAAGAGCTGATAGCGTCTGCCTTGGAAGACCAGATAATTGTCGCAAGTGGGGTCTTGCTTGGGGCTGGCTTTTTCGGGGGTTTCTTTGTTGGAGGCTTTCTTGACGGAGGGAATGAGTTTTGACGGTTGGGTCAGATCGGCTCTAAAGGCTTCTAATTCTTCCTGGTTATAACCGGGGCAGGCGGTGTTGTTATTGACCTCCCAGTGGCCTTTAACTTGGCTGGCGGGAATCGCTAATTCCGCCATGAGTTGGCGAGTGATCCAGTCCCGGGTCTTGATCTGTTCCGGTGAATAATCGGTCTTGGAATTGGCTTCCAGTGAGATGTGGACGGTATCGCCATTGTGGTCGGCGACGCCCCAGGTGATCCGCTCCAGATTGTAGTTGCGGTAGAGGACACCTTGGCTGTCGATGTAATAGTGATAGCCACCCCGGTCCCAGCTCTTTTGATTCTTCCAATATTGCTCGTGGTCCCAGATCTTGCGCTGGTACTTTCTAGGAACGGCCGTATAATGCCAGACAATGGTCTTAATGGCACTGCGAGGGCGGTCATAGGCTTGACCACCCAGGGCTTGGTCACGGCGGTCAATTATTTGGGGTTGCCAAGGGGCAGGGGCTTGAGCCAAGTCATATTGGGTGAGTTGATAGAGTTCAATGATTTGGATCAACTTGTCCCCATAATGCGGATCACCGGCATAGATACCAGTCAGAGCCTGAGCTTCTTCTTGGTAAGTGTCAGCCTCAATGGCCTTCTTGTAGGCGACATCCCGCCGGTAAGGGGTTGACGTGAAGAAGTTGGCGTGGTCTTTAATGGACGTCTCCAGCGAGTCGTATTTGCGAAAATAACTTGCTTGAGCCTTGCCATCAGCTTCTAGGGAGCTGTGTTGGACCTTGGGACCTTGCCAGGGTGGTGAGGCCTTAATCCCAAAACCATTGAAGGATTTTTGATAGAGAGGGGATTGGCCGGCCCCAGATTCGACCACGAATTGGGCCATCCGCGTGGCTACCGAGATGGGCGAAGGGTATTTTTGAAAGAGGGGTGCGACTTTTTCTAATAATTGGGGCATAGGCGGTCTCCTTCGATGGGAATGGGGTGCTGAGGATCTTTAGGATCGTAGTGCTGGCTGGAGATCTGAAGTAGGGTGCCTAAGAAGGCGGCGACCAGATTGAGGGTCATGACCACTTGGTCAATATGAGGCAGCGGATAGATCTGTCCTAGTCCTTTTACCAGAACGGCCAGGGCTGGCAAGAAGACGAGGACTAGCCACTTGCCTAGGTCATAAGTTCGGTTGCTTAAGGGCATGGTTGGGAACTCCTTTCTAAGGGGAATGGGGCATAGAGAATGGCTTCTAGGGTGTTGAGACGGTTGGTTTGTTGGGTGACTTGTTTTTGCAAGGGAACGAGGCTTTCTTGATAGCCGGCCAGGTCTTCTTGAAGCTGATGAATCTGATCCAATACCTCCTGAACCTTGTGGATCAATTGATAGATCTTCTGAGACAAGCCAACAAGAGCCAACAAAGCCCCCGCATAACCACCCAATTCAATCAAAAACATAAAAAACTCCTTTCGAATAAGAGTGCGACAAAAGTCGTTTAGAGCCGTGGAGCTAAGCAAAAACCCGAGCATTTTCGCAGAAAATGTTGAGGGTTTTAGCTTAGATTCTAGGCTCTGACTTTTGGAGCACGTTTTAACAGAGTGCGACGATGAGCGTTTATCCCCTGTAGGCTAAGTAAGAAATCGATCGGAGTGACGATAGTCACTCCGATCGATTTTTGCTTAGACACAAGGGGGTGCGACTGTGAGCACGTTTTAATGAGAGTGTGAACAAAAGCGCTTTGAACCGAAGAGCTAAGCAAAAACCCGAGCATTTTCTTCGAAAATGTTGAGGGTTTTTGCTTAGATTCAAGGTTCAGCTTTTGTGAGCACGTTTTAAAGAGAGTGCGACGATGAGCGTTTATCTCCTGTAGGCTAAGTAAGAAATCACTCGAACGACGTCAGTCGTGCAGAGCGATTTTTGCTTAGACATAAGGAGATGCTCATCGAAGCACGTTTAACAGACTGCGCCAGCTCACCTTTATCGAACACTCACGCACACTAGTGCATTTGATAAATGGTATTAAAAAAAGGCTGTAACTCGAAAGTCACAGCCTCTAGGGGGAGTCTTAGGCAGATACAGGGTCAGCTTGGGCGTCGTAGACTTCTTCGACAGAGCGAACCACGTAGCGGGCTGAGACGGCTTGAGCATAGAGGTCTACACCTTCGGCGGATTGGAAGATGTCAGCTTGGACGATGGCATCCATGGCAGCCTTAGCTGTCTGGGCGTCAAGCCCTTCTGCTGGGCGGGAGAGGGTAATTTTACGTTCTTTCCCAGTAGGGTCTAAGAATTTCAATTCGAATACTTTTTTAGTTTCCATAAGTTACCTCCTTAGATGATTAGTTGAATTGATAGGTGTAGACACCTTCAACGGTTTGGCTAGGGATATCTAACAGATTGTCAATGGCGGCTTTGACGCCTTGGACTTGGTCAACAGTGGCGGCTTCGGTCAGACCGTTTAGTGAGACAGAACTTATCTTCTTGCTTTCAGGGTCTAGGCTCTTCAAGCTCAAACGACCGGACTTGAATGTTTTTTGTGGCATGGTAATTCCTCCTTGGGATGCTTGTTTTTTGTAGCTACACCCTATAAACAATTATTTCCTAAAAAGTGTCCACGCATTGTTTGAGTTGGGGGTAAAAGTTGGCTAACTTTCGTTGGATGGCTTGGCGGTACTTGTAGTAGGTTGACCGCTTGATGCCCAGTTGGTCTTGGATCTCCTGGTGGCTGAGCTGATCATCGATCAAGGCTCGGTAGATCCAATATTCACGGTCATTGAGATGCGACCGGGCTTGTTGGTGGTAGTGGTCCAGACTGATACGAGCTTCGGCCCTTTCGCTAAAGGGGCAGCTGGTGTCGGGAATGAGGACTGGGTCGGCCATAAAGCTCACTTCTTGGGGTGACTTCTTAAAGAGATTTAAGAGATGCCATTTGAGTCCTTGCTTGGCAAAATAGACAAAGCGGTAGCGGTCATCGGCTAGCTTCAAGGGTTGGCCATCGAAGTTCTTAGCCAGTTCTAACAATTTGATGCGTAATTCCTGAACATAATCGGGGTAGTCTGCCGATCTTGGATCGACCTGGTAGGAACGCAGAACTTGGTGGATGACGGCTTCGAATTGATCAAGGATTAAACGAGCATGGTGATCATCTAACATGGGAGGCTCCTTTCTTAGTAAGTACTATCCGGTAAGTAGTCGCGGCTTTGATTTTCAAAGACATGGAAGAGGCTCTTGAACTTGAGTCGCTGCCAATTCCAGAGGATCTTCATGGAGTAATAAAAGACTTCCTGCTTGTCCATGGATCGTAGAACTGCTTCGCGGACCATATCAAAGGGCAGCTTTAGGAGCCACTGGTTATAAGCGACCAGTTCTGTCCGGCTAAAGGAGAGGCCCTTTTCCTGGCAGAAGTCTAAAAAGGGTTGGATGATGTCTAGATCTAAGGTCAAGTCTGGATTATTGATGACCCCCTCCCGAAAGAGGTAAGGATCTTCTAGGCGTTGGCGTAGGATGGCTCGTTCGGATTGATAGATGGCTGGAGGAAGATTAGGATCTAGCCCCAGATCATCAAGCTCGATGGCAGGCTTGGCTGCTAGGATATCCGTGCTATCTGGACAGAGCGGACTTAGTTGAGGGGGCCAAACGCTTGTTTCCGGGGCATCCTCATTCTGATTATCATTCACATTGACATTTCCATTATCATTTTTATTTTGATTTTCATTATCATTGTCATTCTCATTAGCGAATAGGGATTCATTCTCCTTTTCATTCTCATTCTCATTATCATTATCGAATTGGCGGTCAATCTTCTGGGGATTCTCCAAAAGTTTTTGACGTAGCTGAATTTCTTCTTGTAAGAGAGTGTAGATTTTTTGGTCGAAAGACCGATTGGAAAGGCGGAAGTAGCGGGTGTTATGAGTCAGAGTGGCCTGGATGAGGGTTAGGTCCTTAACTTGGGCGACTTCCTTCTTGAGTAAGCGTTCAACGGCTACGCCTCCTTTGATGATGGAGGTTCGTAAGGAATTCAAGACGGCGATCTCCTGGGTCTTCTTGGAATAGCGGATGACCTGGAGTTTTTCCTGGAAGCGGTCAAGGAGGGTGAGGACCACTTCTCGGCTGAAGCCGGTTTTGTCGGAGATGGTCTTGATGGGGAGGGTGTAGATCCCTAATTGGCTGGTGTTGGGATTGGTGAGCAGATAGAGATAAAAGTAGCGGTCTTCGATGGAGAAGTGATCAATGACTTGAGGATCTTCCCAGAAGCTGACATCGACAATGCGTTTAATGGTCATGGCTTGGCCTCCTTTCACTTAGGGATCCTTGGAATCGATGGAATTGTCGTCATCAGACATCTCCTCGAGAAAGTTCATTAGATCGTCATTCAGATAAGGTTGATGACATTGAGCCTCGTCATCATAGAAGAACGTGCGAAAGAGGTCTCTGGGACTAAGTTGGAGGGCAAGGCAAGTCTTGTAGATGAAGTTATAAGAAGGAGAGTTGTAGCCATAGAGTACATTATAGATACAATTGGGTGAGACCTTGATCAACTTGGCAAATTGCTTGTAATTTAAGCCTGCTCGCCGAATGGCTTCATCCAATCGGTGATTGATATATGATTTATTCTTAGTCATGGAATGACCTTCTTTCTTATTGTATTAGGCCAGGGACTGATACCGCTTCCTTGACCCAAGGCTTAGTATAAGCGATTATCGATAGCCTTGTAAATATATGATTACTGATAGATGAAAAAACGCCATTCTTTTTTGATTTTCGATAAAAGAGTCTAAAAGGCTTGACTGGCTTGGATTAGTGTGTTTAATTAGAATGAAAGTGCCAGAAGGGTGGCCGGGATGATTTTTAATAATTATGATCTAAAAGCTATTTAGATAAGATTTTGTATAGTCTAATTTGATCTATTGAGTTTTCAAATAAATAATTTTTTGAATTTTTGGATGAAGTTGAGGGGTGAAAGAGGGGTTTCCTTTGGATACGCTTTCAAAACGAAATATCGTTGGATGAAGTCGTTAGATAAGCTAGGCGCATGATTCTGATTGAGCTGATCGCTAATGGTAACCCTTGGCGTGCTGAGGGTATTAGAATTGCGTCAAATTGTTACTCTCGTTGGGCTAAGAGTACTAAAATGGCTCTGAAATGTAACTCTTGATGTGCTGAGAGTACCAAAATGGTCCCGAACTGTAACTCTGTGGGTCTTGAGAGTACAAAACTGGCCCCAAATTGTAACTCTCATCGCCCTGAGAGTACCAAATTAGGCCCAAATTGTAACTCTCGATGTGCTGAGAGTACTAAAAAGGCGTTGAATTGTAACTCTCGTCGTGCTGGGAGTACTAAAAAGGGCTGAGATTGTAACACTTATTGCTCTGAGAGTACTAAATTGGTCCCGAAATGTAACTCTTATTGCCCTGAGAGTACTAAAATGGGCTCGAACTGTAACTCTCATCGTACTGAGAGTACTAAAATCGCTCCAAAATGTAACTCTCGTTGCGTTGAGAGTACCAAATTGGCCCCGAAATGTAACTCTCGATGGGTTGAGAGTACTAAACTAGCCTCGAAATGTAACTCTCGTTGTGTTGAGAGTACTAAATTAGGCCCGAATTGTAACTCTCGATGAGCTGAGAGTACTAAACTGGCCCCGAATTGTAACTCTCATCGTGCTGAGAGTATTAAAATCGCTCCAAAATGTAACTCTCGTCGTGTTGAGAGTACAAAAATGGCCCTGGATTGTAACACTCGTTGTGCGGAGAGTACTAAATTGCGTCAAGCGGCAGCAATTTTTGCCCAGAAGGATTTTGTGACAGCTAAGGATGTCTATCGATATACCAGCCTATTCGTCCTAGGAGAGATCCTCATTATTGTCTTAGTAGGTATCCCCCTAGCCCAACTCTTGTTCTAAAAAGTTAATCAAACCCGCCCTATTCGCAGTCAGCAACTAGGGCGGGTTTTTGTTATATATTAGCCCATTGAATGTGGCCTTTTAAGAAAAGATAAAGTGTAATAAATGATAGAGCGTGATGGCGATTTGAAGCTGCATGCGGTCGCTACTGTTATTCATGTCGATATTGAGGATGCTCTCGATTCGGGTAATTCGAGCTCTTAGAAGATGGAGCAGCAACCATTATTCAATAAAGTCTTAATCCCCTTAAGATAAATGATTTTGATCACTTCTGTTAATATAAAAAGGTTGATGAACGCCGAAGCGTCATCAACCTTTTTGTTTGGGGACTTTATTTTACTGATTATCATTGAGGGGGTTGTTTTATGTGTATGTATCTTTTGATTATTCGACCGACTTCAGTGCTTCTAACATGTCCACGTGTTTTAGTTTATGGAATACCAATCTTCCTAAAATGAGGGTGATTATTCCAATGATTCCTAATGGAATTGCAAAAGAGATCCAGCTTAGGGCGGGATTAAACATGATTTCTGCAGGGGGGACAATTTTTAGGATATATATAAATAAGGCATCCCCTAGTATATAGCCGGCAAAAATTCCGAGAAGTGTAAGAAAAATGGTTTCTCTGTAGATATACATGGTAACTTCCTTATCGTGGAAACCTAGAACCTTGATGGTTGAAAGCTCTCTGATTCTTTCTTGTACGTTGATATTGGTTAGATTATAGAGAATTACCATGGCTAACAAGGTTGCTACAACGATAATAAGTAACATAATTTTGTTTAGAGCGGTTACCACAATATTGGTTTGATTTTCAATGAGTGTGTTTGAAACAACGCCCTTTACGCCGTCGATGTTCATGAATTGCTTAGCAACCTTATTGGCGTTATCAAGGCTACTGTCTGCCAGTGTAACAATCTCGGCGTTTGCCTCATAGTTTTCGCCAAAGGCTTTTTCGTAGTTTTTATCGGTCATAAACATAAAGTGTCCTGCATACATTTCTGTAATGGCAGCAACTTTTACAGTTTTATCATGTTCATGTTTATCTTGAATGGTTAACTCATCGCCAACTTTTGTTCCGGTAATATCTGCTAGCCGTTCACTAATGACCACGCCATCCTCAGGAAGCTTAATGGTTTTTCCGGATTTACGATCTCTTAGGATAATAAATTCATTGACTTTATCAACATCATTACTAACCAGGAGATTAATTTCTTGTTTATCATTGAAATCTCCGGCAACTTTTGTGACTTTATCATAATGTAATCCTGTGTGGTTGGTTACTTGTTGACTATTTAGCAGGTCGTCGATTTGTTTCTTATCATCATCGCTTTGTTGATTGTTAAAAGCGACGATTAGATCATAATTGATGAGTTCACCGAATTGGGTAGTTTCAATTCCTTCAATGGATCTTTGAACGCTAAAACCTGCAAATAACAAGGTGGCTGCACCCGCTACTCCAAAGATTGTCATGAACATTCTTTTTTTGTATCTAAAAATATTTCTAGCCGTTACTTTTTGGATAAAGCCCATCCTACTCCAAATGGGTGTGATTTTCTCAAGTAAAATTTTTGAACCCTTTGCAGGTGGCTTGGGTAGAAGTAGGTTGGTTGGCTTATCCGCTAATTGTTTTTTAGCAACAATGAATGCCGGAATCACGGAACTTATCAGAGAAAGAATGAGAGAGATCACGACAAGCTTGGGGTAGAAGTCTAGCTGTATCTTAGGCACACTAAAGTGTTTGCCATAGGCATTAAATATTATTAATGGAAGAAGCGTATGACCGAGGATTACGCCAAATAGCGTTCCTAAGATTCCAGCAATAAATCCATAGATGGTAAATTTCTTAATGATATCTTTATCTTGATAACCTAGAGCTTTTAAGGTGCCGGAGTTGATTCGTTCCTCATCGATAAATCTTGTCATTGTTGTAAGTGTGACTAAAGCTGCTACAAAATAGAGGAAGACTGGAAAGATATTTGATAGCTTATCGACTATATCTGAAATGGTTCGATAGATCGTATATCCAGCAGAACCCAGAGCTTCACGTCGGTTATAGATATTATAAACAGGTGTTTCGATGGAATCCATTAGCTCTTTGGCATCGTTTATTTTCTCTTCACCATCTTTGATTTTATCCTTGGCCTCTGTTGTTTTTTCATTAAATTCATTCAAGCCATCTTGGTATTCTTGTTCTTTTTCTTCGAGTTCTTTGACATTTGCCTTATATTTATCAAGATTGGATTGATATTCGGCTTCTTTGCGATTTAATTTTTCAAAAGCTGCATTCCAATTATTAAGGCCTTGGTAGTAGGTATTTAGATTTTGTGTGTAGAGATTGACACTTGATTGATATTGAGCTTTGCCGGACTGATAGTCTGCTTTTGCTTGATTGAGTTCTGATTCTTTTTGCTGGAGATTTGCTCTGCCAGCTTCAATTTTTTCTTCACCAGCCGCAATTTCAGCTTGTTTTTCATCCAAGTCTGCTTTTGCAGTACTTAATTTTTCATAAGCGACATTAAGTTCAGTGCGTTTGTTGTCGAGTTCTTTTTTGCCAGTTTCTAATTGTGCTTCTGCCTCTGGGGTAAGCATTGCTGCTTTTGTTTGATTGAGTTCATTAAGTTTTTGTTTTAGTCCGTCCAGATTTGCTTGATTGGCCACGAGTTCGCTGGTAAGATTCTCTTTTGTTTCATCATCGATATCCGGATTCGAAAGGTCGATCGATATTTGATCAATTCTTGCTTCAAGTGGGGCTATATTGCTTTCTACTTCGGAAATTCCGTTTAATAAGTTAGTCACTTGATCTTGTTTTTGCTGTAGTTCATTTTCAGCGGCGGTTAGCTGTTCATTCTTACTATCCACTTCTGTTTTCTTCTGTTCATATTGATCCAGTCCTGCAGCCAATTGGTCTTTGCCATTAGCCAGCTCATTTTCTTTGTTGGCTAAGGTATTTTGGGCGGTTGCGAGGTCTTTTTCGCCTTGGTTAATGAGTCCAAAAGCATTGTTTAATTGATTTTCTGCAGCGATTAATGAAGATTTACCAGCATCTAATTTGGCTTTTCCAGCTTGGAGTTCCTGCCATTTTTGATCTAAGGTCTTTTTACTGGAACTAAGTAATCCTTTGGCGTCTTTTAATTTTTTATCCGCATCAGCTAATTGATCTTTACCATCGGCTATCTTATCTTTGGCACTGTCTAATTTTTGTTCCTTGTCATTTATTTTACTTTGAGCATCATCGATCTTAGCTTGCCCCTCATCGATTTCATCTTGGATATTCGATTTGATCGTTGCCAAACGATGACTTCCGCGATCTTTTAATCGATCGTTCAGTTCATCGGTGTGGGCTTCGATTTTACGCCGATATTCATCAGAAAAAGGATTGAGATTGTTGGTATCTTCATAACGCATTCTTGCGATCATGAAATAATCCGAGTCAAAGTTGTCATCCATGACATAAGCAAAACCGGTCAAGTTACCATCACCGGCTTGGGAAGCTCCCATATTCGCATAGGAAATATATTCTGCCGAATCGACAAAACCTACTAGCTTATAGCTATGATTTTTGAGGACCATTTTATCATCGATACCTGTTTTTTCGATAAAGCTGATCTTATCCCCAATTTTATAGCGATCTTCAAAGTTTTTTGAAAGAAGGATATCTGTTTGATTTTTCAAGTCAGTTCCTTCTTGAATGATATATTTAGAAATCTCTTTAGGTTGGGATAAGATTCTAATCGAGCTGTTGCTGTCATCGATCGATACATCTTTTAAGTAGCCATATTCAATCTGACTGATGCCACTTACTTTATCGATTTGCTTCACATCATCACGATCAATTCCCATAGACCCTATGACGGTGACATCTGTTAGATTTGTTTGGTTAAAATAGTTTTCGCCTGTTGTTACCATATTCGGTCCGGTAACTTTTAACCCTACAAGGGCAAAAGATCCGATCATCATTAGCATAAAAATTGAAAAAAATCTGCCGGTTGATGATTTAAAACTTCTGATGATACTTTTCTTGAGTGATTTCATAACACACCTACCATTCTAAATCCATGATATTTGCGGGATGTGGATTGACTTCAATCTTTTCCACCGTGGCATCACGGACTCTAATAACTCGGTCTGCAATGGGAGCAATGGCTGAGTTGTGGGTGACAATGACGACTGTGGTATTTTTTTGACGACTCATATTTTGTAAAATTTTGAGGACTTGCTTACCTGTTTCATAGTCGAGGGCGCCGGTTGGTTCATCACATAACAAAATTTTTGGGTTTTTAGCAATGGCACGGGCTATAGCTACCCTCTGTTGTTCTCCACCTGATAGCTCTGCGGGAAAATTGTTCATTCTTTTCTCAAGACCGACACTTTTTAAAACTTCCTCAGGGTCTAGGGCATCTTTGACAATGTCTGATGCCAACTCCACATTTTCCTTGCTCGTTAAATTTTGGACCAGATTATAAAATTGAAAGACAAATCCGACGTCATTTCTTCGGTAGTCGGTTAATTCTTTTTTGCTGTAATTGGAAATATCCTTATTATCGATGATGACTTGCCCTTTACTATTGGTATCCATACCGCCTAGAATATTAAGGATAGTTGATTTACCAGCTCCTGAGTTTCCAAGGATGATCGCCAATTCACCTTCTTCGATTTCAAAATTCACATCACGATTCGCAACGATTTCGTTTTGTCTGCCTTCGTTATATATCTTATAAGAGTTTTTCATTTTTATATAACTCATCTTAAATATAGCTCCTTTCGTTATTGACTAGTAAGGCCATATTTTACAAAGATAACTATAGGGGTACAATTAGCAACTTATAACTAGTGTCTATTTATTAGACAAATGCATAAAAGTGGTGTAGAATTTTAGAAAACTTAGATTAGGAGGGCCTATGAGAAACGCGATCAATTCCTATAATACCAAGCTTTTACTGGCAAATACCCTAAAAGAACTATTAAAACATAAGTCCTTTTCAGAAGTGACAGTGACTGAAATTACCAAGCTGAGTGAAGTCAATAGGAATACCTTTTATTATCATTTTGACTATATCTACGATTTATTATGTTGGCTTTTGGAGCAGGAGGCGATAAAGAAAGTCCGTGACTACAATACGATTGATGATATTGATGATGCGATTAATTTTACACTGGATTATATTGATGAGAATCGCAATTTTCTGACAAATATCATCAATTCTGTGGGGGAGCGTGACTTAAAAAGATTTTTATTCAAGGATTTTATGGAAATAATTGGAAACTTTATTCGTCTGGCGGAAAAAGAATTAATGGTCGAGATCGATGAAGATTACAGAAATTTTCTGACAACCTATGTTACAGAAGCCATCGCAGGGATTTTAATTGAACTTATTTATGCTAAAGAGGCGATCCCTCGCGAGAAAATCAACCACTTTATTCAAGTCACGACGGTTAATACCATCATTGCCTCTCTAAAGGCGTATAAAGAGTGAACGCCCAGATGAATCCTTAAAACAAATAATCAATCATAAAAAGATTAAGCAGAATGTCATCGATAAGGGACGTTCTGCTTAATTTTTTTATGGGTATTCAGGCTTTGAAGGTAGCTATTCTTTCAAATTTTCAATTCTAGTTAAGTAGTCTCCATTTTTTAGAGGTTTGACGATTAAGTCTAATTTAGGAATAATCCCCCACCTATTTTATAAAAATGGAATAGCGGAAGAGTTTACATAAAGGCCTTGATCAATTATACTTAAGGGTAAGTGTGAAAAAAATGTTTAAGTTATTTTAAAAACAGCAGACCAACTAGATAGTTGAACAATGGAAACAATTAATCGATAAGCTTGTTCGATCAATTAAATTATAACTATCATTGGATTGTCAACACTTATTTGTACAATCTAAAATCGAACGTACTAATTTAAGAATAACCAATAACTGATAGCTGATCCTAAATGTCTATATTCAACTGGTGATATGAAGCTTTTTATTATACTGACTACAGAACGAGAAAGGAGAATATATCAATGTCTGTTCAAAATAATAAACGATATCAATTTAACCAATTTCAAATTAAGCTGTTTATGGCAATGCTTATGGTATTAGATCATTTGCCACATATTCCAGGACTGGTGCCACCTTTATTGGTAGGTATATTCCATGCAGTAACACGTTGCGTGGCGGTATGGTTTGCATTTAATGCTGTAGAAGGTTTTCTGCATACAAGGAGTCAGATTCAATACAATCTGAGATTGTTTGGCTGGGCTGTATTTATGGCTGCTGGAAACAGTTTGATGGAAGTATTATTAAGAAGCAAAGATATTCATATTGATAATAATATCTTTTTGACACTGGCACTGGGTGTATTGATTCTGAATATAAATGCGGATTCCAAAAAGTGGTTCGTAAAAAATAGCTTAACAAGAGTGCTTCAAGTGTTGTTGGAAATTGGTGTATTTATTGTAGGATTCATATTTGCCGAAGGTGGTAATATTGTAATTCCATTTATGCTTATTACATATTTGTTTAGAGGATCACCTAAAAAGCGAAATTTGATATATATTATATATGCAGTAATTCTTGCAGCGTTGTCTATAAGTGATATATTCAATTATGAGGATCCAATGATTGCTTTGGATATGATGTTATATAATTCGGACTGGTTATTTATTACAGTTCTTCCATTTATGTATCTTTACAATGGGGAACGAGGCAAAAATAACAAATTTACAAAATATTTCTTTTATATTTTTTATCCTGCCCATTTGTGGATTATTGCGATCATAAGCTATTTTGCATAACAACAACGGAGGTTTTATAACGTCTATATTGCCAACAAAACATCTCGGCAAGGTATATGAAGAAGATTCCCTATACCGCTTTAAGCGATATCAATTTCAGCGAGCGTCGGATCATTCAAAAAGGGCAAATGGGCTTGAAACGTACCTTTACCGAAGTGACGACCCATGCTAATGGGAAAGTAACTCGAAAAGTCTTAGACTATACTGCGGATGATCGTCTACCAATCGATGAGATTATCGAAGTGGGAACCAAGTTGGTAAGCCAATCTTCACCATCCCAAGGACAAGCTGGTGATGAGAAGTCAGTTCAACCAGAACAACCATCCAAGGAAACAAGCCGACCTTCTCCAGGACAAGCTCAAGACCAACCAAAGGAAAGCAATAAAGCTTCTCAAGGACAGGCTCAAAGCCGTCCAGCGGACAAAGGGGCGCTAGCTCCTGCTAAACCTCAAGTAGCGGTGTTGCCTCAAACGGGCGAAAGTGATCCTAGCTTGATTTTTGGGATGGCAGCCTTATCGATTCTTGCCAGTGTTGGATTAGTTAAGCCTCGCTCTAAGGTCAATAAGCGATTAAATAGGCAGATCGGCCTTTAGAGGCTGATGGATAGGAATAAGCAAAAGAACTAAGCAACTGGAAGGGGCTTGGTTCTTTTTTTGTGGCGTCTATACTTTGTTGGTAATCCCACCCCATAAATCTCCTCATGGCTTGCCAAGAATCGTGATCGTTAATTGTAACCCTTGGCGTGTTGAGAGTACTAAATTAGCTCCGAAATGTAACTCTTGTTGTGTTGAGAGTACTAAACTAGCCCTGAATTGTAACTCTCGATGTGCTGAGAGTACCAAATTAGCCTCAAATTGTAACACTCGTTGTGTTGAGAGTACTAAACTGGCCCCGAACTGTAACTCTGAGCGCGCTGAGAGTACTAAAATAGCTCCGAATTGTAACACTTGTTGTGTTGAGAGTACTAAACTGGCGCTGAATTGTAACCCTCATCGCCCTGAGAGTACCAAATTGGCCCCGAATTGTAACTCTCGTCGTGCTAAGAGTACCAAACTAGCCCCGAATTGTAACTCTGATCGTGCTGAGAGTACTAAACTAGCCCCGAATTGTAACTCTGATCGTGCTGAGAGTACTAAATTGGTCCCAAATTGTAACTCTCGTCGTGCTGAGAGTACTAAATTAGCCCCGAAATGTAACTCTCATCGCTCTGAGAGTAC
>NZ_KV802417.1:0-203 GCF_001810675.1 Facklamia sp. HMSC062C11 | reverse complement strand
TCTTTGACAACTTCTTGTTGGCCAGCGTCTAGATTCTCATCGTATTCGATGATTGTTTTATAATCGATGGCTTTCTTTTCAACTACTTCGTGAGTACCGTCGTTTGTACCTTCGCCGACCAAGATAACCGCATTTTTAGCTTTTTTAATGACTGTTGGCTCAGAAGTGTTTGTTACTTTAGAGTTTTCTATGGTGAGCGTTCT
>NZ_KV802416.1:92473-131223 GCF_001810675.1 Facklamia sp. HMSC062C11 | reverse complement strand
TTTTGGTGGACTTATGTCACAGCCTCATTTTTGGTTATTAATAAAGTTTATAGAAGATCTTTCAATGCTTGTTTTTGATCTTCGGTCATAGAATGAGCTTTGTTATAACGTTTTAAGAGAGCAACAATATCCATTTTAGGATATTGTTTAACGATATATTCTTCCATGGTCAGATTTGCAGCATAAGTTCTAGACAAAGCTCGGCCTGAAAAGTCGACTTTGGCCACCCGAATTAAGTTGCGTTTTAGAAGATTTCTTAAGGTTGTTTGTGTCGTTGACATAACCAATCCTGGATAATTATCAACGATTTGTTTTGCTGTATGGGCTTGATCAGCATCCCATAATATTTGTAGTAATTCATGCTCTTTGTTGGTCAATTTTATTTTTGGCATTTCACACTCTCCTTTACAAGCTTTCGTCTCATTATACCATCTCTAATGAATTGAATATAGTGAAAACAGAAAAATTTCATATAATTTTTAAAAATTAGGAAACTACTTGGTGAGATAATTCACGATTGTATCAATAAGTGGGCTTTCTCGTACTAAGAAACTGACCAGTAATACTTTTATTTTATTTATCCAATAAAACAACAATAATTCTCATAATGAAAACGCGTTACATTATTAATTGTGTCTAAATTAAACACTTATTTGATGGAGTCGTTTTATTTCACATTTAAAGAAATTAATGTTAGTCTAAAGATACTAAATATGAAGGGGTGTGGATAGTACTTTATGAAAAAGTCGTTTAAGTGGCTATTACTGGTCTTGACAATTTTTGCGATCAGTCTACTATGGCCCAATATGGTAAATTATCATCAGATAGCTACCAGCAAGTCTTTAATGCTAAAAGGGTATTCCTCATTTGCAGCAGTGAGTGGTTCCTATATTTATTGGGGAAGCTTAGTGTTGGTTGTCTTGCTAGTCGTTGGTATTATTGCATGTTTCTTGATGCCTGATAAGCAAGAGGGAATTGAATTAAGAGATAATCGCGGTAAGCTAGTGGTAAGACCTAATGCGATTGTTGGTATGATTCAGGCCTTGTTGGACAATGAGGAAGCGGTCGACTATTACTCATCCAAAGTGACGGTCGAAAAGAATAAGATTAAGGTGTATGTGATTGTTAGTCTCCGACGAACTTCTGATCTATATGGTCAAGCTAACCAGTTGGCTGAACGTATCCGTTCAGAGATTCGGCAATTAATTGGACGGGATTATCCAGCAGAAGTTGAACTTGAATTTAAAGATATTTCAAATGAAGAAAATCAAAAATTTAAGACTAAATCACGAGTTCTTTAAAAGGAGGCTAGTTCATGAAAAATTGTTTTAATTGTTTTTCTTACCCCATAGTGGGAGCGGTACTAGGATTAATAACTGCCATCTTATTTATTACAGTTGGTTTTTTTGAAACAGTTTTTATTTTTATAATGACACTCGTTGGAGCATACTTGGGTTTTCAAGCAGAAGCGAACAACTTTTTAGAGAAAATCAAAAATTTAATGAAGTGATTTATCGAGTATAGAAGGAGGGATTTTAATGACGGAAGACAAATCAATCGCTGGGAAGGTAACATTTGATGATAAGGTCATCGAAAAAATAATTGCCCGTGTTTTAGAAGAGACACCAGGTGTTATAGCCGCTAAGGGAAACTTTGTATCCGATCTTGCTCAACGCTTTTCTAATTCTAATAAGGAAGTATCTACGGATGGAATTGATGTTGAAGTGGGTCAAGAACAAGTAGCTATTGATCTTGATATTATTATCGAATATGACCAAGATGTTCCGGAGATTGCGGAAAAAATTAGCCAGTTAGCTTATGATGAGATTAAGTTAGCTACAGGTCTTGATGTAATTGAAGTGAATGTGAATGTAGCGGATATTATGAGTAAGGAAGAATATGCTAAACAACAAGCAGCCCCTAAAGAATAACAAGGATATAAGGAGAAAGTAGAAATGACAGAAATAAAAAAAACAACACAAGATGTAGTTAAAGAACAATCAGTGGATACTAAGCTTGGCGATGGAATTCGCGGTGAATTAACCTTTCATGATAAAGTCATTGAAAAGATTGTTGCACTTGCTTTAAAAGATGTCCCAGGATTATTAGGTGTTTCTGGTGGATTCTTCTCGAATTTTACTGGGAAGTTAGTTAATACGGATAATTCAACAGATGGTATTGAAGTAGAAGTGGGCAAGAAGCAAGTAGCAGTAGACTTGGACGTTGTGGCGGAATTTGGCAAGGACGTTAATGAAATTTTTGAGGCGATTAAAAAGACGGTGTCTGAAAAAGTAGCCAAGATGACTGGTTTAGAAGTAGTGGAAGTGAATGTGAATGTGGTTGATGTTAAATCACGTGAACAATATAAAGAGGAACAAGTAACTGTCCAGGATCGTGTGAGTGATGCTGCCCAATCTACGGGTCAGTATGTATCTGAAAAAACCGAAGAAGCATCTGATAAGTTATCAAAAGAAGCGGATAAATTGAAAGATAAAAATACTTCACGTGTTAAATAACTGGATAAACGACAAAGATCCTTTCCATTCTAATTTTGAGTGGAAAGGATCTTCTTATATTGCTTGGTTTCAAAAGCTTTTTAAAGATATAAAAAAAAGCCCTTTTGGGCTTATGAATATGTCCCCTGTAGGACTCGAACCTACGACCCTCTGATTAAGAGTCAGATGCTCTACCAACTAAGCTAAGGAGACGTAACATCAACAAAATATATATTACGACTTTTCATCGGATTCGTCAAGGGGGAAAACTAATTTTTTATGGATACTTTAGATTTAATATTAAAAATCCCCACCTCTGTTTTAGCAACAGAGATGGGAGATAGGGTTATTTTTAAGCTTGAAGGAAGGCTAATGAGCCCATTGGATCCCAAGGCTCGAGAGCGATTGGATCTGCTTGATATAATTTTTGATACTCTTCTTCAATATATTTAGCGGGAACCGTAATTTGATACATATATTCATCGAACCATGCATCTGACATGGAGTAAATGCCTTCATCTCCAGAATCTTTGCCCCAGGAATTTTCTACTTTCCAGGTTAGTGGGGAACCATTTTTATCTAAGTCTACCCCTACAAATACCATGGCATGTGTTAATAATGAACAGCCATAATCTAAGCGTTCGGCACGGTTTAAATTAAATCCTTGACCCAGAGTGTCTTCATAGGCATACATATGTGCGTCCATAATACCGATTTTGCGTTCACTCATCTTACCGACATCACAACCAAACCATACGGGATGACCATCTTGAATGGCAGTGATAGCGGCTTTCTTAATCACTTCAATGGGTACATTTAGATATTTAATGGGTTTTGATTCTACGATCGAACCTAAATATTTTACAGTATAAGTCTTATTGTAGGGTTTATCATCTGTAGGAGCATTAATCAAACTAATCATATGATCTAAGTCCATGGAAGTATATTTATTGAAGAATTCCTGAGGAGTAATCGCTTCAATTCGATGGAACTTGTTATCCTTATCTCGATATGCATAATCGAATTGAGTTGGGAATTCTCCTAATGCTTTTACGAGAAGGTTGTAGATGAAGGATAATTGATCTTCTTTTAAGGCTTCGAGTTCTTCTTTTGAGGCCCCGGCAGCTTGTTTTTGACGAAGACGAGCAGCAAATTCTCTCAATTTGTTTGCTAAAATTTCATTTAAGCCTCTCGTATTTGAAGAGTGGAATGTCTCAGGCATAATCTCTTTCGGAACCGAACCATATTTCTTTAAGATACCTGCGAACATTTCCCATTGACCACCATCACCAATCGGATCATTTAGAAGATGGGCAATCAGTCGAGAATTAAGGGGTTGATCAGCGGTTTCAATAATTGAGGTCAAGAAGAAGTTTGACCGTTCTAATTTATCGCAGAATAAGGTATAGTTTTGTGAAAATTCAAAATTTTCAACATTTAATTGGTTCATGGTTTGAACCCGTAGAACATTCAGGGCTGAGAACATCCAGCAGCGACCTGAAGCTTTTTGGTTGGTGATTTTACCACGTTTGGTTTCGTCTGAGAAAGTAAAGGTGTGCCGACGAATGGCCTGGTTGTCGACACTGGCTTCATTAATCCCTACCCTTGCGATGGCATGCTTGCTTGCTTGATTGGCAGGGTCTTTATCGAATGCATCTTGATATTGTTTGAGCAAAGCTTGATTAATCATTAAATCCCTCCTAAAAGTTATGATCAGCTTAATGCTTATAACCTGATTGTACGCTTTTTAATAATTTAGTCAACCCTAAAAATAAAACGCTTTAAAAGATTTTAACAGGCGGTTAAATCTAAAAAATGGCAAGTAAAAAGGGTGCAATATGCCTTTAATTCTACTACAATGAAAGTAGCACATTACATTAGAAAGGATTTACTATGAAAAAAGGATTAAAGTGGGTATTTTTATTAGCTCTGATTGGATTTGTTGCGGCTTGTGATACGCAAACGGTGAAGGAAAAGAAGCCAGAAATTATTGAATTAGAGAAGAAAATTGAAGAGGGTAAAATATTTGATCAAATTCAACCAATGTTACAAACCTTCAATGAAAATAATTACTATCAATATGAAGGAAGTTTAGTGGTTGATAATGGAACCGAACAATTAACTAAGGATTACCAGGGGCAAGAAAATTATCAAGAAGGGAAATTGAATTCATATTATATTCAAACCCAAGTCAAAGAAGGTAATCAATCGACTCAGTTTGACTTCTATGGTCAGAAAGATAAGGGCTATATACGTTCCGATGGAACAAATTGGCAGACTAGTGATGGAGAACGCTTACCGGATTTGTTGGTGAGTTATTTGAACTTAATGGTTGAAGGTGAAGATCAGTTGGATTTAAGCCAAGAGGGTCAGGTAAAAAAAGAAATAACGGATAAGGACCAACTTAGGTTACTACCAAGTCACTTTGATTGGCCGATTGCTGTAGAAGAAGGCTCGATTGATTCAGTAAGCTTTACGATGAATTATGATCCAAAAAGTTTTCAAATTAAAAAGTTCGAACTGCAAGCTCAAGTGGACACAGGGGGAAGCTCCTACCAATTGAATCAGATTGTTCAAATAAAGAAGGCGCAAGTCGATGCGATACCGTTGGATGTGGACCTCAATAGCCAATTACAAGAGTCAGTTATTGATTCAGATAGTCTCTTAGAAGCTTTTAAAAAGGCAAATTTAAGTAAGGTCTATTATACTTATGGCATAAATTTTTACCATCAAATGGATGAAAGCTTGGATGAAGCAATGGCTTATGTCAATTATTTAGCTTCGGATAATTTACTTTTGGCTTATGGCGAAGTAAAGGACAAAAAGGTAGAAGACTTGCGATTATATACTAAAGATCTGATGGATGATCGATTTGGCAAGGATTTAACTGCTTTTAGTCAAAAAAATTACTACGATTATTTTGTCAATTATTTTATTGAGCATTTTGATGATTTTAAAAAAGTTGATGAAAAAGAGGACCAATCAGAAGAAGATCGACCAAGTTATTATAGTTATCGTTATTTTGTAGAAGATAACTTGGAGGATATCAATCAGATTGGTGAGGGACTTGATCTATCATTTCTTGAGAAGCCTTCACCTGCCATCTATGGTTTGGATTTGATGATTGATAAAGTCAGTGGAAAGCTTGTTTCTGTGATTTTTTGGTCCGCTACCGGTCAAGAAGAACAAGTTCAGACACTTTATGGAATTCATTTCTCACAATTTAACGCTTTTAACCCCAATAATTTAGTGATAAAGGGTGCAAAAGCGGATCAGTCTGTTAGTGAAGAAGCGGAAGTTACTTCCTCCGACGCCGTTGAGTAATAGACATCCGTGAAAAAATGGGGGGATTAAAGATTGAAACAGACTAAACAAATTCTTTTCTCAGCCTTAGCGATTATTCTATTATTACTTAGTCTAATGAGAGGTCTTACGACTGATAGGGATCTCTCCCTTGACTCAAATTCCTCACTGGAAAATAGCCATCAAGTTGAAAATAAAGAGCTAGTCAAAGGGGAAGCTTATTATGATCTAGAGGATGTAGCGGCCTATATTCACCAGTATCAAAGCTTGCCTGCTAATTATATTACGAAAAAGCAAGCTCAAAGTAAGGGTTGGCAACCTGGTGATCCCTACTATGTGGTAGGTGGAGATTCCTTTGGTAATCGTGAAGGACAATTACCTAAAAAATCAGGGAGACGTTATTATGAGGCAGACCTTAAGGCGGGTTATACCAATCATCGAGGACCTCTGCGATTGGTTTATTCAAATGATGGGCTGATCTTTTACACACAGGATCACTATGATAGTTTCGAACAACTTTATTGAAGTTAAGGGGGCACTCGAATGAACTATATCTTGGATGCAGTATATTGTCAGGACCTCAAGGAAACCTATGATTACTGGATTGATTTATTTGACCTACCAGACTATACCGGGCATAACTTAGATGCCTTGTGGGATGCAATGACTGACCGATCTTATAGTCGAATAGAGGTAAACCATGCTCGCTTATTTTATGAACAGTTGGCGGAGCGTGGATTAGCTTTTTTAGATCTATTGGGTGACTTGGATCGGGATGGCTATCATCAAGTTATAATAAAATGGTAATAGGAAAGGAATCGAATCATGTCACAAGCGAAGGTCAAGATGGGACTATATATTCATATTCCTTTTTGTCAAAAAAAATGCCACTATTGTAATTTTTTAACATTTACGGATCAAGCCAATGAAGTTGATCCCTATATTGATTATTTGATTCGAGAAATGGCATTTTATCAGGAACAAAATTATTTGATTGATACCATCTATTTTGGTGGCGGGACACCTTCTTATTTATCTGCTGACCAGATGGTAAGAGTGATGGAGGGAGTTTATCGCTATTTTGAAGTGAGCCAAAGGGCTGAGATTTCGATTGAGATGAATCCTGAATCGGTTACTAGTCGCCGATTAGATAGTTATCTTGAATGCGGCTTTAATCGGTTTTCGATGGGTGTTCAATCTTTCAATGATGAAGTGTTAAAAATGATGGGGCGACTCCATGATCGAGCTACGGTCTTTGAGAAGATTGAATTGATGAAGAATAAAGGGATCGATCGACTAGGGATAGATTTGATGTTTGCTAATCCTAAGCAAACCTTGGAGATCCTAGAAGATGATTTGAATCAAGCACTGACGCTTCCCCTTACTCATTTATCAATTTATTCATTGATGATTAAGGATGATACACCTTTAAAACGCTGGGTATTAACGGGTCAGGTAAAGTTACCGAGTGAAGAATTAGAGAGGACGATGTATCATTATATTCAGGAGCGTCTAAAAGCAGCAGGTTTTGAACAGTATGAAATTTCAAATTTTGCCCGTCCAGGCTATGAAAGCCGCCATAATAAAAAATATTGGCGCCTAGATAATTATTTAGGCTTAGGCTTGGGAGCTTCTTCAAATGTGGATTTGATTCGCTATGATAATGAACGATCATTTTCAGCATATTATCAAAAGATTGATCGGGGGCTTCCACCTGTTATGTCTCAAGAAGTGATGACTTTAGAGGATCGTGAAAAGGAATATATCATGCTGAATATGCGGCTTTTAAAAGGTTTTTCAATTCCTGAAATTAATCAGCGATTTGGAATTGATTTTTTGACAAAATATCAGAAAGCCATTGAAAAGCACTTAAATACAGGGATCATCCAATTGAGTGAAGACCGCATAGCCTTTACAGAGCTTGGTTTAGACATTGGCAATCAATTTTATCTTGATATTTTGTAAATGATGGTATAATGAACTTGTAACGATTCAATTCCGTCTTAAGACGGAGGTTGAAAAAGTTATTGTAGTTGATAATACAATTAAAGGAGAGGATATAAATGTTATCATTGGAATCATTTTTTAAGCAAATCCCTAAAGATGCTTGGATTTATAATTATGTAGCTTCATTTGTTTTCTATATTATTGGAGACTTCAATAACTTCATGTCATTGATCTTGTTCCCTATTACAATTGCATTAGTCCTTTATGTATTGACATACGTCATTGATGGTAAAGAATATACGCAGTATCTTGGCTTTTATCCATTAGAACGAGATACGATTGCTTTTATTATTTGTCTTATCTGTAATTATATTTTATGGCACTTGTCCTTTGGTCTATTAGTCATTGCCCTTGCTTTAATTATTTGGCAAAATGTACGTCGGGCTTAATCAAAATTAACCCCCATCTAGTGTTTTTCTATTCACTAGATGGGGGCTTTGTTTGTAATTTTGAAGGATTTGATTTAATTCGTAGGTTTATATTTATTTTGAAGGATTATTTCCAATAAACTTTCGTAGATCGGTTGATTACCTAAGAACTCACTCACCAAGTCGGCGGTGTAGCAGGCGATCATCATGGGGAGTAACCAGGGGAGTGAGGCACCGGTCATTTCCATAATTAAAACCATCCCTGTTAAAGGAGCACGAACGATCGCTGCGAAATGACAGGCCATCGCAATAATCGAAAAGTAAGGGATTAAATCGGCAGAAGCTAATCCAAGTTGAGCAAGGGTCAAACCATAAATTTGGCCGACAAGTGACCCTAAGGCTAGTAGGGGAAAGAAGATTCCTCCTGGAATTCCTGAGCAAAAAGCTAGTAAAAGTAGAACCAATTTAACGAGGTATAGGTAACTTAGATTCGGTAACGTTAAGGAAGATTCGAAGGGAAGCTGAATCAAATTAGCGCCCGATCCAAATAATTGTGGGTCATAGAGTAGAAAAAGACCAGTGATTAAGAATGGCAAGGCTGTTTTAAGATACAGTGGGGCCTGCCAATTTGAGAAAATATTTTTGAGACTTAGAATGCCTTGATTAAATAGAAGCCCAGAAAAAGCGACTAAGATACCTAGTAAGAGGCATTGAATCAAGTTCGGGAAGTTATCGGGGTTAAATACCGGAATTGGAATGGATACCTGGTTGCCGAGGATATATTTAGCGGTTAAGCTAGAGCTAGCGATTGTGATTCCCGTATAGACAAATAATCGACGATTAGATTGATGAAGCAATTCTTCGATGACAAAAAAAAGACCTGAAAGAGGGGCGTTAAAAGCGGCTGCCATTCCTGCACCAGCTGCACCAGCAATCAGATAGTTGGAGACTTCTTCCTTACTTCGACTTAATTGAGCCATTCCTTGACCGATAGAAGCCCCGATTTGGACAGAAGGGCCTTCGCGGCCTAACGTAAGTCCTGAACCGATGGTGGCTAAACCTCCTAGGAATTTATAGATGAGGACGCGCCACCAATTTTGTTGTAATTGACCTTGGAGTTGTCCTGATACCTGGGGGATTCCAGAACCAGAAATGTTACTTTCGGCTTTAAGACAGTAGCCTGCAAAAATACCAAGAATGAGTAATAAGCCTAAAAATAAAAGACCTTGAAAAAAGTGTTGTGAAGACTGGACAAGCAAGCTTTGTAAAAGATGATTGATTTGACTAAGAGCTAATCGAAAATAAGCAACGATAATACCGGTTAAAGTACCGGTTAGGAGGGCGAGCCCTAAGGGTTTTATTCGAAGGGTATGAGAGTGGGACACAAGAAACATCCTTTCTAATAGGCTAAAATAGAAGATTTAGAAATACTGATGGGTGATGGATATATTAAAATCATCATCGTCTCTGGAACCTCTTTATTAATTATAGTTATTTTTTAAAGTCATAAAGAAGCTGTTTAGAATCAAGTAGGCTTAGTAGCGCTTGCTCATCAGAGAGCTTATATTTTTGTTGATGATAAACTTGTTGATCGGGAATCAGTAGGCTAAGTAAAGACTGATCTGGTAGACGGTCTACTACGATTCGGTCAACATGTTGATACGGAAGTTTTTTAATAGTAAAAGTGATGCCTTGAAGAACAAAAAAGCCATCCTTAGAGACACCCTTACACCCAGCCATTGATAAGGAATAGATCATAAATAAACCCAACAATAGATAAGCTTTCGGGTCCATTCTTAATCCGCGACCAACAAATAACAATATCAGTAACGTTAGAACTTGGGCAATCCACCAAGAAGGTGTGATCGTTTCCCGAAGGATTATTTGACGTTTTAAGTAAAGGTTATAGCTGATAGCGCCTAAAAGGATAATTAATATAGGATAAAAAAAGATAGCAGACATAAAAACCTCCAATTTTTTACTTGGCTTAACTATACCATAATTCGATAGCAATAAATCAGGTAATTTTAAGGACTAAGAATAATTGCTGTAAGAAAATGGGAGCAGAGGGTCTATTTTTTAGAGGAGTTATTATATTTGTCAGCTTATTGATAGGCTAATTACGAAAGGCTAAGCTATATTAATTGTATGTAGGAGTGAATCTTGTTATACTTGTAAACAGATTTAATAGAGGGGGATTCTATGAAAAATAAACATATGCTTGGGAAACTTGGATTACTCTTGACGGCATTAATCTGGGGATCGGGCTTTACTTTTTCTTCAATTGCACTGAAATACTTTACGACGTTTCAAGTGATCGCTTTACGTTTTACGATTGCTTTTGTCATTTTATTGGTG
The DNA here is from genome assembly GCF_001810675.1 of Facklamia sp. HMSC062C11. NCBI lineage: Bacteria > Bacillati > Bacillota > Bacilli > Lactobacillales > Aerococcaceae > Facklamia > Facklamia sp. HMSC062C11. The sequence goes on along the minus strand of NZ_KV802416.1, from coordinate 120,692 downwards.
ATTAATGTGGGTAAATTAAAGAGAATTTCAAAGGACGAATTTATAAAAGGCGTCACAGTGGGAGTTATTTTATTTTTAGCTTATTTCTTTCAAACAAAGGGACTTGAGTTTACCACTACGTCAAAGAACTCTTTTTTAACAGCAGTCAATGTCGTCATTGTTCCTTTTATAGGATGGCTTGTTCTTAGAGAAAAGTTATCAAAGAATGCGTTGTTGGGGGCTTTGATTTCTTTAATTGGGATTGGATTCACTTCTTTCTCTGGGGGAATTGGTCAAATCGCCTTTAATTTCGGGGATGCTTTGTCACTAATTGGTGCCGTCTTCTTTGGAGCCCATATATTTTATATGGACCATTATGGGGAGGGAATGCCAAATTGGTCCTTGATGCTTCTTCAAATGGGGGCTGCAGCAGCCCTTAGTTGGATAGCGGCCTTCTTCTTAGGCGAAGCCAATATTCATTTTACTCAAGAGTCTATCCTACCTATTTTATATGTTGGAATTGTTGCAACACTTGTTGGTTATGGCCTTCAAACCATTTCACAAAACTATACTACCAGTAATGAAACAGCAGTTATTTTATCAACAGAAGCCTTTTTTGGAATGTTAACAGCTATTTTGATTTTAGGAGAGCCTGTTATGTTGACTATGATTGTGGGGGGAATTTTGATTTTCTGTGGTATTCTAGTAGTAGACTTAAAACCGCTTAAAGAAAGTTAGTTTTGATGGCTGCTTAATGAAAAAACTTAAAGATCTAGTCGTTTACACTGTGATGAAAATCTGGTTTGAGCGACTAGTTTTTTTATGATCATTTATGTAAATGATTAGAAAAGATAAGGAATTCGTTTTTTTTTTGGAAAACAACTAGTTTAGCTAACTTTTATTTGATACACTAGCGAAGTATTTCATGATTGTTTTGGAGAGGAGATGGCGAGAAATCATGTTTTTTGATCGTGAATATGAGGATTTGAAAAACTTTGCAGAGGATCTATTTGACCATCCGGAACTAGGCTTCAAGGAAGAACGGACTCAAGGCAAGGTAATAGACTACATTCATTCGGTTAATCCGCAGGCCAAAATTGAAACGTTTGCCTTAACTGGACTTCGCGTGGATCTAAATCATAATTGTCAACATACCATGGCCTTCTTGGCTGAATTGGATGCGGTCTATACCCCAAACCACTTCCGAGCAAACCCTCAAACCGGAGCGGCACATACCTGTGGTCATTTTAGCCAGGTGACGATTGCATTAGCTTTGTACCACTATTTTTTTGTGACTCAAGCCTATCAGCAGTTAGATTTTAATCTAGCCTTTATCTTCGTACCAGCGGAGGAATATTTGGACTTAGATTATCGGCGTGGTTTACGAGACCAAGGGAAGGTGGTTCACCTTGGTGGTAAGGCAGAAGCAATGCGTCTAGGGGTCTTCAATGATATCGATTTTGCGATTCATATTCACTCCATCGGTGAGCGTTTTCATGAGCCAACAATTGAATTGGCATGTGATTTGGCAGGCTTTTGTTATAAATACTTTGATTTTCAAGGTAGAGCCAGTCATGCCGGCTTTGATCCTTATTCAGGAGTGAATGCTTATAGTATGTCCACCCTGTTTAATACAGCAATTGGTTTAGCTAGGCAACAAATGCGCGAAGATGTTTATTTACGCTTAAATCCAATTATTATGGATGCAAGCAGCATGTCGACAAATGTGATTCCAGATCAAGTTCGTGTAGGAACCGATATTCGATCGATGTCATTAGATTATATGAGGGAAGTATCGCAACGTTTAGATCAGATGGCACAAGGCTCTGCATTAGCTTTAGGTGGGCAAGTGACCTGTGAGACAGAAATGGGCTATCTTCCTTTTCATCAAGATGATTATTTGACGCAATTAGCTAAAGAGGCATTTATGGCCTATCCAGCAATCACAGGTTTGATCGACCAACGAGGGGCAATTGCTGCAGCGGGAGATATTGGAGACTTATCATATATGCTGCCTTGTATTCAGATTTCTTATGGAGGCTTTGAAGGACGTATTCATGGGATTGATTTTCGGATGATTGATCCAGAATTCGTGCTAAAGACCTTCCCAGACTATTTGGTTCAATGTATTCACCATATCAGTGATTCAATGGATTACAACAAGCTATATCGACGGTCATACTCGGACTATTTATCAACCTTAACAACGATGTTATAAGATTATTAATTGAAGGAGAAGGACATTGACACATAAAAAATCATTAATGTATTTAATTCCCTTTATTTTGCTTGCGATAGTTGCTGCAGAATGGATTGGTTTTAGAAGTTTAAGCCTAGGTCGTTTTACCATAAATATTTTACCCCTTGTTTTTGCGGTATTAATTACCATGATATTTGCTATTCCATTATGGCGTAAAGGAATTTTGAAGAAAATCTATTCGCCCGAAAATATTAAATTTGCATCAGGAAGTTTAATGTTTATTATGTTGCCTTTAATGGCTCGTTATGGAGCCGATGTTGCTCCCAATCTAAAGGAAATCCTCAAAGTAGGCTGGGTTTTCTTATTGCAAGAGTTAGGGAATACGGGGACGGTTATTTTAGGGATGCCAATTGCTTTATTACTTGGGTTGAGACGGGAAGCCATTGGTGCAACGCTTGGACTTGGCCGTGAAGGAGAACTGGCTTATATTTCAGAAAAGTATACTTTGAATTCGGCAGAAGGTCGAGGTGTCCTTTCGTTATATTTGATCGGTACCCTATTTGGATCTATTTTCTTTAGTATTGTAGCCCCGCTATTTTTAAAACTGGGGCTAGATTATCGAGCTTTAGCAATGGCTTCTGGACCAGGCTCAGCTTCAATGATGGCAGCTTCCTCTGCTTCGATTGCAGCATTAATGCCAACAGAAGCAATGGCGGAAACAGTTCGTTCTTATGCGGCTGCTAGTCAATTGCTGACAAGTTTTTTGGGAACTTATACGATGTTTTTCATAGCCATCCCAATGCAACGATTCTTCTATAATTTCTTTACGAAAGGAGATCATTATGATCATGGAAAATAGTTCAAAGCAGAAATACTTTGATTTTGGTGCACGAGTCGCTTTAGGTTGTGCTTTAATTCTCTTTACACAAGGGATTAAGTTATTAAAGAATTCAGCTTCTACTCCAATCACTGGTTGGACGCTTTTAGGACTTCTTATTTTATGGCTCTTTTCCATGTTAGGAATTTTTGTGGCCGATTTTATGAAGGCCAAAGAGATTCCAGTAGCGAAAGATTTTCCAATTCTGGGATGGGTTTCGATCGTTTCTTTAATTTTTTGTTTGATTTTCGGCGAAGTGGTCATCAAGTCCATCCAATCGGTTGACTTTCTAGCGGTTACAACGCCTATTTTGGCAGTAGCTGGGATCTCGGTAGCCGATAGTCTAGTTGATTTACGACGTACCTCCTGGAAGATAATGATTGTGGCAGCCTTTGTTTTTATCGGAACCTACTTAGGGAGTGCTCTTATTTCTCAATTAGGTTTATGGTTGACTGGCGCTTTATAAAGTAATTTCAGAAAATCTGGCAGAAATTCTGCTGGATTTTTTGCTTAAAGCAATATTTGTCAGCTTTTAAGATTAAAAGTATAATTCGATTATGGTGGATGGGAGGTTGAAAATGTGTTGAGAGCCAAGTCAGGGAAGGGCCTTTTAGTGATGATACTAATTTTCACTTTAACTGCTTGTGGTAAAAGTCCCTCTGTTAAAAGTTTGGAACACGATATTAGTCAAACAATAACGAAAAAGCAAGTAGACCAAGATGAGTTGGAATCACTTGAACAACGTTATCAAAAATTGACGGATTCAGAAAAAAGACAGGTCGCTAACTATCAAGAGTTACAAGAAGTTCAAAGAAAAATGGATCAATTGGCAATTGACCACGTGGAATTACTTATTAAATCGATTAACCCGTCTGTTCCAGATGGACAAGAGTCCATCCAAAAAGCGAGAAGGGCATATGATGATCTGACAGATGATCAACAAGCTTATGTAGCGAATTTTAGTGAGTTGCTTCAGGCTGAAAAACAGTTTAAAGAGACAGTGTTCGCTCAGACTTTTCAATTAATGGATAAAATGAGCGACTTAGCGGTTCAAGATCTTGCTGCTGTTGACACATTAAAAACGCTTTATTCTAAATTAACTGCTTCACAAATCCAACATTTGCCGCAAAATTATCAAGGGATCGACTCCTTTATCAAGGATTATAAGATTAATCTGTTTGATTATTTAGTAGATAATTCATCTTATCAAAGTGGCTTAACAAATGGTCAGCAGACTAAAGAATTATTAAATTTGATTCAAATATATAAGTTACTAAGTGCGGAAGATCAGACTCAGGCTCAACAAATAGAGACTTTTAAAAAAATGATACAAAACTATCTTTTTTATTATAATAATCGGCAGTGGGATGACCCTGTTTTTCAACGTTATCGATATTTGCAAGAATGCCAGGAGATTCCATTCGAGAAGTTAACAAAGTATCCTTCTAGTTTAAAAAATCGTAAAATCAAAATTACGGGTCAGATCATAAAATCCAAACACGGAAGCTTGATTCAACCGGCCCATCTATGGATTCAGGAAGATAATAAGCCAGATCAGATATACCGGTTAACGGATTTACGGATTGCAAAGGAACCTAAATTAAAAGTGGGTGATTCATTATCTTTTTATGGCGGTTACATGGGCTTGGAGGATGGAGAGCCACAGATAGATCTGCGTTACACAGAGCTTGACAACTTAGGCGTAATCACTAATAATGATCCTTTGATGAAGATTAACTTCGATGAAGCCTTGGAAGACAAGCGTTTGGAACTCTATAAGGCGGCAAAGACGATACAATAAGGAGGACACCATGAAATACGTTGTGCAAATATTGAAATATATAACCATTTTAGTCTGTGTAGGCATCTTGACATATTTCTTCTTGCCAAGACAGTCTGAAAGCCCAAAAATTGCTACGCAAGAAATTGAGGCATCAATGGCAGATATTGGTGAATTAGCAACTTCGGAATATCGGTATAAGATTTCACAAGTGAGTGAAAAACCGAATAAGAAGGTATTAGGTTTTAACTTACCCTTTACAGACTCTAAGGTGTTATATAGTTATGAAGGAGTGATTAAGGCGGGCTTACAGTTTGAGTCGATAAAATTTACGGTGAATGAAGCTAAAAAGACAATTTATGTAGAATTACCAGATACTCAGATTCTTAGTCAGGAAGTTTTTCCAGATAGTTTATTAGTTTATGATGCAAGCTATAGTCCTTTTAATAATTTTACCTTCGAGGATATGAATCTTTCTCTAAAGGATCTGAAAGAAAGAGCTCAGGAAGATGCAATTAAGAATGGCTTACTTGAGGCAGCCCATGATAATGCGATTAAATTACTTGATTCGACCCTATCACGCTTTTATGATCAAAAGGAATATCAGATTGAGTACTATTAAATCAATTTATTAGACGTGAGTTGAATGATAGATAGCTTGACATTCAATCCATCAGCTTTTATACTTTTTAAGTCTTTTTGCTTACGATCGATCGGACCCAATGTTTGCCCGTGAGATGATTAATAAATGTATTGGAAGGGGTTGACTAATGAATCTGGCTTATTTTTTTAGAATAATCGAGGATAATCATCCTAGTCAAGTTCCTTTAGTCGTCGTTTTACTATTTATCGTTGTTTGTTATTTGCTAGCTAGAGTTGATTATTTAGTTAAGTTGTATGCTCTTTTTGCACTTTTTTTGCAATGTATGATTTTATTTTGGTATCAAGGATCGGGGCGGTTGTTAGCAGATGGCCTCCCCCTTTATCATTGCCGACTAATCATTTGGATTTTAGGAGTCGGATTATTGTTGGGGCAACATAATAAATTTATGAGTTGGATTAGTTTAATGGGGCTTCCTTTTTCAGTGGGGGCTTTATTGATTAGAGATATGGATCCCTATCTATTTCCCCATGTGACCTTTGTGTATTATTTTTTGGGTCATGGCATGATTCTTATTTTATCCCTAATCTATTTGCGAAATGATTATTGTTCGCCTAGTTATAAAGAGATCAGCGCTTACACCTTGTTACTACATACTTTCATTCAAGGCATTAATATCTTTCTTCAGACAGATTATGCTTATTTAAGACAACTCCCCTTTATATCAGAGGCTACTTTTACTCATTCATCTTTTTTGATAGTGAGTTTGGTGGTTTTGACGGTTTCATGGATTATGAAATTTTTGCAAGATAGAATACATTTAAGGCAGACATCAACTGAAGCGTTACTTTCATAATTGAATAAAAATTAACATTTTTTACGAAGGCTATGGTCAAATACCATAGCCTTTTATAAATATTTAAGCAATAAATGTATTTAAAGAACCTACTTTGTTATTCGCTGATAGAATTTCTTGTCGCACAGCCTTTTTAATAAGCGTATAATGACAGCATACAAGGGAGCTTGAATGAGACCAAGCTTTAATATTATGGAGGCGGTAATATGATTTTGTCTCAAGAGGAATTAGAATGGTTAAAAGCATTACGGATGGATTTACATCTTCATCCGAAGGTGTCAGAACATGAAGCAGAAACGAAAATGCGTTTGATGAATTTTATTGGGCAACATTCATCTGTGAAGCTGGTAGATAAAGGGGCTTATTTTTATGCCATTAAGGATGAAGGGGCAACCGAAACGCTAGCCTTTCGTGCAGATATGGATTCAATTGTGAATTCTAAGATGCAAGCTTTCCATGGTTGTGGACATGATGGGCATTCGACAATATTGTGTGGGCTGATTTTGGCATTAGATAAAATTAAAACCGGAAAAAATATTGTCTATCTCTTTCAACATGCTGAAGAAAATGGAGTGGGAGCTAAGCAGTGCTGTGAAGTACTCGATGAGGCTAATGTCGATCGGATCTATGGATTACATAATTGGCCACATTTGACAAAGTTTTCGGCACATTTTCGTGCTGGAACACTAATGTGTGCTTCGACGGGAATGCGTTTAACTTTTGAGGGAATTCAGTCACATGCTTCTGAACCAGAAAAAGGTAAGAATCCAATCTATGCTATTGCCAAATTAGTCAATGACTGGCGACCATTAAGTGATTTTAGTGGTTATCAAGCCATGACTTTCCATGGCCAAAATTTCTCAGATCTAATCTTGTGTACGGTGGTTTCTGTTCGACTAGGGGAATCTAATTTTGGTGTGAGCCCAGGACAAGGAACCTTAGATTTAACATTGCGGGCGGCAAAGACTGAAGATTTAGATCAGTTACAAGCATTGATTCATAAAGAGGCTCAATATTTGGCGGATCAGGAAGGGCTTAAATTAGAGATGACCTTAACGGATACTTTTCCAGATACTTCCAATTCGCAGGCAGAAGTAGATCGCCTAAAAGTTATTTTTAAAGAGGCAGGATTACCTTTTGAGTTGCTACAAGAGCCGATTCGTTCATCCGAAGATTTTGGCTGGTATTTAAAAAAACGTCCTGGCTGTTTCTTCTTTTTAGGTGATGGTCCCTATGCAGAACTCCATTCTGATCCTTATACATTTCCGGACGAATTAATCGAACGCGGCATAGAATTATTTAGAGCGATCGCACTAGGTTAAACGGTCTTAAATATAGTTGATTAGTGTTTGGCTTGAGCCAGCTTATTCATTGAATCAGTATTTATTGTTGGTTTGATTGATCCTATTTGTATTGGGGATTGAAAAAAGAAAATGGAGAAAGTATTAGGTGAACATCGGGTCGGGTATCAGTAGGGATATTCTTTCATCATTCGGTGTATTAGGGTCTAATTTTTGCTAGATTTTAAAATTTTACTTGCAATTTAGTATATTTGCTTTATTCTGAAATAAAGTGAATTAAAAGTAGGGATAAGGATGTTAAAACTGTTACAGATAGGGCTAGCCCTAGCGATTGTCGGGTTGCAGCTTTATGCGGTAAAAGCGATCACGTTTTTTTGTGATTCTCTCATTAAAGAAAAGCAAAGGAGACCTCATCAATCGGTTAAACATAACTAAAAACATTTGACAGATGTAAAAGAGGCGGAGACACTCAAAGTGCTCCGCCTCTTTTGCTAATATTGAATAAAAAAGTTATGCTAGGATTCCTCCATCTGCGATGAATTCAGATCCTGTTGAGTAGGAGGATTCATCAGAAGCCAAGAATAAGACTAAGTTAGAAATTTCTTGGGGCTCTGCCATTCGCTTTAAAGGTATAAAATCAACCATAGCTTGAATTTGATCGAAAGCTTCCGAGTGTTGGACCATCGGAGTGTTGATAACACCTGGATGTACGGAATTAACACGAATACCATAGTGGGCTAACTCTTTGGCAGCAGCTTTTGACATACCACGAACTGCAAATTTGGTATCGGTATAGCCGATCGCTCCCCCATTCATGCCATTAATGGATGAGATATTAACGATAGACCCTCCTTGGGCTTTTTTCATAGATGGAATGACATAGTGCATCCCTAGAAAGACAGAAATTTGATTAATTCCAAGTATTCGTTTGTAGTCTTCCAGACTAGAATGTTCGGTTGATAAGACAGTTGAGACACCTGCATTATTCACTAAAATATTGATCGGACCAAAAGTAGACTCTGTTTCTTGAATGACTTTTTTCCAGTCATCTTCAGAACTGACATCCTGTTTAATAAAAAGAACAGATTCTCCGAGTTCTTTAGCTAAGGCTTGGCCTTTTTCAACATCGATATCTGTAATGGCAACTTTAGCGCCTTCTTCAACAAATAAACGTGCATGGGATTCACCCATTCCTTGAGCGCCCCCAGTAATAATCGCTACCTTATTTTCTAAACGTCCCATTAAAACGCCCCCTTTAAGTGTTTGATTAAGTTAAGTATATATGAAAGCCATTTCAGAGTCAATGAATCTGATTTCAAAATGAGAAATGATTAGATTTATTGGTAGAGATTCTCAATCTTTAGCTTGGAAACGCAGCCCCTTTGGATAGAAGTTTTTGATAGTTCCCTTGACAAGTTTTCCGAAGGCGACGGGCATTCCTTTTAGGCAGAGTAGGTACCACCCATCTTTTTCGGAGGCTTTCAGGGTGAGACCGGCCATATAATCTTTCCATTGTTCTTCATCGATGTCTAGATGAGCTGTTGATGATATATCTTTCACAGCCATAGCTAAGGAGAAGGAAGGCTCAAAACGCCCTTTTAAAAATTGTCCGACTTCTAATCCCCAACGTAGGACTGAATGGAGGGGGATGCTTTCTTGTCCTTGAGGGATGAAATAAAGCGTATTTTGTCTAACAAATAGACGACCATTAGATTCTTGAACGCAAGCTTCTAGTGGACATTGAGAGCTAAAGTCTTGCCAGAGTTCTTTCTCTTCTTTGTTAGGAGAACGAAAGTCGGAAGGGCTTGCTTTCGTATTTTTCTTTATTTGTGATGAATGTGATGGCCTGAGTGGTTTGATAAGTTGGGCTACAAAATGCCCCTCACCTGGATTTAGGTGAGGCCAGAGTCGAAGACAGCCTTCGAGTCCTTCTACACTCCCCCAATCAGGCCGTCCATGGCTGACGCTTGCTAGAAATTGTTCTGTATCAATAGGAGCAATGTTTAGTTGATGTTCCTGGACTAACCAAGAGACAATGGCTTCATTTTCTTCGGGTGCGAAAGTACAGGTCGAATAGATGAGCCGGCCGCCAGGTTTTAGCATTTGAAGGGCAGATTGTAGGATATGCTGTTGACGAATGGCACATTCAGTCGGGTAATCAGGTGTCCACTGATCTAGGGCTGCTTGGTGTTTTCGAAACATTCCTTCTCCTGAACAAGGAGCGTCTACAAGTATGCAGTCAAAGGATTGCGGATAGAATGAAGCTAATTCATCCGGTCGGTAAGATGTTACTATACAATGTCCCACACCCCAATGTTCGATATTTCGTGAAAGTTCTTTAGCTCGTTTGGAATTAATTTCATTGGCAACAAGTAAGCCTTGACCTTGCATGGCTGAGGCGACTTGGAGAGTCTTGCCTCCTGGAGCTGCGCAAAGATCCAAGACCCACTCACCTGGTTGACAGTTAGCCACACTTGCAACAATCATGGCAGAAGGGTCCTGATTATAGATATAGCCACTTCGTGCAAGTGGGCTGTTGCCAGAAATCTTACCTAGATAGGCCGATTCTGCATAGGGTGCACGCTTAAGTGGATCTGGGAAAAAACTTTTTAAGGCTGCTAAAGCAGTTGGTTTTTCAGAATTTAGACGGAAGGCATGGTGTTGAGCTTGATCTTCAATGGCATGAAAGAGTGCTTGGCTTTCCTCAAGACCAAGAAGTTGTCGATATTTGTTCTTAAAGCTATCTTTTATAGGCATGAAATCCCCACTTTCTCAGTATAATCATACTCTAGCATAGGCAAGAGAAGGTCACAAGCTGGATTAATTTGTAGCGTTTTACTTTCAATTTTTAGAAGTTTTAGGTACAATAAAGTTAACCTTTAATAAAGGACAAACAATAAATGGAGGGATGACCATGAAGAAAATTAGACAGTTTATGACTTTGATGTTAGTTTTTGTGACGTTCTTAGTACCGGCATTATCTGTTAATGCTCAAGACAGTGACGTTTATGATAAGATTGTTGAAGCAAACTCAAAAATTGAATCTCAAGCAGGAAATTTTGATACGATGGTGAATCTGATTAGCCCAAGTGATGAAATGGATGTTTCCTATAATATTCATGGTGATTATCAAATTCAGGCAGAGCCATTTGCTATGAAGATGGTTCTAACGGTAACTGATGAAGCTACTGGAGAAACTAAACAAATCGATATTACTCATGTGGATGGTTACACTTATGTATATAATGGTCAAGAATGGTCTGTTATTAAAGAAGATACTTCTTCCATCATTAATGAGACGAATAAAACTTTATCAGATAGTCAGGATTCTCAAGTTATAAAAGATTTAATGCAAGTTTCTGAAACGGATGAAACGTATAAGTTAACAGCTGATTTATCGAAGGCAGATTTTTCATCTTACTTTGATGAGATTGACTTACAAGGTCAAGTGATCGATCAAGTCAAGAAAGGTATTGAAGAAGCGGGCGATCTTGGAGAAGAAGGCGAGATGGTTAAAGAACTTGTCGTTTCTCTTTTTGAAAAAGTTGACTGGAATCAATTAGCTACGGATATATTGCATGCCCTTGGACAGCTAGAAGTGGACTACGATAAAGAAAACTATTTATTAAAGAGCCTATCATTTGGTTCGGAAACATCACTTAAGACTGTTTTAGGGCAGTTATTAACAGCTTATGAAGACCTCTCAGGTGAAGAACTTATCGCAGACGATACAGATATGGCCATCAATTATCATTTTGCCTTAGAAGTCACTGAATATAATGGTAGCTATGATATTCAAAAGCCTGAAGATGCACCAAGCTATGAAGAATATCGATCTAGCTATGGAATGGAATCTTCTGAAGAATCAGAGGAGTCGATGGAGGACTCTAACGAAGAGGATAGTACACAAGATCAAGCAAGCGATGCTGACCAAGAAGAAACAAGCGAATCCGCAGAATAGTCGAATATTGTTGAATGAAAGAGGCCAGGAACGAAATTCCTGGCCTTTTTAGATTTAAAATGAATGCAATGAAAACGTCATATTTGCAATGTAGATTTATTAAATGTTATAATAAATCCATATTATAAATAGGAGGAAAATTTTATGACTGAAGAAAAAATTATTGTTAAAGATCAAAATCCAGTCTATACGCAATCAACGAATGCTTATCGCCGAGCCGGAGATAATATTTCTTGGGGAGCAATTCTAGCCGGAGTGGTAACCTTCATTGGATTGTTAATTGTATTCTCGATGTTAAGTATGGCTCTTGGCCTTGGATTTGTGAATCCTACCGCAGCAGATCCTTTTGCGGGTATGGCATCAAGCCAAGCTATTCTATGGGTAGTTGCCTTGGTGGTATCTTTCTTATTAGCTGGCTTTGTAGCTGGATTATCAGCGCGTCGTCTCGGAAGTATCCATGGATTCTTAACTTGGGCAGCTAGTCTGATTGGAGTACTTGCATTAACAACCTGGGCGGGTACATCCTTATTCGGTGTAGCTACAGACGTTGTGGGTAGCGTTGCTGAAGGAACAGGTTCAGCAATTTCGACAGCTGTTGAAGGAACGGGTTCAGCGATTAGTGATGCTGTGACCGCCCTTGCCGATCAAGTTGATTTCGATAATGTTGAAACAGACAAATTACAAGCTTCAATGAAGGATATTTTAGAAGATACGGATATTGAAGAATTACAGCCAGAATATTTACAAAATGCTTTAAATGACTCTGTAGAGGAAGTTAAGGCAGCAGCTAAGAGCATCCTTATGGATTCAGACCAAGCAAATGTAGAGTCAACGCTTCGTGATTTGTCAGATAGCCTACAATCTCGTGCTGAAGACATTGTTGGTGCAGTGGATGAAGACGCCTTAACCAATGCTGTTGAAAAGAATTCAGATTTATCGAAAAAAGAAGCTGAAAAAGCCGTTGAGAGTATCCAAGAATCTTATGAAAAAGCTGCGGTTGAAGCAAAAAATCAAATTGATAAGTTAACTGAAGAGATTAATCGTTTAGCCGATGAATTACCTGAAAAGGTTGAAGATGCTAAAGAAACCGCTCAAGAAGTAACCGATACAGCTTCTAAGGGAACTTACTATACTGTAGCAGCGACTGTTGCTGGAGCTTTACTAGCCTTAGTTGGTGGATCGTTAGGTACAAAAGCAGCAGAAAGAGAAGATCGTTAATTTTCAAATTGAATTTAAATGGAGTATTGAAGCATGGGAGCATTGCTCTCATGCTTTTTTGAATACAGAAAAACAGCCACCTGACATTAGGGGGCTGTTTTGAGATCAGTTAGTCATTCGCAGGCTGAACCTTATACATACGGTATTGTTCGTAACCAATAATGATCCGGTAATAACCTGAAATTTGTTGATCGACCTTGGGATCGCCAGTATAGACGATTAGAGGTTTACCTTGAATGGAATTTAGCTTGCCAACGGTTGATAGAATGGTAATTTGATCTTTACTTAATAATTCCAATACTTTATTGGATAATTGTTGATTGCCTCGACCGAATAGATAGCCTTGTCCCCCCATCGGTGTTACAACAAGATGAACTTGATCGGCTTTATGAATGGCATCAACCATTTCTTGCTCATTGACATCACGAGCAATCAATTTTTTATTCTGGACAAGATCGACACCTAACATTGTTCCGTCCAAGTTTAATTCTTCCAAAATGCGGTAGCAAGTTGAACCGGATCCGATAATATATAGAACGTCGTCTTTCATAAGATCAATAAATTGTAGGGCTGCGGAAGTTTGAGCACCTTCGTCGGATTGAGGTGTAGGAGATTTAGTGCTTTGTAGGTGGCTATCATCATAAGGGACTTTTAAATAGCCATAAACAGCAATCACAATCTCATCACGACGGAAGGCATTCTCTTCAATATCAATGACTTCCTCTTCTTTAAGAGGTAAGCTAGCTTCTTTTAAATAAGCGAGTGCGAGTTCACCAGCTGCTTCTGGTGTTTTGGCATAGACACCCGAATGGATCTTTACACCAGCAGGGATACCGATAGCTGGAATCGAGAATTCAATATATTTTGTAACGTCTCGGGCAGTCCCATCTCCACCAGAAAATAGAATTAAATCAAGATCTAATTTTTTAAATTGTTCCAGTGTTTGATAAGAATCTTCGGGTTGGCTGTCTCCTTGATAATGGTGAATGACCTCATAGTTTAAGCCTAAATTTTCTAGTTGGTTTTCCCCCATATCACCAGCGGCTGTGTAGAAGATAACCTGGTCTTTGATAGCTAGGAATTTTTCTAAGGCTTTTCCAGCTTTAAGCGGACTTTCTGGGCGAGCTCCTCGTTTACGTGCTTCTTCGAGAACATCGCGTCCATCGGTACCTTTAAGACCGACTTTGCCACCCATTCCGGCTACTGGATTGATTAATAGACCAATTTTTTTCATGGTAAAACCCCTTTCTAATACAATGATAGTTTACCATAAGCTATATAATTATGCTCGTATTAAAACGTAACGAGTTAACTTGAATTGATGGTCTATAGGGAACTTGATATAATAGATACGTTAGAAAAAGGAGGGATTTGATGCGTGATCAAAAAGAATTATTAGAAGAATTAAAAGAATTCGTTGTTGAAATGGAAGATGACGATATTATTGAAACCGCTAAGGAATATGTCGAAGGAGGCTACGATGTCAATGAGGGGGTTGATGCCTTAGTTGATGGAATGACTGAGGTCGGACAACTCTTTGCGGAAGAAGAATACTATGTGACAGACGTCTTGATTTCGGCGGATGCGATGAATAATGCCATGGAAGTTTTTGAGCCCTTATTGATGGACCAAAAGAAAGAGGGTTCAAGCTTAGGGAAAATAGTTATTTCAACGGTTAAAGGTGATACACATGATATTGGCAAGAATTTAGTGGCTACGATGCTTGAAGTAGGGGGATTTGAGATTATTGATCTAGGTCGAGATACTCCCTCACAAGAGATCATTGATAAAGCAGTTGAAGTGGATGCTGATATTATTGCTTTGTCTGCATTGATGACAACGACAATGACTGAAATGAAAAATTTGATCGATTTATTAAAGGACCAAGGACTCAGAGATCGTTTTAAAGTAATGATCGGTGGCGGGGCAGTGACAGCTTCATATGCGGATGAGATTGGCGCGGATGCTTACTCTAAGGATGCCAATGAAGCGGTCATTGTTGCTAAGCAAATTTTAGGACATCAGTCCTAGTCTAATAAAGGGAAATTACCATGTATGATGATAAGGAGGCGCTAGTATCGCCTTTGGATATTACTTATCCTCAAGTCTTCGATCAAAAAGGGGTCTATGATTCCGTTGAAAATGTAATTGCTATGGCTAATAAATATCAGGCGTATTATCAACGTAACTATTATACTTTACCTTTTGATCACATGCTGGAATTTAATAAATTCCGTCGGCAGATCGATAATAGCCAAGTTATACTTGAAGCGGTGAGCCAACTACAAGGGCCGATCGTATTTAATGTGACAAGTCCTTTGACGGTTTTTTACGAAGTAGTTAAGCCTAAGGCTTTTCGCCAAATGATGAAGCAGCCTTTTCCTCAGGAATACATTGAATGGTGGCAATTTCTTTTACGTGAACTTGATCAACGACAGGCCGCAGTGATTTCTTATGCAGATCCAACCTTTGTGGTCGAATTAGTTGGGCCTAAACGATTTAAAAACCAATATGCTCCGGTCAATTTAGCTGTTTTACAAGCCTTTCTTAAGGGCGATTTTCAAGCTTGTCTCCACTTGCATGCTAAATTGTTAGAAGGTTTGGAAGCTTGTGATTTGATTGCGGAAAAAGAATGTTTCCGATTTGAAGGAGATTTAGTCACGGAACTGTTGAAACACCGAGGTCAAATTGTCTGTCAAAGCCATATCAATGAATTAACAATAATAAAGAGAGTAGTGATTGAATGAATCCAAAGCAAAGACGAATTGCCTTATTTGAGAAAGAACCGATCGATCGGATGCCGGTCTATCTGTTCCATGGAACTTATGGAGCTAAGATTACAAATCAAAGTTATCGTGCTTCTGAAGCTTCTGCAGAAGGAATTGCTAAAAAGGAGATCGAATGTTTTAATCGTTATCATTGTGATAACATCTCGGTTAATTTTGGCCTGCAATCAATGGGGCGTGCCTTAGGTGCTCAATTGGATTTTCATGAAGAAACCTCTCCAACGGTAGAGGTATTCCCTTTAGAAGCGATTGATCAAGTTGATCAGCTCGATTTTTCACCACTATCTTTGGAGCGAACAGATTTTATTCAAATGCATTTAAAAGCGATTGAAGCCATTCAGAAAGGGATTAATGACCAGGCGGTGGTGGACTATGAATTGACGGGGCCTTTAACGGCAGCGTCCTCTATCTATGCTCCAGAAAAACTATTGAAAGCGACGCGCAAGAATAAAGAACAGGTTCATTCTTTATTAGATAAAACAACGCTGGCTTTAGAAAGATTGATTGAAGAGATGGCGGTGGCAAATCCCGATTTAGGGTTTTCGATAACAGATCCTGTTTCTTCAGGGGACTTAATTTCCCCACGTCAGTATAAAGAGTTTACTCTACCTTATTTGAAACGCTTGGTTGATAAAATCCATCAACTAGGGCAGACGGTTACGCTCCATATCTGTGGCAATGCCCTTAAAAATATTCCTTATATTATTGAAGCTGGGGTAGATATTTTTTCAATTGATCAAAAAGTGTCTTTACTAGAAGCTGCGGAGTTAGCTGGTGATCAGTTAATTATCGCTGGTCATGTGAATCCGATTGAATGCTTCTTTAGAGGAACCCCTGACCAGGTAAGACAGGCAGTTGAAGAATGTTTTGAACAGATGCAACAGACGAATACACCATTTATTATTGCACCTGGATGCTCGGTACCTTATGGGACACCTGAGGCAAATGTTTCAGCCTATATGGAAGCTGCGTTAACAGGGGCAGAAAGGTTGGGGCAACATGGATAAAATGACACCAAAGGAAAGACAAATAGCCCTAAAATCTGGCTTAGAAGTAGATCGATTACCCATTACTTTTTCTCATGAGGGTTATGCAACAAAAATTGCAGGCATGTCTTATCGAGAAGGATTCAATTCCCCAGAAAAAGCCGCGGCTAAAGAGATTGCAGTCTATAATCGCTTTGGGGTAGATGGGGTGTCAGTGTCCTATACTTCGATAAACTTTGCCATTCGTCACCGTTCTAAGATTCAATCTCCCCATGATGCACCAGCTGCATTAGAAGAAGCAGCATTAAAGAAGGCTGATCAGGTTGATCAACTCGATCTAGAGCGGACTAGCTTTCGTCGAGATGTGGCTCAAAGAACGAATCGGGGAGCTTTAGAGATATTATTGGATCAGTTAGGGGATCAGGTGATTCCAACCTACTCAATTTCAGCACCGTTTACACTAGCATCGGGTGTTTTAGCTGCCGATCAGATGCTCCGTGCTACCCGCAAAGATCCTGAAAATTTACATAAGTTATTGCAGTTTACCGTAGATTCCATCAAACAAATAATTGATCAAGTGGCGGATTTAAAGGAATTGAACTATTTCTTATATGACCCTGTGGCTTCAGGATCTTTAATTAGCCCCAAAATTTATCGGGATTTTGTTGTGCCTTATTCTAAGCAGGTAGTTGACTACATTAAGGCTTTGCCACATGACCACTGGGTGGGAATGCATATTTGCGGGAATACCAGTCATTCTCTAGAGTTAATTGCGGAGTCAGGGATTGATGGGTTTTCGTTGGATCAGGAAGTCGACTTGGCTCTGGCTAAGGAGAAGATTGGAGATCGTGTGACAATTATAGGAAATGTAGACCCAGTTAAGGTCTTTTTACAGGGCGACGAGCAGACAATGCGTCAGGCGGTTCGTGATAATTTTCAGGCGGCTTATGATAGTCCGTCTGGGTACATGATTCGTTCAGGCTGTCAAGTTCCATACGCAACACCGATTGAACAGGTGGATGTATTTATGGATGAATCCATAAAACAAGCGACTCTTGCTGCCGATAAATTATTTAGAGGAGGCCATTAATGACACCATTAGAACGTAAAGCCGCTTTTTTAGCAGGTCAAGAGTTGGACCACCCTCCTTTAACCTTATTCCATCCTCAGTTTGCTGCTCAAATAATGGGTTTACCTTATATCTTATCCTATAAGGATCCTGAAACCTTGGCCAGACGTGAGATCAATATGTACCGTAGTTTTGGGGTGGATGAAGTTAATGTAATGTATGTTTCTTTGAAATTGAACTCCGCACGGCTTATGCACAAGCTAAAGGATGTGAGTCTTTTCGATGGGAGTGTCTATGATTACGATTTAGACCGCCAGCAACAAATTAATCATCAAGCCCTAGAAGTGATACATGCTGAAATTGGGCAGGAAGTGTGTTTAAACTATGGTCTGGCGGGGCCATTAACTCTAGCGAGGTCAGTCATGCCTATCGAGGAAATTCTTAAAGGGATGCGTAAAAAGCCTGAACTTGTTCATCAACTTTTAGGTGAAATTACCTTAGTTCTAAAAAGAATGGTCGATCGATTTGCAGATATTCCAAATCTTACTTACTTTATTTATGATCCGGTGGCATCGGGGGATTTGATTTCACCAAAAAATTATCAAGAATTCGCCTTGCCTTATGAAAAAGAATTAGTTCAGCATATTAACCAATACACCAGGGATGTGGCACTTCATATCTGTGGAGATACGTCCAAGGAACTTTCTTTAATGGCTGATACAGGGGTAGCAGCTTTGTCACTCGATCAAGTGGTGGATTTAGCGTTTGCCAAAGAACAAGTAGGTGATCGGGTCATTTTGATGGGGAATGTAGATCCGGTTAAAGTGTTATTGCAAGGGAACCCTGATCAGGTAGCCCAGGCTGTTCGCAATTGTTACGAAAAGGCAGGAGACTCACCTAAAGGTTTTATTCTAAGGTCTGGTTGTGGTGTACCTTATGCCACCCCTAAAGCGAATATCCAAGCCTTTATGGAAGCCGGCCGTGCTTTATTATCGTAAAGTATTAGTCAGTCGTTAAAGGGTATTTAAATGAAGATATAATAGAAAGGCTTAGCAGCTTGTCGAAAGTTACTAAGCTTTTAGGAAGTGCAAAAGTTTTTAAAATCACACCTTCTTAGGCGGTGGGGAATCATATTGACCGCGATATAGTTATAGATTTTTTTTGAGTGCCAAAATGAATGCCAATTAGTCAATTATTAGGGTTTATAGGGAAAAGTAAAAATACAAAAAAGGCTTTCTATCAAGGTTTAACAGATGATAGAAAGCCTTAAAAGTTATTATATGGAGACTAGGGGGCTCGAACCCCTGACCTCATCGCTGCCAGCGATGCGCTCTCCCAGCTGAGCTAAGCCCCCTTAGGAACAACATATATAGGATATCATATTATTCTTAATAAGGGAAGCCTAATAAATTAATATTGATTTATATAATTAAGAGATAACCCCTAAGCCTCTTTTATGAAGCTTAGGGGGTTAATTTAGCTTGAGTCTGATATAGCTAGTACTTATCTCTATTTTTTACGCATGGTCTTACGGATATCCAAGGCAACGGCGGCAACAATGACAATCCCTTGGAAAACATTAGTCATTTCTGGCGTAATTCCTAGGAATTGTAAGCAGGTTTTTAAGAGTTCAAAGACGAGAACCCCAATTAGTATACCAGTTACAGATCCAACCCCACCTGCGGTTGATACACCACCGATGGTAGCTGCAGCAATAGCTTCGAGCTCGTAACCAGTACCTGCGGTGACTGCAGCAGAACCAGTTTTCGCGGTTAATAGAAAGCCTGCTAAGGCATATAGCAGCCCAGCAAGGCAGTAGATCGTTAATTTAGATCGACTAGTATTCACACCGGATACTTCGGCTGCTAATTCATTACCCCCGATGGCATACATTTGTTTGCCATAAACTGTGTATCGATAGAGTATGTACATGAAAATACCCATGGTGAGTGCAATAAAGGTAAGATAGGGTATTTGTATCTCACCAACACGGAATCCTAAGGCACCAAATTTAGTGAAGTCCTGATTTAAAGAACCAATCGGAGCATTCTTTGAGAGAATCATATTTAAACCATAAATGGCAATTTGAGTTCCCAGGGTTGCAATAAAGGGTGGAACGTAAAGTTTGGAAATTACTAAACCGTTGATGCAACCAAAGAAAAGTCCTACTGCTAAAGCGGCTAAAAGAGCGACAATAATGGGTGAGCCAGCAATGGCAGGGTACATAATTCCTGAGCTAGCATCGGGTCTTTGTAAGAAAACAGCAGTGACAACGGCTGTTATTCCAACAATCCGTCCAGCAGATAGGTCGGTCCCACGTGTAATAAGGGGGCCTGAAATACCTAGTGCAATGATGAAACGGACAGAAACATTGGCAAGGATATTTTTTAAATTATGAAAGCTTAAAAAGTTATTAGCTGAATAAGCAGTATAGATGACCATCAAAATAATTACCATTATTAAGGCATTTTCGATCATCCAATCCATAAAACTTCGTTTAGGTTTGATGACATTTTTAACTTTTTCAGTCATAGGGTCTCCTCCTTTATTTTTGGATGAATTTAGTGGCTAAATCCATGACTTTTTCTTGATCGGCTTCTTCTTTCGTTAAGTAGCCAGAAATCTTTCCTTCACACATGACCATGATTCGATCTGAAAGCCCCAAGATTTCACTCATCTCAGAGGAAATTAGAATAATGGACTTTCCTTGACTCGCAAGGCGGTTAATTATTTCGTAAATTTCATACTTAGCCCCTACGTCGATCCCTCGGGTTGGTTCATCCATAATGAAAATCTCAGGATTCGTAGCTAACCAACGAGCGAGAATCACCTTTTGTTGATTACCACCCGATAAATTCTCGATTCGAGTTAAGGCTGAAGGGGTCTTAATTTTCATTGATTGAACACCTTGATCAACGACTTTTTTAATTTCATGTTCACTTAAAAGACCGATTTTTTTAAGATATTGTTGTAATGAAGCGATCGCAGTATTATCTGATACAGATAATACACCGAAAATACCGGTTTTGCGACGATCTTCAGTGACGAAAGCAAAACCGTTTTTAATGGCTTCTTTGGGATTGTGAATACTAATTTCTTTACCGTGTACAAAAATTTTTCCATTCTCTTGTACCTGGCGTAAGCCAAAGAGTGCTTCCATTAATTCCGATCGTTGGGCACCCACTAGGCCTGCGACTCCAAGGATTTCTCCTTTGTGAAGTTCAAAACTGCAGTCTTTGAAGGATTTATCACTAATCGAAGTATAATTTTCAACTTTTAGAATAACATCTTCACTTGGTTTAAAGTTTTTAGAAGGAAATTGTTGGGTCAGCTCACGACCGACCATATTTTTAATAATTTCATGAATGGTTATATTTTTAGAATCATAGGTTCCAACATATTGGCCATCACGCATAATCGTAATTTCGTCAGATATTTCGAGAATTTCATCCATTTTATGAGAAATATAAATAATACCTAAACCTTTTTCTTTGAGTTGACGAATAATTCGGAATAAATTGCGTACTTCAGATTCTGTGAGTGAAGATGTGGGTTCATCCATAATTAGAATCTTGGCATCATGAGAGATAGCTTTGGCGATTTCGACAGACTGTTGTTGTGAAATAGTAAGATCCCCTAGACGGGTCTTAGGTGATACATTGAGTTGAATCATATCGAGGTATTTTTGCGTTTCTTCATTCATTCGGTGATGATCAACTAGAAGTCCTTTTTTAGGATAATCGCCTAAGAAGATATTCTCTGCAATCGTCATGTCTGGTATGGGTTGTAATTCTTGATGGATCATCGCAATTCCATGGTCTAACGCTTCTTTTGGCGTTGAAAAATTTATTTCTTCCCCATCATAAAGTACTTGCCCGTTATCCCGATGATAGATCCCATATAGGCATTTCATTAGTGTAGATTTTCCAGCACCATTTTCTCCCATCAGTGCGTGAACAGTCCCTCTTTTAATGGTTAGCTGAGCTTTGTTAAGGGCTTTAACTCCTGGAAATAACTTATCAATTTCTTTCATTTCAAGCAGAGGAGCTTCGTTCATTTTATCACTTCCTTTACATTAAAAAGGGCTTCTTCTCTTTTAGGAAAAGAAGCCGATTTTGTTTACTTAAGCTTGCTTATTCGCCATAGGTTGTTTTAAGGCGTTCTTTATATTGATCAATTGTTTCTTCACGATAGTCTAAGCGTTTTAATTCTGCGTCTTCTGCCTTGGTTGCTTTGACATAGTCGTGCCAGTAGTAAGGAGCTACTTCTTCACCTTGAAGTAATTTAACAGCAACTTCAGCAGCTGTATGTGATTGGTTGAAGTGGTCGTTTAGGACAGTTCCTGTAAATTCGCCTTTACTGATCAATTCAACGACTTCAGGTAAAGCATCAACCCCAACAATATAGATATCTTTATTGACTGTTCGACCAGCCCCATTGATAGCTTGGATAGCACCTAGAGCCATACCGTCGTTATTGGAGAAAATAACTTCTAGATCATCGCCATATTGACTTAAAGCGTTAGCAGCGATTTCTTGACCCTTAGCTTGGTCCCAATTACCTCGTTGAGGTTCGCCGAGAATTTCAGTCTTGATGGTTTTGTCTAAAGTCTCAACGGAATATTTGGTCCGTTGTTCAGCGTCAACGTTTCCAGCATCCCCTTGAATCATGATATATTTAACGACGCCATCTCCGTTAACATCTCCATGATTTTCTAAGTCAGCAATAATTTCTCCTTGATAAACACCAGATTGACGAGCATCCACACCTACATAAGTTGTTTTACCTGGCCATAGTTCCATGGTTTCGATGGAAGGTTCACGGTTAATTAAGACAACGGGGATATCCGCACTTTGTGCAGAGAGAACGATTTGGTCAGCTCCTGTTGGATCGACAAGGTTAGCGATTAACAAGTCTTTCCCTTGAGCAATAAAATTATTCAATTGTTCAGTTTGCGTTGCTTGGTCATTCTTACCATCTTGGAACTCAAGATTATAAGTATTACCGTCTTTTTCACCGAGTTCCTTAAAATATTTTTCAAGTTCATTCCGGAAAAGGGTCATAAAGTTGTCATTATATTGGTAGATGGCAACCCCAATTTCATAGGTTTGACCTTCTGCGTGAACCGGAGTGATTCTACCTAAGCCCACCAAGGAAGACAGTAAAATTAGAGCGACAGCGGCAAATTTGAAGATTTTTTTCATGCAAATACCTCCTGTTTGTTTTGATGACTATATTATAGAAAGCCTTTACAAAAAAGTCAATACTAACTTAAAATTTTTAGCTAATATATCGATCTATATCTTTATAATAGAAGCATATAAAATTAGCTATTAGAGGGTTTTTAAATTATAATACAACTATATAATAAGATGGAGGGACCTAATGATTAAGATATATGGAATTGACCATTGCTCCAGCACTCAAAAGATTGCTAAGTTAATGAAGGAACATGGCTTTGAACTAACGGATATTAAGGACATTCATCAAGAAACACCTAGTGTTAAAGAATTAAGGATAGCCTTTCATTCGATGGGTGAACAACCACGCAAGTTACTAAATACGTCTGGTCAACTTTATCGGTCCATTGGATTGAAGGATAAGGTCGATCAAATGACAGCGGATGAACTGTTTGATTTATTGCATCAAGAAGGTATGTTGATTAAACGCCCATTTTTAACGGATGGCAAGCGAGCATCTACTGGGACGTCTTTAAAAGACTTAAGTCGTATCTGGGAATTTGATCAAAAAAAATAACAGGTTGGCTAAGGTTAGCCAACCTGTCTTCTTTATTTACGAACTTTTTTCTTGGGAACAATGAGTGTCGCTTCAGAATAAGTGAATTGGTCATCTTTATGGTAGAGACCATTCCAGTTTTCTTTGAAGACATTGCTATTATTGCGTTTGGTTTTTAGTAATAAGTCGAATGCTGTCATCTTTATCCCCCTAATCAGTGTTATTGCTCATTGATTGCATTTTAACATGATTCAAGTAGTTGATCTTGAAAAAGGAGTAAGAGTTTTGAGGGGATATCATGAGTAAGAGATCTTAATTGCTTAATTTACTCTCATCAATCTTAGTTGGCTTTAAAAAAGTCGTCAGAACTTATTTAAAGAGGTTCATTAAAAAGTCGAGTAAATAGGTGGTGCCATAGGCATAGCAAGCGAGCGATATAGGCTTTCCAAGTAAAAGAGTCCAATTAAAATAACTGCTGGACATATTCGTTAAGCCTGCTCCATAGCATAATAGGTCTGCTGGTGCAAAGGGAGCAAACATTAATAGTGAGAAAATAACTTTGCCGATATTCCTGCGTTCAAAGAGATCCAGCATATGATCATAGGATTTCTTACCGATAATGGCTCGGACAGTGGGACGACCATAGATGCGAGAAATCCAAAAGTTAATGACAGATCCTAAATAGATAGGTAGAAGGTTATAAACCATTCCCCAAATAGGACCAAAAGCAAGGATTCCGATAGGAATAGTTATTGCACCCGGCATAATAGGAATTACTGTTTGTGCTACTTGAATCAGCATGAAAACGATGGGCCCCCATATGCCAAGCTGATTGATATAGGCCAACATTTTATCTTTATCAAGAAAGAGGCCACTTTTGAAGCCATAAATAACTAAGACTAGGGTTAAAAGGATGCCAATGATATTTAACCAGTTCATCAGGGTTTGAATTTTTTTCTCTCTATCTGTTGTCATACCATCACCTCTTTCTTCTATAATAACAGAAGGGATCAAACTGGCAATTACTTTAATTAAAAGTCACAAAAAAACCACACATTTCCACACAGAAATGAGAAAAGTTCTTAAATATCGGCCTAACAATCAATTAAAGGAGCTAAATGATTGTAAATTCTTCAGTAAACCGTTCAAAATCAAAATAAGATGAGAATTATTAAAAAGCAAGGGAAGCGGTTGCTATCACGATTGACTTAGGGTTATGATAGAGATTAAATAGGGCATGCTGATCTTAAAGGGGGGCTTCCATGTTAACTTATCAAATACCGGGTAGAGATACGATCGAATTGAACTACCTAGTTTTAGATTTTAATGGAACGGTCGCTATTGACGGTCAATTGATTGAAGGCGTTAAGGAGCGACTTATTGCGCTTTCCAAACATATTAAGCTTTACATTGCTACCGCAGATACCCATGGGAATGTTCGCCAGGCTTGCCAAGATATTCCTGTTCAAATTCATACCTTTAAGTCACAAGCAGCAGCTAAGGAGAAATTGAAATTAATCTCACAATTAGGCCAAGACCGCTGTGTGTGTATGGGCAATGGCTACAATGATTTATTGATGATTCAAGCTGCAAAGTTGTCAATTGCTGTCATGGAGGAGGAAGGCTTATATAGCCAGTGCCTTTTACATGCTGATTTAGTGGTGAAGTCGATTTTAGATGGATTGGATCTATTATTAAAAGAAGATCGTCTTCGTGCAAGCCTACGTGCGTAAAACTGAGCAGTTATATCTAATGGCTTAGACTAAATATTTCGAATGTAACTTATAGAGGAACTTTGAGGAGAGTAACTATGAACAAAAAAACCATCGCTCATGCCTTTAAGGCGAGTTTACCAATTATGGTTTCTTATATTGCCCTAGGCTTAGGTGTAGGGATTATGATGCAGGCGAAGGGCTATAACTGGATTTGGTCTGTATACATTGCAGTAGTCGTTTATTCAGGTTCTATGCAATTTATGGCTCCAGTACTTTTATCAACAGAAGCAGGTTTTATTTCGACTGCTTTACTCACTTTGATGGTTAATTTTCGTTTGCTTTTCTATGGGATTAGCCAACTTAATCGATATAAAAGTAAGGGCTGGCGACGTTTCATTTTGATATTTTGTCTATCGGACGAGACTTTCTCGATTAATTGTACAGATGATTTCCCTCCGGGAGTCGAAGCGGAAGATTACTATCTACTTACTAGTCTGTTTGACTATGGTGCATGGATTATTGGATCGATCCTTGGACATGTGGTGGGGGATTTAATGCCATTTTCGACGGAAGGAATTGATTTTGCGCTGACGGCCTTGTTCTTAGTCATTGTGATTAATCACTGGGAGTCTACGACTAATCATATTCCAGCTTTACTAGGCTTTGCATTTTCGATAATTTATATGCTGATTCTTGGACCTAGTAATTTTCTACTCCCAGCGATGATATCGGCAGTAGGAGTCTTATTGTATGAGAATAAACGTAGAGGAGGTCGACCAGAATATGTTTAGTTGGCATGCCTTTATTTTAGTTTTGATCATGGGAGTCGTCACAGCGGGAATTCGTTTTGCCCCCTTTATTGTTTTTAAGAAGAAGACACCACTTTGGGTGATTTATCTAGGTCAAGTTTTTCCCTATGCGATCATGGCCATTCTATTTGTTTACTCGATTAAGGATATTCAGTTTGTTTCTCATCAAGGCTTAGCTGTGTTGCTCGCATCAATTAGTGTGATCTTGCTGCATAAATGGAAACATTCGACTATTCTTTCGATTCTAGGTGGGACAGTTATTTATATGATCCTTATTCAAACTATTTTGGCTTAAGCTGATTCAATCTAGATTATCAATTTTTCGATAATTATTAGAATAATAGGATTGACAGATACTTGCTTAGTAGACCTTCAACGTACACAAAATAATTAGCTAGATTCATTCATTGATAAAACGGCTGCAACTGTTTAGTTATAGCCGTTTTTTTGCATCTACTAATAAGCTTAATTCTAGGCAAAAAATAGAGTAAATCTAAATAAAAGGCATGAAAAGGTTTCAGAAAGCGCTATTTTATAATCTTAATCTAATTTAAAACTATAGAAATAGTTTTCTTTTTTGTGTATTATAACAATAACGAAGCTAAAACGTTATCATTTCATTTACTTTTTACCAATCGGAGTCGCCTTTATAAAAGAAAATGAGAGGACTAAAATATATTTTTTAGATATAGTTGACAGCGTTTTCAGTTTCTGTTACACTATCATTACCAATCGCAGAAGTGGGGGGAGAAATTAAAAAGTTCGTTGTTGATAGATTAATTAAGGAGGAATGAAAATAATGAAGAAGCAACTTAGAAAAGTTTTTGTTACATTTGTTGCAGCCCTAACCGTAGGGTCCGCTGTAGCGCCACTCGCTACTTCTTTTGCTCAAGAACCAGAGTTAGTTCCAGAATATAAGGCAACCTATGCGGTTGACCCAACCACTCTCGACTATACATTCTCAATGCGTGATATTAATACTATGCACGCAATCAACTTTATTGATGGTTTGTATGAAAACGACCAATATGGAAATTATATTCCAGCAGTAGCTGAATCGCATGAGGTTTCAGAAGATGGATTAACTTATACTTATAAGATTCGTCAAGGTGTTAAATGGTCAGATAACAATGGTAATGAATGGGGTGAAGTAACCGCTCACGACTTTGTGACAGGACTACAACACGCAGCAGATGCTCAATCTGAAATGTTACCAATCGTTCAAAATTCGATTGCTGGTTTAGATGATTATGTAAATGGTAAGATTACTGACTTTGCTGAAGTAGGGGTTAAAGCAGTGGATGATTATACATTGCAATATACTTTGACTAGACCAGAACCTTACTTTAACTCTAAAACAACTTATGGTATTTTATATCCAATTAATCAAGAATTCCTAGATTCAGCTGGTGAAAGCTTTGGTTCTTTATCACCAGACTCGATTCTATATAATGGACCATTCTTACTATCAAACTTTACTGCTAAGTCAATTATCGAATATACTAAGAACCCTAATTATTGGGATCCAGACAATGTCTTCCTAGACACTGTATCCTTTACATACAATGATGGTTCAGATAGTGAAGTGTTCTACCGTCTATTTGAAGATGGTGCTGTATCCTTCTTTGGTGTAGATCCAACCTTACCAATTTATGACGAAATTAAAGAAAAGTATGATGGACAAATCACAACTTCTCAAATACAAGGTTCTACATTCATGCTTCAGTTCAATATGGACCGGATGAAACACGAAGCAACAGGTAAGACAGATGAAGCTCAACATGAAGCAACGCATAAAGCAATCTTAAATAAGAAATTCCGTCAAGCTTTAATGTTTGGTTTTGACCGTGTTACTTATCTATCTCAACAACAAGGGGCAGAATTTGCGGCTAATGTTGTTCGGAATACCTTAGTTCCACCTGCTTATGTTAACTTAGATCAAGAAACATTCGGTGAAGCAGTTTTACGTCACTTACAAGAAATGGACCCAGAATTATATGGTGATGTAAGTCTTGAAGATGGACAAGATGGCTTCTTCAATAAAGAAAAAGCTCAAAAATTGATGGCGGAAGCTAAAGAAGAATTAGAAGCTGAAGGCGTTCAATTCCCAATTCAATTAGATTTACCAGTTAACGAAACAAATGCAAGTTTTGTAAATATGGCTAAATCACTTAAAGCTTGCTATGAAGATGTATTTGGTGAAGATGTAGTTGTAAATCCAGTTCTATTGAACTTAGATTCTTATCTTGCAGCTACTTTCAATGCAACCGTTGCAGAAGAAGTTGATTATGACTTTACTAATGAATCAGGTTGGATTCCTGACTACTTAGACCCATCTACCTTCT
>NZ_KV802416.1:35372-92373 GCF_001810675.1 Facklamia sp. HMSC062C11 | reverse complement strand
ACTACTTAGACCCATCTACCTTCTTGGATATCTATCATCCAGAAAATGGTACTTTCTTAATCCCTATTGGATTTAATCCTTTATTAGTAGATGGTCAAGATGATCCTCAAGCAGAAGCCCGTGAAAAAGCTGGCCTTTGGGATTATGGTAAATTAGTAGATGAAGCTAATGGTATTACGGATGATCAAACAAAACGTTTTGATAAGTTTGCTGAAGCTCAAGCTTGGTTAACAGATGCAGCCTTTGCCATCCCTGTAAGAGCCGGTGGTGGTAACCTTCGTGTAACTAAGATTGTACCATTCTCTGGACCATTCCCTTATGCTGGACCTATGGGCCGTATGAAATTCTTGAAAGTTCAAAAAGACATTGTTACTTATGAACAATGGGAAAAAGCTTTAGAAGAATGGAAATCTAAATTAAATACCACTTCAAGCGGAAGCTCTGAAGAAAAAGCTGAATCTAAAGAAGATGAATCTGAAGCATCTGAAGAATCCAAAGAAGACAGCGAAGAAGCTTCTACAGAAGAAAAAGAATCTGAAAAAACTGACACAGAAGAAGCGTCTGAAGAAACAGCTGAAACAGAAGAAAAAGCTGAATAGGACACTTTAAAAATCTTAGATGAAAAAGGCTGAGAAATTGGCCTTTTTCATTTATTATAGGAGGATTCACATGGGAAAATATTTTTTTAATCGAATTCTTCGGTCACTTTTTTCCATATTTATGGTAACGACCTTAGTTTTCCTAGCAGTCTATACATTGGTTCCAAGAAAGGCTATTTTTACGGATGACCCAGCCTATACCAAGTTAAAGTCTCAGCCAGATCGACTTTTAGATTATGAGAACACAGCCTTTGAACGTATGGGTTATCATCATTACTTAAGCCAAAAGGAGTTTCAAGAAGCAGTTAAAGAAGACCATCCAGAGTTTAATAATGATGGTTCAGAAGCTAATCAAGCAATCGTGGATGAATGGGCAAAGAAAAATCCTGAATGGAAAGTGGATCAATTGCCGATTTCTAAAGCTTATTTTGCGGTGAATGATATCTCAATTGGAACTCGAGTACTTAACTTTTATAAGAATTTATTTGATATTGACCATCCTTGGCGAGTAAAAGATCCAGAAAATCCGGATATGAAACGCGGTTATCGTATTACTCATGACCAGACGGCTGGATGGGCCTTGACGGGATCAGGAACAAAATATTATTATCAAATCTATTTCAATGGAGAATTTCCATTTATTCATCAGAATTTCTTGAAGTTGAATTTAGGTGTTTCCTATCCAACTTTTGCGGGTCAAAATGTGGTGGATGTTATTACCGATAAACAAGGACGCCCTGTTACTCAAGAAATCACCTTGGAGGATGGATCCATTTATAAGGCGTCCATTAATCCATATACGCGCTATTATAAACCCACTTCAGAAATTTCTCCGACTGAAAAACGAATTTTTGATAATAATTATGCCGGTGCTGAAAAAGTGAATAGCGATCCTTCTATGATGGGAATATCCTTCAGAATGGGGATTGTAGGGGTATTCATTACTTATCTTATTGCTATTCCAATGGCGTCATTAATGGCTCGTTTTAAGAATGGAGCGATTGATCGTTTGGGTACCATTATTGTCATGATTTTAATTTCAGTACCATCGGTTGCCTTTATTTTCTTCTTCCGATATATTGGATCGAATTGGTTCGGACTTCCCGATCTATTTCCAACCTTAGGTGCAGGTAATATCAAATCCTATATCATGCCAACGATTGTTCTTGGATTATTAGCTGTAGGGAATACTGTCATTTGGGTTCGTCGTTATATGGTAGATCAACAATCCTCAGACTACGTTAAATTTGCTCGGGCAAAGGGACTAAGCGAGGCAGAAATTTCAAGTAGACATATCTTTAAGAATGCTTTTATTCCAATTGTCAATGGGATTCCTGGAGCCATTATCTTTACGATTGCTGGGGCAACTATTACTGAAACAGTTTTCGCTGTTCCTGGTATGGGTAAGATGCTTCCTGATGCGATTTTGGCTCATAACAACCCAATCGCTGTTGGATTGATCTTTATTTTCGCCGTTCTAGGTGTCTTCTCTGTATTCCTAGGAGATATCGTGATGACAATTGTCGATCCACGAATTCGCTTAGATGTGAAGGAGGATAAATAATGGTAAATTCAATTGAAGAAGTTAAAAATGCTCAAGCACAAGCTAATGACAATTCGTTTAAGTTTGTTGAGACAAACTTTAAAGAAGCAGAAGTCATTGATGCACCAAAGTATTCCTATTGGGAAAGTGTTTGGAGAACCTTTGGTAAAAATAAAGTGGCAATCTTTTTTATGATACTAATGATCATTATTCTCTTAATGTCCTTTATTCAACCCTTAATTTCAGGCTATGATCCAATGGACACCACTAATATCAACGATATGTCTGCACGTTATATTGAGCCTAATATGACTCACTGGTTTGGTACAGATGCTAATGGGCAATCCTTGTTTGATGCTACTTGGTCAGGAGCTAAGACCTCTCTCTCGATTTCCTTCTTGGCCGTACTCGTAACGACTGTCGTTGGGGTTACGGTAGGAGCTTTCTGGGGACTATCACCCAAAATCGACCGAATCATGTTGGAAGTTTATAATATTTTTGCTAATATTCCGACTTTGCTCATTGTGATCATTTTAGCTTATTCAATGGGTAATGGTTTTTGGAACTTGCTTTTTGCAATGACGGTAACTTCTTGGATATTTACGGCTTATTTCATTCGTGTTCAAGTGATGATTCAACGGGACCGTGAGTATAATATGGCCTCCAGAACCTTGGGGACCCCATCCTCACGAATGATTGCTAAAAATATTATGCCGTATCTTACATCTATTATCGTAACAGATGTTACTCGTGCCTTGCCTGGATTTATTTCGACAGAAACTTTCCTTTCCTTTATTGGGGTTGGTTTATCGGCAGATGTAGTGTCCTTAGGGGGACTGATTAAGAAGTATTCAACAAATTTATCTTCAAAGCCCTATCTATTCTGGATTCCAGTTGCGGTCTTGGCGATTATCACTATTTCACTTTATATAGTGGGACAAGCCTTGGCTGATGCGACCGATCCTAAGAACCATATTTAGGAGGTGGATTCCATGACTGAAGAAAAAAATAAAATTTTAGAAGTAAGAGACTTAGTCGTTAAATTTAAAGTTCGTAATACTGAGTTGACAGCTATTCGTGGGATTGATTTAGATCTTTATGAAGGGGAAGTTCTAGCCTTAGTAGGAGAGTCAGGTTCAGGTAAGTCTGTTTTGACCAAAACTTTTACTGGGATGCTTGAATCCAATGGTTATATTCCTCAAGGAACAATCATTTATCGCGGTGAAGAATTACAGAACTTAACCACTAACCGACAATGGTTAAAATACCGTGGGAAAGAATTGGCAACGATCTTCCAAGATCCGATGACCTCTTTGAACCCAGTTCGTACGATCGGTTCCCAAATCACTGAAGTCATTACCAAGCACCGCAAGGTGTCTGCTTCGGAAGCGAAGAAGATCGCCATTGATTTGATGGATCGTGTTGGAATACGTAATCCTGAAAAACGATTTAATGATTATCCATTTGAATATTCTGGTGGGATGCGGCAAAGAATTGTTATCGCGATTGCCCTTGCTTGTCGTCCACGGGTATTAATTTGTGATGAACCGACGACCGCACTGGATGTGACCATTCAAGCACAAATTCTACGCTTATTAAAAGACCTACAAAAAGAGTATGAATTTACGATTATCTTTATCACGCATGACTTAGGGGTGGTCGCTCAGATCGCTGATCGGGTTGCTGTCATGTATGCTGGACAAATTATTGAAACGGGAAGTGTCGAAGATATTTTCTATGATCCAAGACATCCCTATACATGGGCACTTCTATCTTCACTGCCTCAATTATCCAATAGTGAAGAAGATTTATATTCCATTGCGGGTACTCCTCCTTCATTGTATACGACCATTCATGGTGACGCTTTTGCTCCACGAAGCCCTTATGCGATGCAAGTGGACTACGAAGTAGAGCCACCGATGTTTAAGGTTTCAGAGGGTCATTATGCCAAGACTTGGCTACTCGATCCGAGAGCTCCTGAATGTGAAAAACCAGAGATTATCCATAATCTCCATCATAAATTAGAAGCTGTTCATGGAACGGATGCGGCTTTAAGAGAGGAGACTGACCATGACGAATAATAATCGAGAAGTTTTGGTTGATGTTAAAGACTTAGAGATTAGCTTTGGTGAAGGTCGCAATCGTTTCGTGGCTGTTCAAGATGCTACTTTCCAAGTGTTTAAGGGAGAAACATTTTCCTTGGTAGGAGAGTCCGGGTCAGGTAAAACAACAATTGCTCGGGCGATTAACGGAATTAATAAAACGTCTGGGGGTCAAATATTTTTTAAGGGCAAACAGATTAATAAAAAATTAAGTGAAAGCGAAAAACACCAATTAATTTCAGAAATTCAGATGGTCTTTCAAGATCCGTCTGCTTCCTTGAACGATCGGGCAACAGTCGATTATATTATTTCTGAAGGACTATATAACTTTAATCTTTTCAAGAATGAAGAAGATCGGGTTCAAAAAGTTGAGGAAATGATCAAAGAAGTCGGACTATTACCTGAACATATGTATCGTTATCCTCATGAATTCTCAGGAGGTCAACGTCAACGGATTGGGATTGCGCGAGCATTAATCATGCAGCCAGACTTGGTTATTGCAGATGAGCCAATTTCTTCATTGGACGTATCCGTACGGGCACAAGTCTTGAATTTGCTCCGTAAATTCCAACGTGAACAAGGTCTAACCTATATCTTTATTGCTCACGATTTGTCCGTAGTACGTTATATTTCTGATCGGATTGCGGTAATTCGTAATGGACGTATTTTGGAGGTTGCTGAAACTGAAGAACTATTTAAGAATCCAATGCATCCATATACCCAAGCGCTATTGTCCGCGGTTCCAATTCCGGATCCCATCTTGGCAAGAAAAGTTAAGCTTAAGGTTTATGATCCTAATCAACATCATTATGAAACCGATAAACCGAGTGTCAGAGAAGTTCTTCCAGGTCACTTTATTTATTGTAATGATGAAGAGTTTGCGATGTATAAGGAAAGATATCATTAATATCGATTGATAGAATATATGAGGGGTTGTGACAAAATGTTGCGACCTCTTTTATATAAGTTGTTTTATGAGGGGTTAATGGAGAGGAGTTGATTTAATGCTACCTCAAACGGGTGAAGCTGTAACTTGGTCACTAGTTGTAATTGGGCTCATTGTTCTTGCGGCAGGGATCGCTTTAATTTTAAAAGGTAAAAATGGAAAACATTAAACCATTAAAAATAGAGAAGCTCTCCTAGTCAAAACAATTTTGTACCGACCCCCAAAAGTTAGACCAAAAAATCTAACGATTGGGAGGTCGGTATTTTTATGGCAAAATATAGTTTTGAATTTAAGAAGAAAGTTGTTTTAGAATATTTGGATGGTAAAGGGGGAACACACTATCTTTCTAAAAAATATGGATTGGGTTCTAACTCACAGCTACGTAAATGGATCAATACATACAAGGCTTTGGGAGATAAAGGATTAATGCGTTCTCGTAAACGAACAAACTATTCTTTCGAGAAAAAGCTTTCTGTTGTAGAATTATATCTATCAAGTGAAATTTCGTATCAAGAATTGGCGATTCAAGAAGGTATAACCAACCCCAGTATGATTAGTAATTGGGTTAGCCGTTTTCGCGTTGCCGGTCCTGATGCTTTGAGACCACGCAAGAAAGGTCGAAAGAAAAAAATGGATAAATCTAAGATAGACATTAAGGCTCTGGAAGTTGAAGAAAGAACAGTGGATGTCAGTGCAGAACATGTTAAAAAATTAGAGGATGAACTGCTTAAGCTAAGAATTGAGAATGCCTTTTTAAAAGAACTGAGGAGGCTGCGTTTAGAGGACGAGGAAAAAATGAGAGAACGGCACTCGTCATCAACGACCTCCGAAGAGAATTCAAACTAAAAGACCTTCTCTCTTATATCGGTATGCCTAAGGCAACCTATATGTATTGGCGAAAACGAATTAATCGAGAAAATCCTGATAAAGAAATCGAGGAAAGGATACTAGAAATTCGAGAACGTCATAAGGATTATGGCTATCGTCGAATATTAGGAGAATTAAGAAACCAAGGCTATCGCATTAATAAAAAGAAAGTTCAACGTATAATGCAGAAGCTAGGATTACAAGTTACATCCTTCACCCACAAGAGTCGCAAGTATCGTTCTTACAAAGGGAGAATTGGAAAAGTTGCACCTAATCGCATAAAGAGACGGTTTAACACACACATCCCCCATCAGAAGATTACAACAGATACTACGGAGTTTAAGTACTATGAGGTAGATTCTAAAGGACATATGACCATACACAAGCTTTACTTGGATCCATTTATGGATATGTGCAATGGAGAAATCCTAAGCTATGGAATTGATAAACAACCTTCAGCTAAGAACGTCATGGATGCCTTAGAAGAGGCTATGGCAATAACTTCTGATTGCCCATATCGAAGAACGTTTCATTCTGATCAAGGATGGGCATATCAGATGAAAGCATACACTCATCGCCTTAAAGAAAACCAGATTTTCCAAAGTATGTCACGCAAAGGAAACTGTCTTGATAACTCTGTTATGGAAAACTTCTTTGGTATCCTTAAGCAAGAAATCTATTATGGTGTACTTTACTATAGTTACGAAGAATTAAAGACAGAAATTGAACGATACATTAAGTATTATAATGAGCAAAGGATAAAAGAAAAACTAGGATGGATGAGTCCCGTGCAATACAGGCTTAGCCTCTTGGTTGCATAAAAAATTGCGTAACAGCTTGTGATAGCTGTTACGCAATAAAGTCTAACATTTGGGGGTCACATCATTTGATAAGGAGAGCTTTTTATTAATGTTTATATTTTGCTTCTAATTGAGCCATCCACCATCCTAGTAGGCTGCCTCCTGCCAGTGATAACAAACAGATAAAGTATTGAAAGAATGAGAAGCCTTGGTAATTTGTAGGGATGATCATAATAGTGGAGGCAAGAACCACTCCAAATATGAAATGGAAAAATTTAGCGTAGTAATTTTTAAATATTTTTTCGATGAGTTTGGATAATAGTAAGATCGTTAGCAAGCCGCCAATCGCAATCGGGATAATAACCCCAAGGTCCACGCGTTTGAATCCGTCCGCCATTGTCTTATATAATCCCATATAAAGAATAAAGTTTGAAGGACTGAGTCCCGGAACTAGAACGCCTAGACTGATTAGTGCTCCACAAACCATCCAGGAAGCAAAGGAGGCTTGAACTTGTCCGTTAAATAATTGTTCGCCGAAGGATAAAAGGATGGTGGCGACAACGGTTGAGAGGAGTAGCATGATCCAATCGCTAGAATTTCTGCCTTCTTGACCAGCCTCTTTCCATAAAGAAGGTAGCATGCCTAGAATACAGCCAACAAAGAACCACATGACAATGGTTGTATAGTGTTCAAGAACATGACTAACCCCAAAGGAAAGTATGATAATTCCAAACAGGGCACCAAGACCCACTGGCATAAAAAAACGAATATTAGACCAAAAGTTTTTTGTGAGATTTGCTAAAAAACCAATAAGTTGTTTGTATATTCCAAAAATTGCTGCTAAAGCACCACCTGAGACGCCCGGAAGAATAAAACCGGATCCGATAAACATTCCTTTGACAAAACGCCATAACCAATCTTTTATTGTATTCATCGTCATCTGCCTTTCATTAATACTAGCCTACAGTTTAAGGCTTTTAATAACAGAGATCAAGTATTAGAAGATTGGTCTTACTTTGAGGTATAATAGAGTTAGATTAGGAGGAGGTTTTTTGATGAAAGCAATTCTTTATTATTCAGATAAGTGTCCTGATACACCGCCCTTTGTGGAGGCATTAAAAGCACAAAATATCGATTATGACTCGATCAATATTATGGCGTCTATGAAAAATCTAAAAGAGTTTTTAGCTTTAAGGGATCAAAAGGAGGCCTTTCTTCCCATTAAAGCAGCCCATCAGGCTGGAGTCCCGGTTCTTAAGTGGGGAGATCAGTTTATTTTTGACTTAGAGGAATTAAGCGATCTATAGTAAGGAGGAGATGGATTGGATCAGAATCAGATTGAAGCCTTAATTGATGCGGCTAGAAATATACGGCAGCATGCTTATTGCCCTTATTCGCATTTTCCAGTGGGGTGTGCCTTATTAAGCCAAGATGGTAAGCTTTTTACGGGTGTGAATGTTGAGAATGTTTCATTTGGAGCAACAAACTGTGCTGAACGCTCAGCACTATTCACAGCCGCTTCCTTAGGATATCGTCCAGGATTTATTAAAGCCATTGCCGTTGCAGGTGAAACGGAAGACTTTCTTCCTCCTTGCAGCATATGCAGACAAGTGCTGGTGGAATGGGCTGATCCGGAAACGCCAGTCTTTTTAACCCGCAATGATGGACAAATTAAACGATTGAAACTTTTAGACTTAGCACCCTATTCATTTACCCAAATGAACTAAGCCTATCTTTTGATTTTTATAACTGTCTTTGGTAAATTGGAGGCAGATAAGGGGGAATACTATGTCACAAAAATTATTACATACTTGCTATCGCATTCTTGATCGTGAAGCGAGTTTAGCCTTTTATACTCAAGTGTTTGATTTCAAGATTATGAGAGATCGTCGTTTTCCTGATGATGGTTTTGATATTATTTATTTACAAGTTCCAGGATCTGACTTTGAATTGGAGCTAACCTATAATTACGAGTCTGATCCTTATACGATTGGAAATGGCTTCTCACATATGGCCATTGGTGTGGATGATCTTAATGCGATTCACCAAAAATGCCAAGAGTCCGGTTATGAAACCACACCTTTGAAGTCTTTACCAGGTTCTGATAGCCAATACTTCTTTGTAACGGATCCAGATGGTTACCGCTTAGAAGTAATGGATAATGCTAAATTAGCAGTCGGATAAGATGGTGTAAGATTTTACATTAATTGATTTAACAAAAGAGGCAGAAAAGGGCAAACTAGATTGTGTGGTTTAGCCTGTTTCTGCTTTTTTTTATTCTTAATGTGCCTATTTCCTATTTTGACAAATCTGATTCAATCGATTAGAATAGCATTATGCGATGAGTCGTAGCAATCTGGAAGATTGCCAAGCAAATTGCCTAGAACTTAGAGTTCAAGCCAGGAAGGCGGCAATTCAAAAGATGAATGTGAAGCGTCTTTTGTGACACCTTAGTGTTTTGCTCAAAAAGCTTTGCTTTTTAGGATCCGATATATATATCGGATCCTTTTTTTATTGATATTGACCATTCTGTCTTGAATCGCAAGGCTAAGGGGATAGAATGAATTTGTTTAGCAGGGAATCCAATGGTATTTGTCTTTCATTTGTTTTCATTTAAAATTTGTAACTATATTTTTTAGACATAAAATGACCCCAAAAAAGTTAGTTTTTAACTCTAACTTTTGGGGGTCACCTCAACCTTAATCGGTGGGGGTGTTTTTTTGTTTATTCATATAATAAGCAACTAATTTTTCAGCTATATAAAGCTTCATATTATCAATTTTACTGCCTTTTCTGTATCGATCAATTGTTTGCACTGGAATACCGATCGCTTTTGCGATTGAGTAACTAGTTTGATCTGAATTCAAAACAGATTCAATTATTTCTGTGTAGGTCATAATGCACCCCTATCTGAAAATGGTTAATAAGATATCGATCGCTTGTAAAACAATTAATACTATTAATAGCTCTTTGAGTGTTACTTTTTCTTTTTTCATGATATAATGCAAGTAAGAAAAGGGCCGAGCTGGTTGCCCAGCCCCTTGTGTTATTTAAGAAGTTTGTCGATGATTTCTACTAACGTTTTAATTATTTCAAGCACCGCTACTGCTTTTAATAATTTGGTTAGCTTGATTTCATCTTCAAGCTTCTTTTTTTCTTTCCTACTCACTTAGTCACCTCCTTTGTTTTTATTAGAGGTATCTCTCAACCTCTATTGACTTTATACAACGGAAGTTGTATAAAGTCAAGCACTTTTATCAAATAAATGTTAATATTTATAGCATACGAATTTTTCAAAAATTTGTTTTATGGCCATTATTTAAAAAAAGGGGCAGAAAAGGGGTTAAAATTCGATCATATTTGGACGTATTTGTAAAAGCGGCAGCGTACAAATGGCGGTATAGTACGTATTTGCACGTTTATGGTGCAATTTAAACCATTTTAAGCTATAATAAAATCAATCGATCAGTAAACGGTTTCCACATTATTTTTTAATGTTAGGAGAGGTGTTATGACTTTTGAATCACCCCATTCCTTGTCTATCAGTCGAGAAATTGAAGCATTTAACCAAGGTGATCACTTG
Organism: Facklamia sp. HMSC062C11; assembly: GCF_001810675.1. Classification (NCBI taxonomy): domain Bacteria; kingdom Bacillati; phylum Bacillota; class Bacilli; order Lactobacillales; family Aerococcaceae; genus Facklamia; species Facklamia sp. HMSC062C11. The sequence continues at coordinate 81,933 of NZ_KV802416.1, read as the reverse complement.
CATGCTTACCATCTATTAGGTGCTAAGCCAACAGAAGAATTTGGGCAAGTGGGTTATCGTTTTAGGGTCTGGGCCCCCCATGCTTTTCAGGTATATTTGCAAGGAGATTTTTCTAATTGGCAGCTTATTCCAATGGAAAGATTATCAGGTGGGATTTGGGCTTTGTTTAATGCTCAAGCTCAAGCCGGACAGTGCTATAAATATGGGATTGATCATGGAAATGGTCATATTGAATATAAAATAGATCCCTTTGCAACTGAATTTGAGCGACCTCCTAAAGATGCTTCAATCTTATCGTCGCATTCAACTTTTGATTGGCAAGATCAAACCTGGCTAGAACAGCAATCACAAATTAATAAGTTTGAATCACCTTTACAAATATACGAACTTCATCCGGGGTCTTGGCGGCGACATCCTGATGGACGCTTTTATACTTGGGAGGATTTGGCAGAGAGCCTGATTCCTTACCTAAGAGAAATGTCCTATAGTCATGTGGAGCTAATGCCTGTCATGGATCATCCTCATGAGGCTTCGTGGGGCTATCAAATCACTGGGTATTTTGCAGTGAGTGCTCGTTATGGAGATTGCCAGGGATTAAGGCATTTTATTAATACCGCTCATCAAGCTAATATTGGCGTGATTTTAGATTGGGTTCCGGGGCACTTTAATCGGAATGCGAATGCTCTTGCTTATTATGATGGGACTGCAACTTTTGAAAGTGACGATGTAACTCTAGCAGATAATCCAACTTGGGGGACCCTAAATTTTGATTTGAGTAAGGGACCGGTGCAATCTTTCTTGCTATCGAATCTTTATTATTGGATTGAGGAGTTTCACGTCGATGGGATTCGGGTGGACGCAGTATCGCATATTTTATGTAAGTCATTAGACCAACAGCCTCAAGGATCGATACAAGATAATTTAAGCTTTTTAAAAGAGGATAGCCTTGCTTTCTTACGAAGGATGAATCAACTATTGGCTAGAGATCATCCACAAGTCTATCGGATTGCTGAGGAGTCTTCAGCCTTGGAAGGAATTACCACATCCCTTGAAGATGGGGGGATTGGTTTTGATTTCAAATGGAATATGGGTTGGATGCAGGATACGCTAAAATTTATGAGTTTAGACCCTTTGTATCGTCCAGCTTCATTAAGGCTATTGACCTTTGTTTTTATGTACCAGTTTAAAGAACGCTATATATTGCCCTTGTCGCATGATGAAGTTGTTCACGGAAAGTGCTCGCTCCTTGGCCGTATGCCTGGAGACCGATTCAGTCAATTTGCCAATTTACGCTTGCTTCATGCTTATATGCTGGCACAACCTGGGAAAATCTTGCACTTTATGGGTAATGAGTTGGGGCAATTTCTAGAGTGGCGTTATTATGAAGAGCTTGATTGGACTGGTTTGCAGCGCCCTTATAATCAAGAATATCAGTACTTTATAAAAGATTTGAATCATTTGGGTCTAGCTTGTCCAGAATTTTATCAATTGGATGATCAGCCTCAAGGTATTCTGATTTTGGATGCGGATGATCTAGAAGAAGGGGTCTTGAGCTTTATAAGAAGAGGAAAGCAGGAAGAAGACTTAACTTTAGTTTTATTAAACTTTACACCAGTTGACCGATTCAAGCGTCGGGTAGGGCTACCGATTGATGGAACATATCAAGTGATTATGCACTCGCAAGCCATGGTCTATGGAGGTAAGCTGAAAGATTTTCAGAAAATTTATCAAACGGAGGCGATTCCTTATCATCATCAAGCTTTTTCTGTTGAGTTGGATATTCCAGGTTTAAGTGCTATTTTTATTCGTTTACAGTCAGATCCCTCAAAAGGAGGGAATTCTAATAAGGGAGGTTGCTAATATGAAGCATGAAATGATCGCAATGATTTTAGCAGGGGGACAAGGAACCCGGTTGGGACCTTTGACCAAGCATATTGCCAAGCCGGCTGTATCCTTTGGTGGAAAATATCGAATGATTGATTTTGCTTTAAGTAATTGTGCCAATTCAGGAATTGACCATGTAGGAATTGTGACGCAGTATCAACCTCTCGACTTAAACGCGCATATTGCTAATGGGGAAGCTTGGGGATTGGATACTCGGGGAGGGGCCACTATTTTGCAGCCTTATTCCTCATCAGAAGGTGAGAAATGGTTTGAAGGAACGGCTCATGCGATTTATCAAAATATGGCTTATATTGATCGGCTAGATCCAGAGTATCTTTTGATTCTATCAGGAGATCACATCTATAAGATGAATTACGAAACCATGCTGGCACAACATAAAGCAAAGAAGGCGGATCTAACCGTTGCAGTCAAGCCGGTTCCGCTAGAAGAAGCCAGTCGATTTGGAATTATGACGACAGATGACCAGGGACGGATTACCGCTTTTGAAGAAAAGCCAGATGAGCCACAATCGAATTTAGCGTCGATGGGAATTTATATATTTACCTGGTCTATTTTAAGAGAGTATTTATTGAAAGGATCGAAGTTAGATGATTTTGGTAAAGATGTTATTCCAGCCTTTTTAAAGGCAGGGCAGGCTTGTTATACCTATTCCTTCGAAGGGTACTGGAAGGATGTGGGGACGATTCAAAGTTTGTGGCAAGCTAATATGGAAATGTTGGATCAAGACCATCCAATCTTTAAGGAAGAGAATGAGTGGCGCATTTATACCAATGCTCCCATCTCTCCTGCTCAAGTCATCACTAACCATGCGGCAATTTATAATTCCTATGTTAACGATGGTTGTTATGTTTCGGGTGAGATTCATGATTCGATACTTTCACAAGATGTGGTGATTGGATTGGATAGTCAAGTAAAAGGTGCTGTATTGATGGCTAATGCTCAAATTGGGGCATCATGTCGAGTGGAGTATGCTATTCTTGGAGAGAATGCAGTCGTTGAAGATGGCGGCATGGTGATTGGCACCAAAGATCAAATTGCAGTCGTTGGGGCTAATGAAAGAGTAGGAGGACATTAAAATGGTTAAATATGATACATGTGCGATCCTTAATTTAACAGCCAATAATGCCGCTTTATACCCTTTAACTTACAATCGTCCGATCGCTGCCCTTCCTTTTGCGGGACGTTATCGTCTGATTGATTTTATGCTGTCACCACTAAGCTATGCCCATATTGCTTCAGTGGCGCTATTCATCGGAGATTCTGGACGGTCAATTTATGACCATGTTCGTTCTGGTAAAGACTGGAAATTAGATTCACGTATACGTGGGGGAATCTTTACCTTCTCTCAACAAAATTGGAAGGCAAGACATCACCATGAAAATCAGATTGAGGACTACTATTATAACCACCGAGTCTTTTTGGAGCGGTCAAGGTGTCAGTATGTCTTAGTAGCTGGAACTAAAATTGTCGCCAATATTAATTTTAGGAATCTAAAATCTGCTCATATTGAAAGTGGGAAAGATATTAGTCTGGTCTATGCGGATAGCCATCCAGATCTTTTTGGTAAGGACCATCCCAACGAACGATTTTTAGACATAGATACAAAAGGTCAGGTTAAAAAATTGCTTAAAAAGAGTCAATTGGATGAGACACATTATACTTATCCAGTTAGCCTGAATATGTTTCTCCTTTCAACGGACTTATTAAGGGATTTGATTGATCAAGCCCGTGCTCGTGGAGAATATATGGAAGTGGATGAATTGGTTCAAGCGCATCTGATGGATTATTCAATCAACCTTTTTAAGCATGAGTCATATATTGCGAATATTAATCATCTGATGGCTTATTACCAAGCCAATGTGGATATGTTAAATTATCAAAACTTTAAAGACTTATTTCATTCAGACCAACCTGTTCTTACAAAAACCAAAAATGGTGTACCAAGCTACTATCATGAGCGGTCCTTTGTGCGTAATGCGATTGTAGGAACTGGGTGTAAAATGTTCGGCGAGGTCCTAGATTCAGTGATCAACCGTCGGGTCTTGGTCGGTGAAAATGCACGAGTAACACATTCGGTTATTCTGCAGGGAGCTCAAATTGGTGAAGGGGCAGTGGTTGAATATGCTATTTTAGATAAAGGCGCTCAGATTGCACCAGGGGCTATTATTCGTGGAACGAAGGAGCAGATTAAGATTATTGGCAAGAACCATTTTGTGGATGCCAAGATTCATTAGGAGAATACCATGAAATTACTATATGTGGCAGCAGAAGCAGCTCCTTTCTTTAAGACGGGTGGATTGGGGGATGTTGCTTATGCCCTGCCAAAAAAATTAGCGCAGGATCCAACCTTCGATGTGAGGGTGGTCTTGCCTTACTATCGTCAAATGCCAGCTCATTTTCAAGAGCAAATGGAAGATCTTGGCTATTTTTACTTTAATCTTTCTTGGAGGCATGTTTATTGCGGAATTAAATCCTTAAAACGCGATCAAATTACTTATTATTTCATTGATAATCAAAGCTATTTTTATCGAGATCATTTATATGGAGAGTGGGATGATGGCGAACGTTTTGCCTATTTCCAAAAGGCTGTTATAGAGATGTTGCCTATTATTCAATGGATTCCCAATATCATCCATTGTAACGATTGGCAGACAGCCATGATTCCTGCTTTATTAGTGGATTCTTATCAAGATCAGCCGATCTACCAGTCGATTCGAAAAGTGCTGACCATCCATAATCTTCGTTTTCAGGGGAATTATGATCCTGTCATGCTTCCGGATGTGTTTGGTATGTCCTGGGAAACTTTTAAGGAAGATGGTCTGCGACATCATGATCAACTTTCTTATTTAAAGGCGGGTATTTCTTATTCGGATCGGATTACAACTGTAAGTCCTAGCTATGCTCAAGAAATTCAAACTCCAGAATTTGGAGAGGGATTGGATTCAACACTGAGATATAATCAATGGAAATTGTCTGGGATCATTAATGGGATTGACCAAGACCAATTAGATCCAGCTAAGGATCCTGCTTTAGACTACCCTTATTCAGTGGAGGATTTATCCGGAAAAGTTAAGAATAAACTTAAGATCCAAGCTGAACTGGCTTTGGAAGAGGATGCTCGTATTCCTTTGATTGCAATGGTTAGTCGGTTGACGGATCAAAAAGGATGCGATTTAATACTGGCTTGCCTGGATCAATTAATGACGAAAGACCTTCAACTAGTTATTTTGGGGACAGGCGATCCTTATTTTGAAGACCGTTTTAAAGAGAAGGCTTTACAATATTCGAATAAGCTCAACGTTCAAATTCGTTTTTCAAGTGAGTTTGCTTCGCGATTGTATGCTGCTTCAGATATCTTTTTGATGCCTTCAGCCTTTGAGCCTTGCGGTCTTTCTCAAATGATTGCCATGCGGTATGGCAGCTTACCCTTAGTCCATGAAACGGGTGGCTTAAAAGACACGGTAGAAGCTTATAATTGTTACACAGGATCGGGTTATGGTTTTTCATTTGAGGATTATCGGCCAGAGGTATTTTATCATTGTTTAGAACAGGCCTTATTGATATATGATTATGAACCTGAGATCTGGCAGTCTTTAGTTCAAAAAGCCATGATTCAGGACTTCTCTTGGGATAAACCCGCTCAAAAGTACAAGGAACTGTATCGTAGTTTATTAGCAGAGTGAGCAATTTTCCCAAAAAAGACGCAAATAATTACTACTTTAGTCTCAGGGCTTTCGATTTAATCCGTCATAATATAGAATAGGAAAAAAGTCTGTTAGAAAGTAGCTGATGATATGAAAGAGCGATTAAGGTATTTTTGGCGAGGATTTAAAAACATATGGCGTTACTATCGGGGATGGAAATGGCTTGTCTTTTTAGGCTTAAGCTTAGCCCTCTTTTTATCATCCTATATGGTTTTGATTGCTAAAACAACAGACGTTGATACGCTACACAATGCGCTACAATCCAAGACAATAATTTATGATCGACAAGATCAAGTAGCTGGTTCGCTCTTAGGGCAAAAAGGGGATTATGCTGCTTTGGACCAGATTGCGGAAACCATGCGAAAAACGGTCGTTAACACGGAGGACAAACGTTTTTACCAACATAATGGCTTTGATACTATGGGGATCGGGCGAGCCTTTGTCCGTATGCTTATTAATCGAAATACATCCGGAGGTGGGGGATCGACCCTCACTCAGCAACTTGCAAAGAATGCTTTTTTATCCCAAGATCAAACCTTTCAACGTAAGTTAAAAGAATTATTTCTCGCATTAGAGTTGGAGAAAAACTACACTAAAGACGAGATTCTAGAAATGTATTTGAATAATGCCTATTTTGGTAATGGCGTCTGGGGTGTTGAAGATGCGGCAATGAAGTATTTTGGAATCTCAGCGAGTCAGTTAGACTGGAATCAGAGTATGGTACTGACCGGGATGCTTAAGGGCCCAAATATCTATAATCCGATTGACCATTATGATAATGCCATCAATCGCCGAAATGTAATTGCTGATCTTTTGAGTCAAGAAGGAGTTATTTCTTTTAATCAAGCTGAAAGCATCAAGCAATCGGGGATTAATCTCTATGATGCTTATATTGCTGCTTCATCTGGTCATGAATATCCTTATTATTTTGACGGGGTCATCAATGAAGCCATTCGAAAGACATCCATTCCTGAAGATGACTTGATGTCCAAAGGTTATCAAATCTATACTAATTTAGATCAAGCAGCCCAACAGGCTTTGGATGCTGCCTATCGAGATGGAGCCTACCTATTCAATGATGGGGAAGATCCCATTATCCAATCAGCAGCTACAGTCGTTGATTGTAAGACAGGTGGGGTAATGGCGGTTTTTGGTGGACGCGGTGAGTACACTTATCGAGGGTTTAATCGTGCTAGCGATATGTATCGGGCACCCGGATCTACGATCAAGCCCCTTGCGGTTTATGTACCAGCATTAGAGGCAGGATATAATATGCATTCAATGCTACCTGATGAAGTTAGGTCGTATGGCAAGAACCACTATACCCCAGAGAATTATAATCGAACAACGGAAGCAGACCATCAAGCTCCTATGTATTATGCCTTGGCTCAAAGTAAAAACACGACCGCTGTTTATTTGATGGATAAATTTGGAATCGAAAAATCGGTTCAAAAGTTAAAGCAATTTGGAATTCAAGTCCCTGAAAAAGATCGACATTTACCATTAGCTTTGGGGGCATTTTCAACAGGACTATCGCCGCAACAGTTAGCCAGTGCATACGCTAGCTTTGCTAACGCGGGTGTTCGAAACGAATCAAATTATATTCGTAAAATTGTCGATGCTTCAGGTAAGACTATCTATGATCAAGAGCGGCCTAAACGCACCCTAGCTATGACAAAAAATGTTGCAGCAGATATGACCTCGATGATGTTGGACACTTATGGTGGCTATGGTCTTGGCTATAACGCGAGTCCAGATAATGGGCAGATTGCAGGCAAGACCGGTACCACTGAAGTCTCAGATGGGTCGAATAAGGTCAGAGACCAATGGATGGTGGCTTATACGCCTGATTTTGCGATTGCAACTTGGGTTGGTTATGACGATATTTCTTCGGGAGATATTAAGGAGCGGATGCCTTCGGGAATGAGCCCCCTTTTCAAGTTACAAACGTCCTATTTGATTGCTCAGTCAGCTCAAACTCCTTTTGAAGTGACGTATGCTTCCGCTATGCAAGAAGATAGCAATCACTTGGAGGAAGGCAATTGGTGGCAAATGGGTCAAGATTGGTTAGATCAAGCTAGACAGTATTTAGAGGATCATTCTGGATCGTGGTGGCAATCGGCTAAGGACTTGTTGGATCAGGTAAATCAACGCATTAAGCGTCAGTGGGATGACTGGGGCTTATCTAACTATTTATAGGGGACCGGTTAATTGTTAGTTTTTAATTGAAAATGTCTTGATAAATTGATAAGATAAAATTGAGCTATTAAATATCATTGATGGACTATTAAGTGATTAAGATAGGATCAATGAAAAAAGGAAAAAGATAATAGATAGCTGTGCATGATGAGCTAGTGAAATGGGGCGCTACAGATAACGGACTATGGATCTGGAAGAGTTATCGACTGATTGGATGCTTAAACTGACATCATTTTATCATTGGATGAAATGTCAGGGGCATCCTTTGATAGCAGCTTTTGTTGATAACAGCACCGTAACATTTTGTGAAGCAACTGAAGTTTTTGATCTTACATCGTGATCAAGAGACTTTCAGTTGCTTTTTATCAAGGAATATCGTTCAAGACTAGAAAGGAAAGAGCAATGCGGTTACTACATTTGGCCGATCTACATTTAGATAGCCCCTTTTTGGGGATGGACAAACAATCGGCGGATTTAAAACAAGCTTTGGTACAAGCGCCTTTTACGGCTCTCAAAAAAGCCGTTCAGTATGCCATTCGCGAAACAATTGACTTAGTTGTTTTAGCGGGAGATTTATACGATACCAATCAGCAGAGCATCTATGCTCAACATTTTTTGATGCAGGAATTAAAGCGTTTAGCAGATGCTGAAATTCCAGTAGTACTTTGCCATGGGAATCATGATTATCTTAAGTCAAATCAGGCATTGATTAATTATCCTAATAATGTCTATGTCTTTACTGAAGAAGCAGTCGATTATGTGGATATTGAATTAAAAAATGGACAAAGTGTGAGGATCTATGGCTTCTCCTACTGTAATCGTTGGATCGATCGAGAGATGATCGCAGATTTTCCTAAGAATCCTCATCAGACTGATTTCGTCATTGGCCTTTACCATGGGGCTCAAAAAACGCAGCAAGGAAAGCTGGATCATTATGCTCCCTTTACTCGGCAGACAATGATTGACAAAGGATATGACTATTGGGCGTTAGGTCATATTCATCAAGAGGCCTGCTTGAATCAGACTCCAATGATCTGTTATGCGGGGACGCTTCAAGGACGTAATCGCTTGGAGGTGGGTCCTAAGGGAGGCTACTTAGTGAGCTTATTCAAGGATCGACCCAATCAGTTAGATTTTGTTGAATTTGCTCCTATTGAGTGGCAGATCGAAGAAATTGAAGTTCAGCGACACTGGCAACTGCAAGACGTGGTTGAACGTTTGCAGCAGACTTTGACTGTCTACCAAATGCGTCAAGAAGAAACGGGTCGGTCACAACTACTGAGTATTATCTTGACACAAGCCCAGCGGTTAGATTTAGCTTTGCAAGAACAGATTGAGTCGGGTGAATTAGAGTCAGTTATTCAGGGTGAAGGTTCAGTAACAGATCAAGCCTTTACCCAATTGGTTGCAGTTCGTTTAGAGCGGTCCATGGTATTTAAAGCTTTTGAATATGATTCTACTCTTAAGGAGAGCTTCCAATCGGCCTGTCACCAGTTAGAGTCTGGTGAAATGTATGACCGACTCATGGCAGATTTTTTCAAGCACCCCATCGTGAAGGAACGATTAGCTGAATTAGAGTTAGAGGAATCCTTGAGAGCAGAGAATGTTGCAGCGGCTAAGGAATTGATGATTCAAGCTATTGGTTTTGATTCGGAGGAGGTGAAGCGCGATGAAAATTAAAAAGTTAGATATTTATGGATATGGGAAGTGGGTAGATCAGCATTTTGAATTAGAAGATCAATTGCAATTATTCTACGGTCAAAATGAAGCCGGAAAATCAACCCTGCAATCCTTTATCCGAAGTATCTTATTTGGTTTTCCAGATAAGCGTTACCGTGTGAATCAAATAAATCGCTACGAGCCGAAGATGGCTGATGTTTATGGAGGACGAATCCTCTTGACCGAGACCAAGTTGGGAACGGTTTGGGTAGAACGAACACTTGATGGATTAAAAGTAACTGATCAAGAGGGGACGGATTTAGCTGAAGATAGTTTAGATATTGTTTTAGGGGGGTTAGATGAGAATCTCTTTGATGCTTTCTATGCTTTTTCATTGCAGAATCTACAGGAATTAGCCAATGTCGATTCAGATAAGCTGAGTGACTATTTCTTATCGATTGGCACCCTTGGATCGGATAAATTCTTGTCGGTAGCCAAAGAATTTGAGAAGGAATCCGATGCACTGTTTAAACCCAAGGGACAAAAACCTGCTTTAAACCAAGCTTTAAAAGATTATGAATCCTTGGCGAAAGCCCTCGATACTCTAAAAGGGAAGATGGACCAGTATGATCAATTAGTGCAGCAGTCCAAGGAATGTCAACTCAAGATCGATGAGACTAACGAGGCTATTACCCAAGTGGAACAGTCACTCAGCCAAATTGATAAGTTGATGGGAAGGTATGATATCTATGTTAAAGATCAGCAGGCAGCTAATCGCTTAGATCAGTTAGTGTATACCGAAATGGATCCTCAATTACCTGAGCAGCTAGCCCATTCTTTGAAGATTCAAAGTGAAGGCCAAGCCTTAATCACTCAGATGGAAGAGCGGATTCGCAACATCAACCATGAGATGACTGCTTTAACGCGGTTGAATTGGGCAAAGAATCACCAAGAAGAAAGGCGTCAGTGGGCACGAGAAACTGCCCATATTAAGGAAGTTCAGGGACGACTCGAACATGTTCAAGAGCGGATTCAAGAACAGACGAACCAACTTGCTCGCCTAGCCCAAGAGGGCCAGTTTTATCCAGAAAAGCTTTTACAGGTACAAAATTATTCCGCAGAAATTGAAAATGGGATTGAATTAAAGGCACAGTTAGATCAAGCTAGGGGACAGCAAGAGACCCTACAAGCTCAGCGTAAAGTATTTATCGATCAGCGTCGAGAATTACAAACTTATTCAGGGACGGTTCGACACCAGTATGCTCAGTTGGAAAACCAACGACTTAATGAGAAGGCTCAATTATCTGAAACGACTTCTTGGAAGCATTATGGCCTTTCAATGACGTTATTTGTTTTTGCCGCTATTTTGTTTGTTTTTAATCGATTTCGTTTTGATAGTCAAGTCGTTAAGTGGCCAGCGATAGTCCTGATGGGATTGGCCGTTGCGAGTGGTATTTATATTTTTATCCGGCATCAACAAGCTAAAAATCACTATCAAAATAGTCCCATTATTGAAAAGATGCAAGAATTAAAGCAAAAAGACCAGCAGTATCAGGAACGATCCAACGCCCTTGGTGGTGATATTAACGATCGAGAAGCTGCACTTAGAGAAGGTCAGACTCAAATTCAAGCCTTAGAAAGTCGTCTGCAAAATTGGCTAGTGCAACTTGGCTTTTATCCAACAGCCGAAGTGGACTTGGTTTTGAAGTCTAATCCAGCCAAGGAATACCGTCAGGTGTTGATGATGAGAGACCAATATGAACAAGAGTTGAGTGACTTACAGGTTGAAATATTGGATTGGCGTCATCATATTCAAGAATTGCTCCAACGTTTTCCATTTGAAGAACAACCAACACGACCTCTGATTCAGCATGTGGAAGAAGTTGAAGCTTCGCTGGCTCGTCAAATGGAACGTGGAAAGGCGATGGAAGAACGCCGTCAAAATGCTGAAGAAGTGATCGAGCTGCAAAGCAAAAAGATTAAGGAAGAGCAGCAGCAGATTGAAGCAATATATCAAGCAACCAATGCTTTTGATGAGGTTGACTTCCAACAAAAATTACGGGTCAATCAAGAAGTAGACCAGTTAAAAGCCAAACGACAGCTCTATGCAGATCAAATGGTGGGGTATGAAGAAGAGTTAGAAGCGATAACTAGTAAACAGCGTTTAATTGAATCTTATAATCAAGAGCAGAATCAACTTAATCAATTAAAAGCTCAATTACAACCCTATCTCTATCAAAGAGCGGACTTAGCGGTGAGCATGAATCAATTAGAACAAGATGGCTCCTATCAAACACTAATCCAAGAATTGGCTGATAAGAAGAGTGAGATCATTCAACTGTATCAACAATGGGCGAAGAAGCGAATAGCCATGGACCTAATTTATCGCACATTACGACAAGGTTTTGATAATCCTTTACCGGAAATGAATCAGTTAGCCAACGAAATATTTTCATTATTGACCTATAACCGTTATACGCAGATTAATTTGAATAAAAAGGGAATAAAGGTTCGACAATTTTCGGATATTCTTTTTGAACCCCATGAATTATCGCAGGGCACACTTGAACAATTGTATGTAGCTTTGCGACTCGCCTTCATTGCGACGGCTTCTCGAATGGTTAAGATGCCAATTATGATTGATGATGCCTTTGTTAATTTTGATGAAGTTCGGAAGACTAGTATGTATAAAGTCTTACAAAAAGTGAGTCAAAATCACCAGGTACTTTTCTTTACTTTTGATCAACAAGCACAAGAAATGTTAGCCAATGATCATCAGATTGATTTGAATCAATATGTTGAAACGGTTGAAGCAAGTAAGTCTAAAAAGGAGTAAAAAATGGCAAAATTATACGATATCAAAGAAGGCGATCAATTTGGCATTTATGTCTTAATTAAAGGGGCTGATCGTCGTATTGCCCGTAATGGGAATCCATTTATCGCCTTTCGCTTTCAGGATCGATCCGGAGCCATGGATGGCATGTATTGGTCAGCAAGTGAGGAAGAAATTGAAAAATTCCAGGTAGGGCGGGTGGTCTTTTTAAGAGGGGAACGTGATACCTATCAGGGGACCCCACAGGTGAAGATTAAAGCTTTACGCTTAGCCGAGGAGGGCGAGCCAAATGATCCCGCCTTATATTTAGAGCGTATTAGTCTGAAGAAGGAAGACTTGAAAGAGATGATTAATGAGGCTCTTTTTCAGATTCATGAGCCAACCATTAACCGTATTGTTCGTAAGATTTTGACAGATCATGAAGAGGCCTTCTATACTTATCCGGCAGCTAAGCGGAATCATCATGCCTTATCGGGAGGTTTGGCCTATCATACGGTATCTATGCTTCGTATAGCAAAGACGGTTATTGAGTATTATCCTCAAATTAACCAATCTTTGTTAATTGGGGCTTTGATTCTTCATGATGTGGGTAAGATCTATGAATTATCGGGACCGATCTCAACGGAGTATACCTTTAAAGGAAAATTATTAGGCCATATTGTGATTATGGATGAAATGATTCAGGATACATGTCAGAAGCTAGCGCTTGATCCAGACAGTGAGCCGGTCTTATGCCTGAAGCATTTAATTCTAGCCCACCATGGTAAGTTAGAATATGGAAGTCCGGTCCAACCTAAGCTATTAGAAGCCGAAGTGTTGCATCAAATTGATAATATGGATGCGACGATTAATATGATCTCACAAGCCTTGGAACGTACGCAACCAGGTGAAGAGAGTGCACAAATCTACCCATTAGATCGTCGATCTTTCTATAAACCGAATTTTAGATAAAGAAAAGAGACTGTGATTAATCGAAATCACAGTCTCTCTTTATATAGCACATCTAGCTATTATTAATGGGTTTAATGGTTTATTCTGCTTGAGATTCTTGCGTTTCTTCTGCAGATTCTTGACCTTCTTCGCTAGCAGCTTGGTCGCTATCTTCTTTTTTATCCTCTTTTGTTTCTTCCTTCTTGTCTTCTTCAGGTTTATTTTTTTGATCAGCGAGTGATAATAAGTCATCGACGGCTGTCTTCAAGCTATCATCCATGATCTTAAGATCGGATTTCTTGATTAATTCACCAACAATACCATAAGTGAATTGTTGATCAGCAAATTTAGCATCTTTATAAGCTTCAACAACTTCATCTTTGCTGTCCTTAAGTGGTTTTTTCTCTCCATTATTGATGACTTTAATAACGTGGAAACCGAATTTTGATTTAACGGGTTCTTGGGTCATCTCGCCGTTCTTTAAGGATTTAACCGCATCTTCAAACTCTTTAACCATTTGACCACTGGTGAATGGTGAGAGCAGACCCCCGTTTTTAGCTGAGCCATCTTTTGAGACCTCTTTAGCTACGGCATCAAATTCTTCACCATCGTTGATTCGTTTGATGGCTGCTTTGGCTTCATCTTCCGTATCAACTAGGATGTGTTGAGCTTCCATCTTTGGTTGGTAATCTTTGTCGTAGAAGTTTTGAATGGCTTCGTCGGATAGATCAATTTGTTGAGTTACAACTTCTTTTAGCATATTGCGAATATATAATTGATATTCGTATTGTTCAATTGTTCCTAGTTTTTGATAAGCTAAGAATTGATTGAAGACTTCTTCGCCACCTAGTTCGTCGATTTGTTTTTTAACTTCTTCGCCGGCTTCTTTCTTGCATGCAGCTGGATCTTTGACATTATTTTCTAATACTTTTTCAATGACTTTCGCGCGTAAGGTCACGGATCCATATTGTTCTTTCATATCTTCATACAAATCGGCTGCTGTAAATTCAGTGTCTCCCATCTTAGCAACGACGCCATCTTGGGCAGCCACATTAGCAACAGGTAAGCTTAAGAAGACTAAGCTAGAAGCCGTTAAAATAAAACGACGGATAGATTTTTTCATATGATACTTCACTCCTATAAGTTATTGTCTTTCACTTTATTATAATAACATTTAATGTTATTAAATGGTGGATTCCAAGGAAAAATTAACAAAAAGATCAATCTTTTATTATACTTCCTTAGTAAATTTCTCTTTTTCTGATTGAAGGGTGTCTGTCAGTCGATTGACCTGAGCTTTGACTCGTTTTAAACGAGGTTGATTTTCTTCTTGGAAGTGTCTGAGACTTTCACTAACAGCCTCGACCGCTTCATTTACCGATAAAATTCCTTCCTTTGAAAGATGCTGGATGGACTGACTAAGATTGTCCAAACTAAAACGTAGATCATGGACATCTTGGCTCGTTCGATCAATTTTTAGGCGAAGGAGTTGGCGAGTTTCGCGTCCTGGCCGTTTGGCATTCATGAGTCCAGCTAAGACACCGAGTCCTAAGCCTGTCCAGAACCCTTGTATAAATGATGATCCTTTCATAGCTTAATCCTCAATCTGTTCGGCAATTGATCTGGCGATGTTTTGTAAGTCTTCCGCCTGGTATTGATCAGCGTGATTGACAAACTTAAGTCCAAAACCTTCATCTTCTTGATACCTTGGAATGAGGTGGATGTGTGAATGGAAGACGGATTGATAAGCCACCTCACGGTTGTTATTAAGAATATTGAGACCTTTTACACCAGGTAGACCTTTTTCAATAGCTCGAGCAATTTTTGGTATTCGGCTGAAGACTTTTGCAGCCAATTCTTGATCATACTCAAAAATATCACTGACATGTTGTTTGGGAATGACCAAAGTATGGCCAGGCGTTACTTGGCTAAGATCTAGAAAGGCATAGACATCTTCATCTTCATAAACCTTAGTTGATGGGATGTCACTTTGAATGATACGACAAAATAGACAGTCTGTCATAGTTTCACTCCTTAATGAATTGATTAATTGAACTACACTCTAAGCATATCAATAAATGCTTATAAAAACTAGTAGAAAGCAAAGGCAGACTTCACAAAAAATTCATGATTGAAGGCGGAAGTTCATGTTTTTTTCTAGACTTTCTCACTCCCATCGAATAGGAGTATGCTATAATTAAGGCATCTTGAATGGAGAATGAGGGGGAGTTAGGATGTCAATAAAAGATTTTAACAAGCGGCGATATCTTCGGCTTGTAATGCTTGCTGGGTGGTTATTCGCTTTAGTAAGCACTCCTCATTCCATAAATGCGGTTGACTTAAATTCAGGAGAAGTGATTGATGAACTGGAAGAATCCACTAATGAATCGGAACAAACGGATGAATCCATCCTTGAAGAAAATGATCGTCCAGTTACCTTGGATACCCAAAAATATTATGCGATTTTGCCATTTTCCCAGTTTATGAATTATCAGTATATTGGTCAAGGTCAAGCCTTTATCAATAAAAATATCATCTTAGAGTATCGACCGGACGATCAAGGGATCTTTCAAGTGGCAGAATTTACCGATCAAAAAGCAGTCGCCTATATTTACCAAATTCGTGCAGATGGTCTTTATGAATTAGCCTGTATTGACCCCTACGATCAGGTTCAAGACTTACGATATTCCCCTCAAGCTAGTGGGGCAAGTGCGTCCTTAATTTTGCCGGCCCGATTAGCAGTTGGCAGTCATTTTAGGTCCGGTTATCAAAATGAAAAAAGTCTATCTTTTATCAAACAAGTAGATCAAGTCGCCATTGGATCAACGGTCTATTCTAATGTCGTTGTTCTCGAAGAAACTCAGGACGGTATGCGACCGTTACGCTATTATTATGCGGATAAGGTAGGCCTAATCTTGGTCCAAGAATTAGAAACAGACGGTCAAGAAGTGACCCTAATGTATTTGAATGCCACTCAGGGAGAGTTGGCGGAATAAATAAAATGAGAAGTGAGTTCCAAAAATTCAAATTAAGTTTTGTTTTATTTGTTTTATTAGCCTTATGAATGAATCATAATTTTGAGGAACTCTCAATGAAATGTTTGACTAATTTGTGACTAGCGAATAGCATAGATTAATTTTTTTAAAATCAAAAAGATAGGGTTGAAGGAGTTAGAAATCTTCCATCAACTCTATCTACTTTGGAAGTTTAAAAAGCTTAGAGTTTTCAATTGTAACTCTAAGCTTTTTAAATTGCTGGTGTATTTAACGAAATTGAATTAATTAGAAACAGAGCATTTCCATGTAATGACTAGACCGTTGGTTTTATTTTGTGGTTTCTTGGCTTGTAGATTTAAAACTGTTTTCATAATATCCTTCCTTTCAATATTAATATATAACGATAAAATATTTTTTGATTAAAGTTGAATATATTAAATCTGGATTGAATCAACCTCATTTTTGAAAATGAGGTATAGATTTGATGAATTGAGCGTTTTTAGGATGGTTAAGCACTCAGATACCGCTTTTCTTCCTTCCATTGGGTTTTGGGAAAATTGTATATTATAGAGTCCCCTATAATATTTGAGAAGTAATTTTTCAAACAACATGGTATCGTCTATTTCTAATTGATCGAGTGCCTTAAGAAAATATTCAGCATCTTTTTTTAATTTTGAATTAATGCATAGAGAGAGTGTATTGGTCATTAGATTGATATATATGCTGTACAGTTGTCCAGAGTCCCTCATCAATAGTGTTTTACTAGGTAAATTTTTCGAAAATAATAAAACATTTTCAATCTTCATACGTCCCATAGTGTTTCCGTATAGAACAAGTTCATAGTATCCCCAATTTTCACAATTAAATAAATAACTTGTGATTGGTGAAAAATCTTTGTCTTTACTTAATGGGCGTTCTTCTAACATTGCTATCATAACTTCAATCATTAAGTGGTTTAATAAGCTCATTTGTCGCTTTTCTTCCTGATAGAAGGTAAGTTCTTTATCAGAAAGGATTTGTAACATATGTGTATTTTTTTCAAAAAAATAATGGGTAGCATCAGATAAAAGCATTTGGAAGCCGTCTGGATAAAATTCATTAAGAGCCAGATCATATTCGGCGGGTCTTACATGAATTTTATCGAGCAAATAGAAGAATTTTGATATTGAAATGCTTGAAATATTTCTTTCAAATTTAGAAATCATTGATTTTGAAATACTCGAATCACATACTGCACTTATTTTGATATTTTTTCCTTCTCGAAGTTTCCTAAAGGTACCCCCAAAATCTTTATCCATATTATTATCCCTTCTAGGTTGTTTCATATATTCAACATACAGATAGTATAAAGCAATTTAGATAAAATGGAAAGTGAGGAGGGAGCTAATGAAGCAATATATAACATTAAAATATATAGAATTTTGGTGGATTAGCTGGATTGACAGACGTATTTCTAACAGCTTATGACTTTACTCAAAATAAGGATTGGTTAAATCAATCGATTTCTAATCTAAAAGTTATGCTTCTATGTGAAGAAAATATTGACCCCGAACTTGATAACGATACCTTTGAAGAAGGGAGTGCTGGGCGATATTTTGTGTATAACAAAGCGTATCAATTGATCAATAAATAATTAGGAGGAAGATTAATATGAAAAATAAATTGTCAAAGCTATCTCAAATATTAGGAGTAAAAGTGATCGGTTTTAATTCTTATGAAGATTTTTCAGAATTGAAGGAGTTAAAAGAATTAAGCGAATTAAGCGAATTAAGCGAATTAAGCGAACTAAGCGAACTAAGTGAATTAAGTGAATTAAGTGAATTAAAAAATAAAACAAGCCATACATCTTTGAATCGTGAAAAGGAACTAAGTAAATTAATTCAAATTATTAATTGTAGAAATTAAAATTGATTTTTGAATATGGAGGAAATACTATGATTAAGAAATACATACACAAATATAAAGGACGAAACTTTTTAATCTGTTTGGGCTACATTTGCATTTCTCTCTTAACTACAGGTTCTTCGATTATGCTCACTTTCTCTCTAGATTCCTTGGTAAAGATGCATATTAAAGAATTTATTATTTGGAATCTTGCAAGTTTTGGAATGTGGGGATTGCTTTTTATTATTAACTTCTTTTTATCGCCATTTCAAGAAAGGACAACTCAACAAATTGTTAGTGATATTCGCCAGGAGATAGCTAATCGAATTGCTAACACACCTTATCAAAATTTTAAAGGTAAAAATGAAGGGGTTTATATTTCTTGGTTGAATACAGATATGCGGGAGATTGCTGAGAAAGGAATTGAACAATATTTTTCTTTTATAAATAATTTAATCTTGTGTGTTGTATCTACAATTGCATTGCTTACTTATCACTATAGTTTAGTAGTAGGGACGTTTATATTAATGGCTATCATGATGCTAGTACCGAAACTTTTTGAAAGAAAAATGAATAATGCCACTTTAATGTTAACTCAAGCGAATGAGAGTTTTTCTTCTGAATTACAAGATACGGTGAGCGGTTACGATGAATACTACAATTATAATATATTTTCTAAAATGAAGAATCGTATTAGAAAAATATCTAAATCGTTAGCTGATAGTAATGTATTGTATGCTCGGACGATGGCTGTATCACAAGGATTTATTGGTTCGACAAATATACTTTGTCAAGTACTAATAGGCATCCAAACGGGTATTTTAGCTTATTTAAGGATTGTGACAATAGGGTCCACATCTAGTACAGGAAATATCGCTTCAAATATCTTTAATTCAGTATCTCAAATGACTTCAAATTTGTTTGTAGTAAGATCAACTGATGTCTATTTTAAAAAGTATGAAGACTTTGAGAAGAATATAGTCGATCAAAATGAGTCAATATCAAGTCGCCTCAGTTTTAGCACAAGTCTTGAATTAAAAAATATATCGTATAAAAGAAATGGTAAAATAATATTTAAAAATTTAAATTTAACGTTTAGCAAGGGTAATAAATATGCACTTGTAGGAGAAAGTGGTTCCGGAAAATCCACCTTATTAAATCTCATATCAGGTAAAATCGATAAGTTTTCGGGAGAAATTTTGCTTGATGGGGCGACTCAATTGAAGCGAGATTTAAAAAACTTGCGGGAGAGGATAATATATATTTCGCAAGAGCCTTATTTATTCAATGATACATTAGATAATAATATAGACCTTAAAGGAGATGCAGATACTTATGATTTGTCGCAACTGATTCATCAATTAGAAATCGATCAATTTTTAAAAGCTGAGGAAATGATTGAAGAACATGGTAAGAATTTATCAGGTGGTCAGAAACAAAGAATTGCATTTGCTAGGGCTTTGTTAAGTGGAAATGAAGATAAATTAATTCTCCTAGACGAATCAACAGCAAATCTTGATAAAGAAACTGCGTTAAAACTAGAGAATCGGATTCTTAATGATCCAAAATTAACAGCTATCTTTGTGACGCATCATCTTTACCAAGAAAATAAAGATAAGTTCGACAGTGTTATAAATCTCTCAGCTTAACAATGATCAATTAATAATACGAATGAGAATTTTTAATAGTTCTTTAGAATGGCTATAGTGTCATAAAACGTGATTCAGATCTGCATTTGTTTTCGATTAAACCGATGGTTAATCTATATTAAATTAAGTGAGCGTTTTGATTGGTGAATTTGACCGATTGAGACGCTCATTTTTTATAAGTCAGTCTTATTTGGGTGATTAAATAATCTATATGAGAGGATTGATAGATCTAGTTAATTAATTTACATGTTTGCGGCGTAATATTTAAGATAAAAAAAGTTAATGAAGGTCAATTGGATGCCTATCTAAGAAATGAATAACTAGAACTAGGAAAGACTCGAGATTTAGCTGAATTATCACCATCAGCTTGAACGTTCTGTGGTTAATGGGAAACGCACTAAGATGCAATACTCATTATGCTAAAGAGATTTATCTTCAAATATAGTTTAAGCTTTGTATAAGGTTAGCTATTTTTTAGAGTTGATAATTTAACCGTTTTCTTTAATAAAATTAATCAAAAACTCATAAAAATGCCAAAAAAGCTTGACAATCATTCTGTTAACCTTTATATTACTATCAAACATTAAAAACAAATGAACGAGGGGGAATTTTAATGAAAAAAACATTAAAGCTGTTATTTGCCTTAATGCTTTCTTTGTCGAATTTACTTAGTTGGCCGGGAGCAGTTCATGCTGAAGGAGCTAAAGAGTTGAACTTATCCATCAATACTGAGCCACCAACCATCGATCCAGGCTTGGCGACGGATAGTACATCTGGAGCTGTTATCAAGAATGTCTTTGAAGGACTAACGGGATTAGACCCAGATGGAAAAGTCATTGAAGGGGTTGCAGAGTCTTGGGATATTAGTGAAGACGGCAAAGTCTATACCTTTAAACTAAGATCTGATGCGAAATGGTCTAATGGCGATCCTGTAAAGGCCAGTGATTTCGAATTTGCTTGGAAACGTGTTTTAAATCCAGAAACGATGTCACAATATGCGTCAATCCTTTATTCAATTGAAGGTGCTGAAGCTTATAACCGTGGTGAAGGTGAAGCAGATGCTGTAGGCGTGAAGGCTCTTGATGATTCTACCCTAGAAGTTAAGTTAGTCAATGCAACACCTTACTTCTTAGAATTAACTGCATTCTATACTTACAAACCAGTTCACCAAGCAACGGTTGAAGCCAATAAAGATTGGGCAGCTGATGCGGGCGAAGAATATGTTACGAATGGTGCTTTCCTCTTATCAGAGTGGGCACATAATAGTCACTACACACTTGAAAAGAACCCAGAATATTGGGATGCCGATAATGTGGCATTAGATCGTGTGAATGTTCAAATTATTGAATCAGAAACAACGGCTAATAACGAATATGAAGCAGGAAACCTAGATTATTTAGGAGCTCCTTATGGTACGGTAGCACTTGATTATATCGACCGCTATAAAGAATCTGGCGACTTAGATTCTAACCCTTATGCAGCGATTTACTGGTATAAGGTTAATGTGACTGATGAAGTGACAGGTAATAAGAATATCCGTTTAGCCTTAGCTAATGCGATTGACCGTAAAGGTTTGGTTGAAAATATCACCAAGGGTGGTCAAGAACCCGCTTTAGGACTCGTACCTCCAGCTGTTGAAGGTTTTGGAGAAGATCGTGGCTATATGAAGGATGCGGACTTTGAAAAAGCGAAAGAATATCTAGCTAAGGGAATGGAAGAATTGGGTATTGATGATCCAAGTGCAATCACCGTTAAGATCTCAATCAATGACAGTGAAGCTCACTCAGCCATTGCTCAATACATTCAAGAAGGTTGGGCACGTGAATTAGGAATTAATTCAGAAATCGATTCAACTGAATGGCAAGTATACCTTGATCGTTTAACCCAATTAGATTACCAAGTTGGACGTTTGGGTTGGATTGCAGACTTTAACGATGCGGTATCTTTCTTAGATATGTACCGTACAGCGGATACAGGTAACAATGATACCGGTTGGGAAAATGATGAGTTCAAGGCATTAATTGATAAGTCGGCAACGATCTCGGATTCAGCAGAACGTTTAGATGTCTTAAAACAAGCTGAAGCCTTAATGATGGAAGAAATGCCAGTTATCCCACTATACTACTATACTAATAACTCAGTTTGTAAGGATCATGTGAAGAATATGCATCCAGACCCATTAGGAAACATCAACTTAAAATATGTTGATGTAGAAGCAGAATAGACCGGGCTGATTTTAAGAATTAGGCGACTTAGCTTCTGCTAGGTTGCCTTTTATACTTGATACCCACTCATTGTATGGACGCCAATGAAGTTTAAACGATGCTTGGGATAACCTAAGGACAAGATTATCCACCCATGCCTAGGTTTTATTTTGCGAGTGGATAATAAAGGAGGATAAAATGTTAAAATATATTTTAAAACGCATCGGTTATGCGTTAATAACACTCTTAGTGATTGTGACAGTCACCTTTTTCTTAATGCGGATTGCACCTGGAAATCCCTTTGCAAGTGAGCAACAGGTTATAACACCTGCGATTCAACAACAGTTGAACGAGGCTTATGGTTTAGATGATCCTTGGTATGTACAATATGGTAATTATGTTAAAAAGGTTGCGACTTTCGATTTTGGTGAATCCATGAAATATCGGGGTCGGTCTGTTAATGATATGATCGGGGAGTCTTTCCCTGTGTCGGTTCAATTAGGTCTACAAGCCCTCTTAATCTCAGTAGGCGGCGGGATCCTATTAGGGGTGATTGCCGCTATGTATCATAATCGTGCCGGTGATTATCTAGCCACCATTATTTCGGTTTTAGGAATTTCGATTCCTTCCTTCGTATTAGCGGGGTTATCCCAGTATTTCTTAGGCTTAAAATTAGGCCTCTTACCGATTAGTGGATGGAAATCTTTTATGCATACGGTTCTACCAACCTTTGCTCTGGGCTTAACCTATATGGGAAGTATTGCCAAGATGACGCGTTCAGGTCTTTTAGAACAGAATACCTCTGAATATGTGAAGCTAGCACATGCTAAGGGCTTAGGTCGCTGGCAGATTGTCTTTAAGCACTCCTTAAGGAACGCGTTACTTCCTGTTGTGACTTACTTAGGTCCATTAACAGCAGGGGTTTTAACGGGGACCTTTGTGATTGAGAATATCTTCTCAATTCCAGGATTGGGTCGCCATTTTGTGACCAGTATTAACAATCGGGACTATACCGTTATTATGGGTGTCACTGTCTTTTATGCAATTGTTCTTTTAGGAATGATTATTCTAGTTGATGTTTTAAATGCCTTGATTGATCCACGAATTGACTTAGAAGGAGCTGATAAGTAATGGAAGAAATAGTATTTTCAAATGATGACTTCCAATTAGTGGGAATTACAGAATCAGAGACCGACGTTCTAAGTGATAAAGTCGTATCTTTCTGGCAGGAAGTATTTTTAACCTTTAAGAAAAATAAATTAGCCATGTTTGGATTAGTGGTATTGGTGATTGTAGCCTTAATGGCTATCTTTGTTCCAATCTTTTCACCTTATACTTACAGTGAGCAGACCAGTCAATATAATGCTGCACCAAGTAGCCAGTTCTGGTTTGGAACGGATAATTTAGGCCGTGATATCTTTGTCAGAGCCTGGGTGGGTGCGCGAATCTCTCTCTTTATTGGTTTGTCGGCTGCCTTGGTCAATGTCTTAATTGGGGTTGTCTACGGAAGTATCGCAGGTCTTGCAGGTGGTAAGGTGGATAACTTGATGATGCGTATCTGTGATGTGCTCAATGCCGTTCCTTATCTTTTAATAGTTATCATGCTTCTGGTTGTTATGAAGCAAGGGCTAGTACCGATGATTGCAGCCATGACCATTACCGGATGGATCTCTATGGCACGAATTGTTCGGACCGAAGTCCTATCATTAAAAAATCAAGAATATGTTCTAGCGGCTCGGACCTTAGGGGCGAGTACAGGGCATTTGATTCGTCGTCACTTGGTTCCAAATGCGATGGGAATAATCATTGTTCAAATGACGCTATCTGTTCCTGGGGCTATTTTTACTGAATCATATTTAAGCTTCTTGGGACTGGGGGTTACGCCACCTATGTCTTCATGGGGGACGATGGCCTCAGAAGGGGCTAAGGCAATTCTAACGGCTCCTTGGCGCTTACTATTCCCAGCATTATTGATCTCGCTAACCATCTTCGCTTTTAATGCGGTAGGTGATGGGCTTCGTGATGCCTTAGATCCAAAATTAAGAAAATAGGAGGAAAGACCATGACTGAAACTATTTTAGAAGTAAAGGACCTTGCAGTGTCTTTTAAGACCTTTGCGGGCCGTGTGCAAGCTGTTCGTGGTGTGGACTTTTCTCTGAAAAAAGGAGAAACGCTGGCCATTGTGGGAGAGTCTGGGTCTGGTAAAAGTGTGACTTCCAACGCAATCATGCGTTTGATCCCACAGCCACCTGGTCAATATGATTCTGGAGAGATCCTTTTTAATGGGCGTGATTTATTGAAGTTATCTGAAAAGGAAATGACCCATGTTCGAGGTAATGAAATCGCCATGATCTTCCAAGATCCAATGACCGCCCTAAATCCAACGATTAAAATCGGAAAACAAATTACCGAAGTGATTACTCATCACCGTAAGGACGTTTCGGCCGCTGATGCTCGCAAACGTGCACTAGAACTTATCGAATTGGTAGGAATTTCAAATCCAGAAGCACGGTTCGACCAATATCCGCACGAGTTTTCAGGAGGAATGCGACAACGGGTTGTTATTGCGATTGCCTTAGCAGCAGAACCTCAACTATTAATTGCGGATGAGCCGACGACTGCCCTTGATGTGACAATCCAAGCTCAAATCTTGGAATTGATGGCAGATATCCAAGAAAAGACTGGCAGCTCGATGATCTTTATCACTCATGACTTAGGGGTCGTGGCGAATGTGGCTGATAGTGTGGCAGTCATGTATGCCGGACAGATTGTTGAATATGGTGATGTTAATGAAATCTTCTATAATCCAAAACATCCTTATACCTGGGGCTTATTAGGGTCAATGCCAGATTTAGAAAGTGATGATAGTGAAGAGCTTTATACGATTCCTGGGGCACCCCCTAATCTGATTAATCCGCCTAAAGGCGATGCTTTTGCGCCTCGAAATCGCTATTCCATGAAAATTGATTATGAACAAGAACCACCGATGTTTAAAGTAAACGACCATCATTATGCTAAGACATGGCTCTTGCATCCCCAAGCGCCAAAAGTTCAAGTACCAGAAATTATTCAACGACGAATCGACCGATTTGTTCAAGAAGAGGGAGGAGTTTTAACCGATGCGTAAAAAATTACTAGAAGTAAAGAACCTGAAGCAATATTTTTGTAAATCGGGGCAGACGGTTAAAGCCGTAGATGATGTTTCCTTTGATATTTATGAAGGGGAAGTTCTTGGATTGGTTGGTGAGTCAGGGAGTGGAAAGTCCACTACCGGTCGCTCGATTATTGGGCTTTATAATATTACGGATGGTCAAGTCTACTATGATGGTAAATTAGTGAATGGTCAAGGAGCCAAAGTCTCTCCCAAAGAAGTGTCAAAAAATATGCAAATGATCTTTCAAGATCCATACGCCTCGCTCGACCCCAGAATGACAGTGGCAGAGATTATTGGAGAGGGCTTCGATATTCATGGTTTGCATAAGAATAAAAAAGAACGGATGGAAGTCATTGGACAGCTATTAGAAAGTGTGGGACTTAACCGTGAACATGCCAATCGGTATGCTCATGAGTTCTCTGGGGGTCAACGTCAACGGATTGGCATCGCTCGGGCCTTATCATTAGAACCACAGTTTATTATTGCTGATGAACCGATCTCAGCTTTAGATGTTTCGATTCAAGCACAAGTCGTTAACTTAATGAAACGTCTGCAAAAAGATAAGAACCTGACTTATTTATTTATTGCCCATGACTTGTCCATGGTTAAATATATTTCAGATCGGATCGCTGTCATGTACCGAGGTAAGATTGTTGAGATGGGCGACGCCGATCAGATCTATCATCATGCGGTGCATCCATATACTCGGTCGCTCTTATCTGCGGTTCCGCAACCAGATCCTATTAGTGAGAAAAAACGAATTCGTGTGCCTTATCAGCATGAAGAAGTGACAGATCCTGTACAGTCTTTTCAGGTTCAACCAGGGCATTCGGTTTATGCGACTGAAGCTCAATTTGAGCGTTGGATGAAAGAAGTAGGACCGGTTAACCAATAAAATAAAATAAAATATATTCGAAAATGGAATTGACAGTCTACCTTAGACTTGGTAGAATGAAACCATCAATTAACAATTAAAAAATTATGAAAAAAAGAGTAGCTTAATGAGAATGCTCAGAGAATAAGCGGTGGGTGTGAGCTTATGTTTCTCATTTAGACGAAAATCATTTTTCTTCTTGCGGGTCTGAATAAGAGTAAGAACTGCCGCTCTGGTAGGCGTTATCGATACTCGGCATTGTTGGATGCTTGAGCGCTTATGGAAATATAAGAATAAAGGTGGTAACGCGGAATTTTTCGTCCTTTGTCATTCGTGACAAGGGGCTTTTTTTTATGGGTTAAATTGAAATAGATTTAGGAGGAAGCTTATGAATAAGTTATCTAGAAGCCAATTTTGGCAGGTTTCGATCATGTTGTTTGGATTATTTTTTGGAGCAGGAAACTTGATTTTTCCACCTTTGCTGGGTAATCAAGCGGGGAATCAAACACTGTTAGCGCTCCTGGCGTTTTCTGTGACGGCGGTTGTTTTCCCGGTAGTTGGAGCGATTGTAGTTGGTAAGACAGACGGTTTGACTAATTTAGCGAATCGGGTAGGTCCTTTATTCTCCTTGGTATTTACGACAGCGATCTATCTTTCGATTGGACCAGGCTTAGGAATCCCTAGGGCAGGGAGTGTTCCTTTTGAGATGGCAATTGCCCCTTATCTGGGTCAACAAGTGAATGTTAGCTTGGCTCGTTTTTTATACACTCTCGTCTTCTTCGGGGTTGCTTTATGGATTTGCCTTAAGCCAAACGAGTTGGTAAGACGAGTAGGTAAGTATTTGACACCCACTTTATTGGGACTCATTTTCTTAATGTTTATCAAAATTGTCTTTCTTCCTTCGCAAGTGAGTGCGCCAGTGGGAGATTATGCAGATAATGCGGTGATTAAAGGATTCTTATCAGGTTATGACACGATGGATGCGGTCGCAGCTTTGAACTTTGGTTTTGTGGTTGCATTAGCCATTCAACGTTTTGGCATCAAAGATAAGAAAGAAGTTACTCGTTATACGGTCAAAGCAGGTTTATTGGCGGGGGCGGTCTTATTTGCGGTATATGCGTGTTTAAGTTATATTGGAGCCCTCAGTTCGGCTCGCATTCCAGGAGCAGAGAATGGAGCGGTTGTTTTAACAGATTCTATTCGATTAGCCTTGGGTAATTTTGGGGTTGTTCTATTGGCGATGATTTTCACCTTAGCCTGCTTAACGACTTGTGTCGGTTTGATAACTAGCGGGGGCGAATATTTTTATAAATTATTCAATGAAAAATTATCCTATAAAACATGGGTCTATATCTGGACACTATTTTCCTTTTTAATTGCGAATTTTGGTCTTAACAAGTTGTTGGCTTTCTCGGTACCAGTATTGACCGTCATCTATCCTGTAGCATTAGTATTAATTGTTATGGGAATCAGTCATGATCGACTTAATTATTCAAAATTAACTTATCAAGTGGCTGCTTTTATCTCGGTAGTGTTACCCTTCATTGATATGCTGTATCATACTTTTAACCTTCGCTTGCCCTTGCTGACCCAATTAGGAGCATCGATGCCGCTGGCTAACAAAGGGCTTTCCTGGCTCGTACCAACGCTATTGGCAGTCATGTTAGTGACGCTTGTACAAAAACTATTGGCTGTCTTTAACCATGTTCCAGCGGTTGAAGAGCTTTAGGAAGATAGCGGTTCTTAAAGTTCTATAAATACACTTGATTTTTGAAGAGACAAGGCTTAAAATGCCTTGTTTTTTCTTAGTTTTATTCATGGATGTATCGATTAGCTGAAAAGAAAATCTGAATTATTGGATTAAAGTTAAAGAGACTCTTGAAAATAGGGTAAATATAGCGTATTATAAAATATATGCTGTTGGGTCGCCGTAGTGTAATGGATATCACGAAAGATTCCGGTTCTTTAGATGGGGGTTCGATTCCCTCCGGCGATATTAGGAATATTAAGGATCTGTGTCAAATCAACTTTATGATCCAATTTTGAAATCAGGCGAAGTTAGCTCGCTTGGTTTATTTTTTTGACCTAAAACCTAAAGTGATTATAGTCTAATTTCTGGAATTGACTTCATTGCTTTAATAAGTGACTTTGGCATAAAAAATAGGGTTAGTGGACGCGTTTTATGCTTCCATTAACCCTCTTTATTTTAAAATCACTTTATTTATTCTTTATTGAGCGTCACATCATCATAGATCAGACTATCATTCTCAAGGACAAATTCGAGCAATGGATTATTAAATAAAGAGATAATGAGCTTTTGATCGTCTTTTTTGATGTCTGCTTGGCTGATCTTAAGAATTAATTGCCCCTCGGTAGAGAAATAAGGGTAGATCCCTGGGGTTAAAGATTCAAGTTGGTCAATTACCTCAGAGACACGGGTATTATCTTGGATGTCAAGCAGGTCTTTCTTACTCTGGTAATCTAAGCCTAATTCTTTCTGTTTTTTCTCAATGTCTGCTTGATTAGCTTCAGGATTAAGTAGGCTGGTGACTGCATCGCTAGCGCTAAGAAGGCGGATCATTAAACCACGACCATCTTGTGAATCCAGATTAAGCGTTAGATAAATTTGGGAATCGCTAAATTGCACTTGTTGGATGGGGCTTTCCGCTTGATCGGTTAGGTAAACCCCATCTTCAGCCGCAAAAGCTTTTAAGTTGAATGTTAATAGCAACAGGCAAATACATAGTAGGGACTTTAGTGGTTTCATAATAAGCTCCTTTCTCTTTTACGCGTTGTAAACAAGAGTAAAAATCAAATTCACCTCCTTTTAGTAATTATATCTAACGTATTAATTTTTCGCCATATAATTCTAATTGAATTATCATTATTCTTCAATTCTTAGATTTAAATTGAAATAGGCCATTTTAGAAGTCAATTAAGATGAGAATGTCTTATTTCCATTTTTTATTAATAGATCATTGGACTTTGCAGTATCGCTTTTTATTTTTGAACAATTAGCTTTTAATAGGACAAATAGTTTGGGATATGATAAAGTAAGGTGAGATAATATCAATAAAATTTTGGGGAGGAATTGTTCAATGGATGACTCTTATGTCGGGAGTATCTTTTTATTTATTGCTTGCGTATTGTTTTCAGCTTATTTTTCAGCGTCAGAGACCGCTTTTACCTCATTAAACCAGATTCGTTTAAAAAATGAAGCAGACCTCGGGGATAAGAAAGCGAAACGGGCATTAGCCTTGCAGTCTCAGTTTGACTCCTTGCTATCGACGATTCTGATTGGCAACAATATTGTTAATATTGGGGCTTCAGCAATTGCAACGGTGGTTTTATTGGCTTGGTTTCCTAAGCAAGGAGCCACCCTATCAACGGTTTTAACGACCATTATTTTATTATTCTGTTCTGAAATTACGCCTAAACTTATCGCAAAGTTAGCTCCGGAATCCATTGCAAAGTTATCAGCTCCTTTCTTAAAGGCAATTATGTTTCTGCTAAAACCATTGGTCTGGCTGATCAATCAATGGCAAAAGCTTATTAAAAGAATCCTTCCATTGAAAGCTCAAGCTGGAATTTCGGAGCAGGAACTCCTATTTATGGTGGATGAAGCCCGTCTGGGTGGAAGTATTGAAAAGGATGAGCACCGATTAGTTAAGGCGGCGATTAATTTTGATGATCGAACAGTTGCCTCGATTCTTACACCAAGGGTTGATCTGGTGGCAGTTGATATTGCAGATTCAGATCAAATTATCGATGAGACTTTTATGGATAATCCTTATTCGCGCTTGCTTGTTTATGAAGATCAGATTGATCATATCTTAGGTGTTTTACATGAACGTGATTTTAACCGTTATTTAAGAGCTAAGTTAGAAGATGATCCAACAGCGAACATAGAAAGCATTTTATCGGATGTTCTATTTATACCTCAAACAATGACTTTAGCCCGTTTATTGCATAAGATGCAAAAGCAAAAAGTCCATATGGCGGTTGTCCGCGATGAACATGGGGGTGTGATGGGAATCGTAACCATGGAAGATGTCCTGGAAGCTTTAGTTGGGGAGATTTGGGACGAAGATGAAGTCATTATCAATGATTATGAAGTTATGATTCCGGACCAACATTATCAGTTCAATGGATCTTGTTCGACTGAGAAGGCCTTCGTCTTATTACATATGCCTCAAATTGAAAAGGGGCTTTACCATACGATTAATGGTTTCGCCATGCATCATTTGGCGAAAATACCTGAAAAAGGAGACCGCTTTAGCGTCGGGGAATGGAACTTTAAGGTTTTGGAAGATGACCGTCAAGGGGTAGAAGTTCTTGATGTAGTCCTTCAATCAGAGCCTTTAACCCATCTAGATTAAGAAATGAGTGACGAATCGCTGTCACTCGATAAGGACCTGCCTTTCTAGCCTTGCTGGAAGGGTGGGTGTTTTTTTAGGAGGACGAATTTCATCGGCTTATGATATACTATCTTTAAGGAAAGGAAGTGTGGGTGGTGTTTTTAGATCAAGAAGAGATCCAAGCATTGATCCGTCGAGGGTTACAAGAAGATGCCCCGTATGGAGATTTAGCGAGTCAGGCTATCTTTAAAGGTCAGTCTGGCCAGGTGGATTTAATGGCCAAGGAAGCGGGAATATTTTGTGGTCAGTCAATTTTTGAAGCGGTGTTTTCTAGCCTACAAGAGGATACAAAGTTTAACTGGCGGATTGAAGAGGGAGCAAGCATTCAACCGGGGCAAGTCTTAGTAACAGTTTCAGCACTAGCAACGACCTTGTTGACTGGCGAACGGTTAGCCTTGAATTTTATCCAACGGCTCTCTGGTATTGCGACAGCGACCCATCGGTTTGTGACCGCATTAGATAATACCGGAATTAAGTTAATGGATACGCGAAAGACGACACCGGGACTACGTCAATTAGAAAAATATGCTGTACGAGTCGGAGGTGGGTATAATCATCGTTTTGGCTTATCGGACTTGATAATGTTGAAGGATAATCACATCGCAGCGGCGGGTGGTATTCTGCCTGCGGTTGAATTGGTCAGGCAGCAAGACCCCTATATGCATAAGATTGAAGTGGAAGTTGAGAATCTAGATATGGTTGATCAAGCCCTTCAAGCTAAGGTTGATATTATCATGTTGGATAATATGTCCATTGAGCAGATGACAGAAGCCCTTCAACGAATTGACGGTCGTGCAATTGTAGAAGCATCAGGGAATATTACTTTGGATAATTGCCAAGATTTGGCACATTTGGGTCTAGATTATATTTCTTCCGGCTCTATTACTCACTCGGCCGGGATATTGGATTTAAGTATGAAGCATTTTCGAGTGATCTAGCTTAGTTGTTTGTTTGAAGGAACGGTCTTTGATAAAGATGCCTTGTTTTACAAGGATGAAGCCCTTGGCTAGATCGTGTAAACGCATTAAAAAAACGATAAATGAAAGAGGTTAATGAATTGATGAATACACAGGAATTATTACAAGCTCTTAAATCAAAAAAATGGCAATCATTGACGCATGATGTTTCTTCGGATATGGCGATATATCAAGCCTTTAATCCCTTAAAAGAGCGAATCCTAACGACCCTAGAAGAAACGGGATCGGATAATCGAGAGTATACTTTAGGGACTTCTCATGGAACTCATATTGATGCTCCAGCGCACTTTATGGCTGGAGGACGTATCTTAAGCGAGATTCCTTTAAAGGAACGCTATTTGCCTTTATATGTCTTGCATCTTGAAGACAAGGTATCCCAAGATTCAGGCTATGCCGTAACGGTGCAGGACATTCTTGATTATGAGGCAGAGTATGGTCGAATCCCAGCGGGTGCCTTTGTGGCATTTTCATCACGCTGGTACCCTCGGATTCACTCTCAGGCTGATTTTACCAATGAGAACGAGGAAGGCGTAGAGGTGACACCAGGCTGGTCGCTAGAAGCTTTGGAACTCTTAAGTCGCGACCGGCAGATTACAGCGATTGGGCATGAGACCTTGAATACGGATGCTGGTCCCCAAGCTGCCCAAGCTGGAGATTTGGTGGCCCAACGCTATTGGTTGAATGAGAATAAATTCCAAGTCGAAGTGATGGCTAATTTGGATCTGGTTCCTGCTGCAGGTGCCATGATTATGATTAATTGTCCACATATTAAGGATGCGGTGGCTTTTCCAGCGGAAGTGATTGCAGTGTGGGATGAAGTGGAATAGCGATTTCTGTGTGCGTATTACTTGCAATCCAGCTTTAAAACCCCTAACTTAGTCTTAAAGACAAGGAGGAGATTGAATGGGAATTTTTGATCAAATAGGTGGTTTGGTTGATTTATTGACCAACAGCCAAGATTTACCAAGTTTAGATAGTTTATCTGCCAAATCAGGAATTGATAAAGGGAGTATTGGGAAGATTCTTTCGCTTGGACTTCCAGCAATTCTTCAAGGAATGAATCATAACAACCAAACCCCGGAAGGACTAGAGTCTTTTTCAGAAGCATTAAATCAGCATGAACAAGCTTTAGACCACTATCAAAGTCCGGATGATTTGTTGAACCAAGCGGATGAAGTGGAAGGCGATAAGGTTCTAGGGCATGTCTTTAAAGATAAGGACTCGATTATTAATCGGATCGCAGATACTTTAGGGATTGAACCTGCAGCAGTCAAGCGTGTTCTAATCTTGATTGCGCCTATGGTTTTAAAATATTTGGCAGACCAACGGCGCAAAAATCAACTCGATAATGAAGGCCTAAAAAAAGAGACCGACCAATTAGCGCGTAAAGCACGTGAGGCCAGTCAAGCCAGTGGGTCAATCTTTGATAAATTATTAGGTTCTAAGGACACTGATTCACAGTCATCGGGTGGCCTTTTAGATACGATTTTAGATTTGATTCGTTAGTTTTGGTGAGGGATATTCTTTGAATTTTCTTTTAGGCTTTGATATGCTGAAAGCGGATAGTATTATCCAAATTATTTAAAAGGAGTGGATTTTCATGGCATTTGACTACAAAGATCACGGAAAAGAACCTCAAGTTTTAAATATTGAGGACTATTCCAAGGAAAATGAAAACTACCGTACGACAATCTGGACGGGGGATAAGTTACAAGTCACGGTGATGTCGATTGCGGTTGGTGATGACATTGGTCTAGAAGTGCACCATGGCATTGATCAATTCTTAAGAATTGAAGCCGGCAAGGGACTCTGCCAAATGGGAGATAAAGAAGATCAGTTGACCTTTGAACAAGAAGTGGGACCTGATGATGCGATCTTTGTTCCTGCTGATAAGTGGCACAATGTAACGAATACCGGCGATGAGCCTTTGAAGCTTTATACCATCTATGCGGGTCCTGATCATGTACCAGGTACGGTTCATAAGACCCACCAAGATGCCAAAGATGATCCAAACGAACATTAATTGTTAATATAAGAAGAGAGCCTCGACTAATCGATTAGTCGAGATCCAATAGACTTGAAGGAAGCTGTGATTTTAGATCGCGGCTTCTTTTTTTACGTTTGAAGTCGGGGTAATTTGTTATCCTTACACCCTCCAGCAAATAATAGGGACGTATTATGGAGTAAAGCCTTTACATTTTGACTCATGAAATTTATAATAAGTTTAATCAAAGAAAGTAGAGGTAGTCGACATGAATTTAGGACTTAACTAAGGAGCTGGCTAAAAGAATCCTGTTTATATAGGGGATTTTATGCGCTAAAGCTCATGGTTAAGTTAACCATGTCTTTTTTATTAGCCATTTTTAGGCAGCTCTTTGGATGTTGTGGTGCAATGATCCAGAAAGGAGTCCTAAAAATGGCTATTTTAGAGTTAAATCACATAAAAAAAACATGGCAAGCAGAATTGATCCTTGAAATTGATCGTTTATTGGTTCAACCACAGGATCGAATTGGTTTAGTGGGAGCCAATGGCTCTGGAAAGTCAACCTTATTGCGGATGATTATGGGGATGGATACGGATTATCAAGGTAGGATTGATCTACGTGTTCCAGTGGACTACCTTCCCCAGATACAAGCCCCCAGCCCTCAATCCGGTGGCGAGGCGACCATAACTGCTTTACAGCCTCTTTTTGTTTGGCCCAAGTCGCTATTAATCTTAGACGAACCGACTGCTAACCTTGACTTAGACCATAAAAATTGTTTGATTCAACAAGTGAAAGATTACCCGGGGGCCGTTTTAATGGTTTCTCATGATCGTGATTTTTTGGATCAAACGGTTGATTGGATTTGGGCGATCGAACAAAGAAGATTAAGCGTTTATAAAGGCAATTATACGGATTATTTAAAGCTTCAAGAAAATAAAAGGGCGAAGCAGTGGCAGGATTATTATCAATATCAAGATCGCCTACAGCGATTGCAAGCAAGTGCCCAAAAACGCTTAGATCGAGCTCAATCTTTTAAAAAGAAAAAAGCGAGCATTTCCTGGTCTGATTATAAGGTCAATAACTTTGCTGGCAAATATGACGCTCAGGAAAAGGCTATGGCTAAGTCGGCTAAGGCCTTAGAACGGCGCATGAATCGTTTAGAAAAAGTAGACAAACCGGTCAAAGAAAAGCGCTATACCTTGAAAGCGCTGGGGCATTTGTCAGATCCATCAAATACCTTGATTCATCTTCAAGATATTGACGTCCAAGTTGATGATAGACTGCTTTTTCATTTGCAGCATTTTAAGCTTCAAAAAGGAGATAAGGTTGGTCTGCTAGGACCGAATAAAGCGGGTAAGACTACTTTTTTGAAAGGGATGGTTAGTCGCAGTCTTCCAGGCTATTATTATGACCAACTGTCAGTGGGATATTTTTCACAAAATTTTGACCAATTGGATCTCAATCAATCTATCTTAGAAAATGTGACCCAAGATAGCGTGCAGTCAATGACTCTGGTTCGTAATTTATTAGCAGGCTTAGGGTTTAATATTGATAAACTAGATCAACGGATATCAACCTTATCTGGCGGAGAACGGGTTCGTTTAAGCTTGGCCAAGGTGCTTTTAGCAGATCATCATCTTCTATTTTTGGATGAACCGACTAATTATTTAGATTTGCCAACTTTGCAGGAATTAGAGGCATTTTTACAGGAATACCCTGGGACTTTTGTGTTGGTATCGCATGATCAGCAATTCATCAAAGAATGTGTTAATCGAAGGTATTATATAAAAGATCAGCAATTATTAAATGAGCAACAAGATACAGACTATTCTGACAGATCTCAGCAAACTTTGTCCTTGCTGCAATTTAAACTTCAGGAAGCCATTAGCAATCCAGAGGTATCTTTAACCGAAATTCGCCAATTGCAAGATCAGATTCAAGACTTGAAAGAAAATATAAAACATAAGAACTAGTGAGGAGATAAATAATGCAAACAGTCTATGATTATCAAAAAGAGGGCCAGCTGAATTCCTATCAAGAAGTCATTCTTAAGAGTGGGTCGCCACGCCGACGTGAACTATTGGGTTTTTTAAGGCCTCAGGTCTTGGTCGAACCGCTTGATGAAAGAGCGATTGAAGAACGCTACATGGCAAAATATCAGCAAGATCCTTATCTTGAGCGGGTGGCTAAGACCTGTTGTGAGATTGCCAAGGGAAAGATTGGGAATGACCTAAGGGATCGTTGTCTGTATATCGCAGCGGATACCGTGGTTGTTCATCATGATCAGATTTATCATAAGCCTAAAGATGATCAAGAGGCCTATAATATGTTGCGGTCCTATTTTGGAAAGACGCATTATGTCATCACGGCGGTATGTATGCGACAGAAAGAATATTTAGATACCTTCTACTGTGTGACGGCAGTTACGTTTGTTCCCTACTATCCAGATTTGGAAGCGCCGATTCGAGCCTATATTCAAAGTGGATCCTGTCTCGATAAGTCGGGGGCTTATGGAATTCAAGAATTAGATCCTCGTTTTGTGGCAAGTATTGAGGGAGATATTCACACGGTGATTGGACTTCCGGTCGCCGAATTAAGCAGACGCTTGAATATTGGATAGTCACTTCTTTGTCTAAGTGTCCACATCAAGATTGTTAGGTAAGCTCACAGATCTCTACATGAAGCTTGCCTTGGGCTTCTAAGGCTTGGGCTATTTGAAGTAGTAGATATTCCTTTCCAATCGCTGCTGTGAAGTGTACGCCCATAGCAAGGCCCGCTTCATCTTGATAGATTGGCAAGGAAATTCCAGGCTGTCCCGTAATATTGAGCAGCGGGCAATAAGAGGTTCTTAGATAGGTAAAATCAAAGGCAGTCTTAGCAACTTGCCATTTTTGTTGGAAGCTCATACTTTCCATGGCTTGAATTTGATCGAGAAGTCCTTGTGGATAGACCAGGTCGCTATTTTTCACAGCAGGAGCTGAACAGGTCGGAGTTAGGAAGAGATCCCAGTCTTGGAGCAGCATTTGCATGTTTTCTACCCATTGATCTTGTTGGCCGGTAAAGTGGATATAAGCACTGGCCGGCATCTGGTCTGCCAGTTGATAAGTTACCCAGGTGAGTGGATCCAGTGCATCAAAGTCAATGGACTGACCATTTTTTTCAAGTTGATGAACTAAGTAACCGGTTTCCGTTGCCATGATGGTGTAGTAGGCCGACATCACTGCGTCGTAATCAACGGGAAGATCGATTTCAATGACTTCATGACCTAAGTCATGAAGACTCAAAACAGCACTTTCAAGGGCTTTTTGAGCTTGGTTACTAAGTTGGTTTCCACGCGGATCCTGGCTTGAATAGGCGATTTTTAAGGGGCGGTCTAGAGGATTTAAGTTGGATTTTTGAATGAGCGGTAAGTGGTCTATGGCTGTATGCTGATCTGCTTGGAAGATTTTAAGCGCATTAAAGACATCACGAACGGATTTAGCCAGTACCAGTTGAGTGGCTAGACCATTGACTGGACGATAGCGATTAGGGCCTTGGGCAATCCGTCCTCGACTAGGCTTTAGACCGATTAGGCCGGTATCGGAAGCCGGGACCCGTATGGATCCACCTGCATCGGATGCTGCCGCAATAGGCGCCATGCCAGACTTAACCGCCGCCGCTGCTCCGCCAGAAGAGCCTCCTGGGTTATAAGCTAAGTTTAAAGGATTGGCAACTTTTCCAAAGTATTTGGAATCAGAAACAGTTTTTAAGCCGAATTCGGGGACATTAGACCGACCCCAATAAACGAGTCCAGCTTTTTGTCCTTGTTGTAAGGCTCGATCAGTTTGAGAGGCGCGGTCTTTTAAGAGCAGGCTAGACCCAGCAGTAGTAGGATGTCCCTGGAAGAATTGGCCGAGATCCTTTAACAAATAAGGGAGCCCATAGAAAGGGGATAGTTCTTGGCGTTCTTGATGATTGAGTTTAGCTAAGGCTAAGTCACGGGCTTTAGCTTGCTCAATCGCAGAGTCTGTATAAACTTCCGTGATCGCATTGAGAAGGGGGTCTAATTTTTCTGTATTTGCAAGGCAAGCTTGGGTTAATTCAAGGCAAGACCATTGGCCTTCTTTAATCCCTTGTCCATAATAACTAGCGTCGTGACTAAATAGCATCGATTTCATCTCCTAAATATGTTTGACTAAGACGGATTAATAAGCGTGTTAATGGGTAAAGAACAATTTCATAGATCGTCTCAAAAAGTGTTCCCCCAATGACCATCGATATTAAAGCCGATAGTGGTAATACTCCCCAAAAGGCTAGAAAGGCAAAAAGTAAATTATCGAGTAATTGGCCAAAGATTGTGGAAGTAATGGCTCTAAAGAAGAGCGAGTCTGGGTAGCTTTGTTTGAGTTGGTCCATAATTTTAGCGTTGACCAAAGACCCAATCAAATAAGCGGTTAGCGAGGCCAAAGAAATTCTCAGGGTAGTCGATAAGATACTCGCAAAAGCTGCTTGATTGGACCAAAAGTTAGAGGGTGGAATGAGGATGGCTAGTTGATAGACTAGACTAGCTACAATCAGAATGACGAAGCCGGTTAGAATCATCCTTTTAGCAATTCGAAAACCAAATACCTCTGTTGTTAGATCTTGAATGATAAAAGCAATTGGTGAAACTAAAATCCCAGTCGTTACGGTAAATTGCCAGAGGTCGAATTGTTTAGTTGCTAAGAGATTCATAGCTAAAAGCGAGCTGGCATAGGCCGCATATAATAAGGGTAATAGGGTTAAGAGTCGTTGTTTTTTCATGGTATCTTCCTTTAATTAAGTATTCCACCAAAAAAGGCGCCACTAGAACTAGAGGCGCCTTCCCTAGTTTTGTTTAGAGACAGGATGGTGTTAATGAACTGTCTATGATAAAAGTTATTAAGTTGCGATTTGTTTAATCTAATTTAAGTTCGATTTGATAACTTGGCCAAGCTTTTTGGAAGAGGAAGCGCCCTTGGCGGACAGAGGCTAGGCATTCGACCCGTCTTCTTTGGGCATCGAAGGCCGAATCAGCATCGAGGACGATGAAGTTAGCCGGTTTACCCGTTTCAAGGCCATATTCCGCTTCAAGTCCCATGAGTTTGGCACCGTTGTAAGTAACAAGGTCTAAGTTATGGTCAAAGTCGCTTTCGCGCATTAATTGGCTAGCATGAATTCCATTATCGAGAATATTCATCATGTTACCAGAACCTGCAGGATACCATAAGTCAACAATTGAATCTTGACCGAAGGCGACGTTAATTTGATGGTCAACAAACTCCTTAACACGAGTTAAGCCCCGTCGCTTTGGATAGGTATCTTGACGTCCTTGAAGGAAAAGATTCTCCGTTGGGCAAGCCACAAAATTAATTCCTGATTGTTTGAAGAGTCCCATCATACGAAAGGCATAGGAATCGTTGGCTGATCCAAAGGAACAGGTATGAGAGGCGGTGGTCAAGCGACCATAGCCTTGTTTTAGGGCTTGGGCATTTAGTAGCTCTAGGAATCGAGCTTGGTCGTCATCTGTTTCATCACAATGGACATCAATGAGCTTATTGTACTTAATCGCTAGTCGAACGATTTCTTTGATCGAATCTTCTCCATCTTCTCGGCACCATTCATTGTGGGGAATTCCTCCGACACAATCTGCTCCGAGTTGAAGGGCTTCTTCAACTAAGTCTCGGCCCGTTTTTCCAGCTTCACAATAGGAGTACATGCCATTTTGAGGGAAAGCAACGACTTGAATGGTGACTAGATCTTTTAACTCTTCTCGGATAGCAATGGCTGCTTTGATGCCTGTCAGATTAGGATCGGTACAGTCTGTTTGAGCTCGGATATATTGGGTGCCATAGGATACAACATCTTTGATGGCTTGTTTCATTCGAGCTTTCATTTCCTCGTAGCTGGTCCCTTTTTTATAATTATTCCATAAGTCGATAGCTTCAAATAAGGTGCCAGATTCGTTTTTAACTTTTGGATCCTGCCCGGTAAAATAATAGTCTAGGTGCAGATGCGAATCCACATAAGGGGGGATGACAAAGCGGCCTTTTAAGTCAACCACTTCATCAGCTTCCTGTAAGTCCTTCCCAAAAGCTTGGAATTTGCCATCTTTGACAAGGATTTCCTGGGCTTGAGGGTGTCCATAGATATGGGCATTGATATATTTTGTAGACATAGCTTACCTCCATTTCTTTTATTTTATGATAGCTTAAGATGAAGGGGATCTCAAGCGGATCTCTGCTTAAAAAAATGATATAATATCAGAAATGATTGAAAAGGAGTGGATCTATGAGTATTCAATTAAGGCCTTTTAAGTCAACGGATCTTGAGACACTCTGGCAACTGGGTTTTTCACAAGTCGATCCAGTTTGGACTAAGACGAACGCCCCTTATTTTGAAGAATATCAAGCTTATTCGGATTCAAAATCTTTTATCGAAAGTGCTTTAGCGGAATTTTTCTTAAGTTCCAATGTTCAGGCTGTTTTTTATCAAGGGGAATTGGTTGGTATGGTTTCTCGCTATTGGGAAAGTCAAAAAACGCGTTGGATGGAAGTGGGGATTGTGATTTATGCTGATGACCTGTGGTCAAAAGGAATTGGCACTCAAGCCCTGACGAAGTGGGTTGGTCAGACTTTTGAAGCCTTTCCTAGCATTAATCATCTCGGCTTAACGACTTGGTCGGGTAATCCAGCGATGATGGCTTTGGCACGTAAGATTGGTTTTCAAGAAGAAGGGCGCATTCGTCAAGTGCGTTATTGGCAAGGCTATTACTATGACAGTATGAAGTATGGTGTATTAAGGTCGGAATGGAAATTCTAATAAGGAGTGAAGTAAAATGGATTTGTATCAAGCAGTGGCAGATAAATTAGCGGAATTATCGATGGATTATCAAATCGTGGAACATCCACCAGCATTAACCACTGAAGAAGCCGATTCCTATATTGAAGGCATTGAAGGGGTTCGGACTAAGACCATGTTTTTAACCAACCGCAAGAAGACTGCTTATTATCTGTTAATTATGGATGATCAAAAACGCCTAGATATGGATCTTTTTAAGGAGCTAGTGGGAGAAAAGAAAATTCGCATGGCTTCAGAGGAGTCTTTGATGGAAAAGATGCATCTATCGGCTGGAGTGGTCTCCCCCTTTGGACTATTGAATAATGACGAGCATGACATCAAGGTATACATTGACCAAGAAATTATGGATCAAACTAGAATGTCTTTTCACCCTAATACCAATGAAAAAACAATCTTTATAGCAACGCAGGACCTGATTGATTTTCTGGAATCAATTGGACATCCTGCTCATATTATTGAGCTTTAGGCGAATGGGTAAGGAGTAAGAGTATGTCGAATGAACGTGAAAATTTAGAGGTTTTAGTAACCTTTGATGCGGGCTATGTTGGCCCTTTTAAGACTCTGGCAAAATCCCTCGCATTGACGAATAGCCATTTTGCAATTCGTTTCTGGTTTTTGCATGATCAAATGGACGAGCTAGTATTAGAGGATTTAAAAGTCTTCTGTCAAGGATTAGGTTGTCTTTGGCAGGATATTTCACTAGAAGAAGAGGTCTTTTCAGGTTCAAAGACCACCGATCGTTATCCAATTGCCATGTATTATCGCTTGTTGGCAGGGGATTTTCTACCTAAATCTTTGAAGCGAGTTTTATATTTAGATCCGGATATTTTAGTGATTAACCCCCTAGATGCCTTATGGCAAATGGACCTTCAAGGTCAGATTTTTGCAGCGGCTTCGCATAATGGAATTTTGAACTTGTCAAAGGGTGTTAACAATGTTCGACTGAAGACAGACCATGCATTTTTTAATACGGGTGTACTATTAATGGACTTGGATCGTATGCGGTTAGAGGTGAAGCAAGCAGCTATTTTTGCTTTGATTGAATCAAAAGACCAGGAACTCATCTATCCGGACCAAGATGTGTTTAATATTCTTTATGGTAAGCATTCGTTGGAAATCGATGATACCTTGTGGAATTTTGATCCTCGTTTTTATCCCATTTATCTTTTGCGAAGTGGGGGAGATAATGACTTGTCTTGGGTGATGGATCATACGGCTATCCTACATTTTTGTGGCCGTAAAAAGCCCTGGCTTGATTCCGGTTATAATTACTTTACTGGGCTATACAAACATTATCAAAAGCTGCCTTTGCCTTCACAGTATGTGCAATTCAAAGACGACGACAGCCATTAATGTGTAAGCGAAAGCTATTGATCGAGCTTATAAAAATAAGCCCATCAATAAATGATTATTTTGGGTGAGAAAGCCATGTCCTTTTCACTGGCTCGAAAATCCAATAGTTGTAATTTTTAAATCCGAAAATTTATTTCAAAAACTGAACCCTTCCTCTGCTGTGGCGGATCGCCTAGAGCCTCCTTTAGATGAGGAAGTATGGGCCTTTTCACTGGCTATTAAAATAAATCCAATCCCACGGCTGTGGTGGACCGCCAAGAGCCTTCTAAAGAAGTCTCTTTGGCTCAGCTGGCTACTCAAAGACTAAGCGCTAAAGCGCCAAGACTTTGATGTGCGCCAGCTGTCCTTTGACCACGGCTGTGGGATTGGATTTATTTTTATCGCCTGTTTCAAGGCTCTAGCATAACTACTTGATAGACGGCATAACCAAACGATTAAAGAAAGTCACTTCTGAGGCATTCTTATAAATATCTAAAATGAATAGTACCCAGTCTAATAAATTGGATAAATCTTTCATTATATTAAAAATTTAAGATCAGGATTGTCAAATTAAGGTTAGCTTTTATGAATTACCATAA
Source organism: Facklamia sp. HMSC062C11 (assembly GCF_001810675.1). Taxonomy (NCBI): domain Bacteria; kingdom Bacillati; phylum Bacillota; class Bacilli; order Lactobacillales; family Aerococcaceae; genus Facklamia; species Facklamia sp. HMSC062C11. The sequence continues at coordinate 39,773 of NZ_KV802416.1, read as the reverse complement.
CAAATGGAATTATTTATATAGTTTTCATTCTTTAAAGAGAGTTGTTAAATATATTCAATCGTCAATGAGAATCATTTCAGTAAATTCTTTTCTTGATTATAGAGACTGCTTATCCATGAGTAGCCTCTTAAGCCGGCGGGACTCCAGCGGAGGCCATAGTCGGTCCGTCATAGTTTAAGTTGAATTATGCCTAGGATCTATTTTCTAAAAGTGTTTTGATACCGGGGCTCACTATTAGCTTAGAGTCTTTTGTGATCGCGATAAATTCGATTCCTTCTTTTTGAGCAAGTGGGGCTTGACTGGTGAAATCAACAAATAGTCTCGTTGACCATATTTCTGCCTGTAGTGATTGGGGACTGAGAACGGAGACGCTCGCCAAAGGACTATCGCTTGGATAGCCAGTGTTTGAGTCGAGGATATGATGACGTACAATATGTGTTTGAGGGTCAAGAAAATGACGTTCATAAATCCCACTGGTTACTAGGCTTTGATCATTGAGGGGCAGTGTTATCAACCACTGCCCTCGATTTTTTCTAGGGTCTTGGATACCGACGTGCCAATGACCGTCCGGATGATCAATATTTCCTGCTAGGGCTAGTAGATTTCCCCCTAAATCGATGAGACCAGATCGAACCCCCTTTTGAATCCAATATATTTTAAGTAGATCAGCAAAATAGCCCTTAGCAACTCCTCCTAAATCCAAACTCATTCCCTTTTTTCTGAGGAAGACAGATTGATCCTTTGAATTGAGTTCGATTTCTTGGGGAGACAACAAAGTAAGACATTTTTTAAGGTTAGAAGCGGAAGGGCTCGTTTGACCACCAAATCCAATTTTCCATTGTTTAACCAGTGGGCCGATTGCAATATTCAAGCGCCTTTGGCTATCGAGGCTGGCTTGCTTGCCAATCTTGATTAATTCATAGAGATCTGCTTCAACCTGAACGGGATGCTGTCCTGCTGCTTGATTGATTTTTTGTAAGGAACTGGTCTGCCCAAAAGCTGTAAAACGTTGAGCGAGATCTAAGAGAAAAGCCTGGCTTTCCTTTAACACCTGGTCGGCTTGGGGATGAATTAAGCTCAAGCGGATCTGAGTGGCCATAGCTGGGAATTCAAGGGTTTGGTAAGAGCTAGTCATCGTTTTTCCTCAAAGAAGCAGCTGGATCGGCAATGATGCAGACGCATTCTGGTGCTGGAATGGCGGAATGGAGGAAGTGTAAGCTTCCTTTTTGTGGGTGGCGCTTAAAAACAGATAAAAATTCAGAATCTTGGTGGGGAACGAGTAGATAATCTTCTGTTTGACTAAGACAACAATCCCTCGGAATTTGACCATGGCTAGGGATGGTTTGAATGCACTTCAACTGGCCGGTTCTTTGATTTATTTCAAAAACGGTAATTTGGTTGATAAATCGCGAGGTCACATATAAAAAATGCCCATCCTGACTTAATTTGATGGCGGCACCGCTAGCTTCTTGCTGATTTTTTCCCTCATTAGTCTGGATATTTGGATAGGAGTCGCCCCATTCAAGCTGTCCATCAAGTTGGATCGTTAGGAATGCGGTTGTATTAGCTAACTCATTGACCAAGTATCCCCACTTTCCGTTAGGATGAATCACTAAATGACGGGGACCACTGCCAGCTGGGGTGGGCATATGGTGTTTGAGGGTCAAGTCACCCAGAGAATCGATGCGATAGGATAAGACCTCATCACCACCAAGATTACAGACGTAAAGCCAATTTTGATCGCTACTTAAACAAGCACAGTGGATACGTGATTGATCTTGTACTGGGAGTAGGGAGTTTTTTTGGTGGTTTAGGCTTTGACGATGGTGCAATTGGCATTGGTCATCAAAATGATAGTGGTCGAGGGTACCTAGATGATAATTTGAAAGGTAGAGGCTCCGTGAAGATTCCCGGTAACAGATATGACAAGCTGAGACCTGGCTGGTTAAGCATCGGTCGACTTCTTGAAAGTTGCCATCAGCCTGACGCTCATAGGCGACTACGCCGCTTAGAGGTTGATCTTTAATAATTGAGAAGAGGAATCTTCCATCCTTTGACAGGCAGAGATAGGTGGGACTATTTAACTCGGCGATCTGACGTTGACGATGAGTGGTGTTTTTTGAAAAATCAAAAATATTTAACTGAGAAATTCCTTTGTTGGATAGACGGGTGTATCCGCCAAGAATGAAGCTTTCCATGTTTACCTCCTAAAATGATGATGGTGACTTTAACATTTTCTAACGGTTTTCAAATCGACTCTTCATCCCAAATTATGTTAGAATGAGGTTGATTAAACTTATAAGAAGGGGTGCCCTATGAATGCGAAGCAACATACCCAATCCAAGACCCCTTGGAAAAGGCCAATCGTAGAGAATCGATTATTTATGAATTTATTAATGCTTTTATTGGTTCTCTTAGTTTTGTTTGTTTTTACTAAGATCGCCTATCTTTTTGAACCAGTATGGATCTTTTTGCAATTTTTTGCTTTTCCTTTTGTAGCAACGGGGATTTTCTATTATCTATTTTCGCCGATTGTGGTCAAATTATCAAGGCGTGGTATGAACCGCCATTTGGCGATCTGGTTGATCTATGTAAGTGTTATTCTCTTGGCTATTTGGGGGGTAGCGACTTTAGTACCGATTGTCCAATCACAAACTCGGTCCTTTATGGACAACTTACCTAGCTATCTTCATTCGTTGAACAGTATTTTAGAGAGCAATCCGCTCCTGCCGGACTTAGAGACGACTTACCCGAGTCTAGCCCACCAGTTAGATCAGTTGGATATCAATCGTTTTATTCAGGATGTTCAGCCCTTGGTATCAACGACTTTTGGGGGATTAACTAACGTTCTAGGAACCGTCTCAACGGTAGTGGCAGGATTAGTAACGATACCAGTCTTGCTCTATTATATGCTCTTAGAAGGCTACCACTTAATTCCAACTATTCTTTATTTTGTGCCGAATAAATATCGATCGACCGTTAAAACTATCATCTACCAATCGCATTATCAAGTGGGACGTTATATTCGAGGACAGATCCTGGTTGCGATCGTTGTCGGTTTAATGTTTGCATTTGGTTTTTCGGTGATTGGATTAGATTATTCGATTACACTCGGACTATTAGCCATGGTATTAAATGTGGTGCCTTATATTGGATCGATCCTTGCAGCGGTACCGGCCTTGATTATCGGCTTAACCGTTTCACCTTTTATGTTTATAAAAGTCGTAATGGTCTTAGCTATTGAGAATTTTATTGAAGGACGTTTAGTGCAGCCACATATCCTGGGGTCTAATTTGAAAATTCATCCTGTAACGATTCTCCTAGTTCTTTTAGGAGCTGGCCGTTTGTTTGGTTTAACGGGAGTGATCTTAGGAGTACCTGCTTTTGCAGTGATTAAAGTTGTTTTTACAGAGCTTTACCAAATTTATCGCGACCGTTCGTCCTTATACAAAGATGATGACATTAAAGATTCACAGAAATTTGACTCAAAAAGGACGTTCGAAAAGGAAACTGGTCAATTTAAATCGGATTCCTGTCAAGAATCAGCGACAGAGGATCAACTTGATAACTAAGAGAGGAGCTTAGTAATGGGTGTGTTAATTAATGGACTCGTGATAATCGTGTTTAGTTTGGTAGGCTTGCTGTTAAGAGGTGGAATTCAACCCAGAATACATGAGCGGTTAATGCAAGGAATCGCTCTTTGTATTTTAACGATTGGAATTCAAGGAACCATAAGTGGAAAGAATACCATTGTAATGATTCTTTCTATGATTGTAGGAACCTATATTGGAGAACGTATTGATATTGATAAGGCGGTTACCAATGGCATTCATTTTTTGGAGCTTAAGTTCGTTGGTCAAAAAAAGGAAGCAGTGGATAACCAGTTTGGGCAGGCCTTTATATCAGCGGTCATGATTTTTTGTATCGGTTCCATGGCAATCTTAGGTTCCCTGCAAGCCGGGCTTCAAGGAGATAATACAACCCTGTATACGAAGTCTATTTTGGATGGGATTACTGCACTATTATTAGCTTCCTCTTTAGGGGTGGGTGTGGCTTTTTCTTCAATTCCAGTAGTGATTGTTGAAGGATGCATTATGTTAATGGCTCAGGTGTTAGCCCCTATTCTATCGGATGCGGTCGTAACGGAGATCGTATCTGTCGGGTCACTCTTGTTGATTGCCTTGGCTTTGAATATTATGAACGTGACCAATTTCAAGGTCTTGAATCATATTCCAGCCATGTTGCTGCCTCCTGTTTTTATTTATCTATTAAGCTTTTTAATGTAAGTATCAGCAAATTATGACTTTAACGGATCGATTATAAAAATCAATCCTATAGGCTGCTGCATGTCAATCAAAAAAATTACCTCAAAACTGAACCCTTCCTCTGCTGTGGCGGATC
>NZ_KV802416.1:34880-35272 GCF_001810675.1 Facklamia sp. HMSC062C11 | reverse complement strand
CAAATGCCACGGCAGAGGAAGGGTTCTTTTTTTCATAAATTTTCAGATTTGAATTAAGATTAGATTAATTATTTTTGAGAGAGTAAGCATAACTCGCTAAAGATAAGCAGTCTCTATAATCAAGAAAAGAATTTACTGAAATGAGTTTCATTAATGATTGAATATATATATATATATAATTTCATTTGATGTTGTATTTTATAAAAGCTAGCCTTAATTTGACAATCCTGATCTTAAATTTTTAATATAATGAAAGATTTATCCAATTTATAAAACTGGGTACTATTCGTTTTATATATTTATAAGAATGCCTCAGAATTGACTTTTTTTAATCATATGGTTATGCCGTCTATCAAGTAGTTAAGCTATAGCCTTGAAACAGGCGATAAAAA
>NZ_KV802416.1:23529-34780 GCF_001810675.1 Facklamia sp. HMSC062C11 | reverse complement strand
TGGCGGTCCACCACAGTTGTGGGATTGGATTTTATTTTTATCAGCCAGTGAAAAGGCCCTTACTTCCTCATCTAAAGGAGGCTCTAGGCGGTCCGCCACAGCAGAGGAAAGGGTTCTGTGTTTGAAATAAATTATCGGATTGGAAAATCACAATCTATTGGATTTTATTTTTATAAGCCAGTATAAAGGTTCAATCAATAACTAGAATAAGTTTATTTCTTTATTGACTGACCGGCTAATCTTAGGGCTTTTTGAGTATTAGCAAAATGCAATTTTGCTGTTTTTTCAAGCACTTCGGGTCCATAATCCCTAATTAATTGGGCGGCCATTTGGTCGACCGATTGGCCAGCCCCCGAAGGAAGCACACAATCGTATGGAGAGCCAAGTTTCTCCAGGGATTGTAAAAAATAATCGCGAGCAATAATCGAAGCACAGGCCACACTCAAATGCAGCGACTCTGCTTTTTTAGCAAAAAAGGTCTTACCTGGATAGATGGCTTGTCCTTGTTTTTCGAGATGCTGGTAATAATTTCTTTCGGGCGTAAATTGATCAATCAAAGCTCCGTCCAGTTCTCTTTGGTCTTTTGTTGATAGCTTTTGATAACAAGCATTCAGGGTATAGTTATGAGCGATCGCCTTAATTGCGTTGGCATTGTATTTTTGAGTTAATTGGTTATATTTGCTGGGATTAATGATCGTTAGATGGAAACAAACCTGGTCTTGAATTTGATGGGAGAGTGCTTGGATCTTGGTATCGGTCAGGTTTTTCGAATCTTGAATACCTAAGCCTTTTAAAGTTTGGATTTGGGTTTGATTTAGATAAACAGCACAAACTGTGAGTGCCCCGAAATAGGAACCATTTCCCACTTCATCAGAACCAATAAGATTAAGACCTTGATAATGGTAGGCTGGTTTTGGCTTGGAAAGGGGGCTCTTTTTTTGATGAGAGCTTTCAACTTGGTCGGTACTTTGCCATTTATGAGCTTCTTCTTCGGCACAACTGCCTTGAAAGAGGACTTTACCGGAATGGTAGGCAGTGATGATAGTACCGTTGATGCGTAGGCGGTAGTAGGCGTGTGGAGCCTTCTCCATCTTGGCTTGCGGATAGTGATCCACTAGGGATTGGATCGCTTCAGCGGTCATTTTAAGGGTAACGGATGACATAGTTTATCTCCTTTGGATAATTTGTTAGCTTGTTCATAAGTATCATAAGTGAGTCGGGCAAAAGGTGCAAGTTGCCTGAACTTTTGGTAAACTATTCCTATGAATCTTATCGATAAAAGGGAGTTGCTTATGCAAGAGCAAATGCGTTATAAAGCCCAAATCGGGGGTAAAGAATATACCATTTTAGCCAAACAATCACCTGCTCATATGGATGCGGTGATATCTTTAGTTAATCAGCAGTTAGATCAATTAGAAATGTTGGACCCTAGCTTGAGTGTTGAAGATCGGGCGATTTTGATGGCGGTCAATGCTTTGTCAGATCAAATTATTAAGGAAAAGCGAATTTATCAATTGGAGGAAGCTTTAGGGCTTCAATCAGAGAGTCTTAAGCAAGATTCATAAGGAGGATGGGCATGTTTTCATTATTGGTGATAATTATATTAGCCCTGGCTTTTTATGCGGGTTATCGTAGGGGCTTGGTTATGCAAGCAGTGCGGTTGATTGGCTATCTAATCAGTTTTGTCTTGGCAAATTTTTATTTTCAACCGCTCAGTCATTGGTTAGAAATGTTCATTCCCTTTCCAGCCGTTCGTGCAGATACTAATCTAGCCTTGTATTCTGAAGCGGAAAGCTTTTTTGTGGATCAGATTTTCTATCGTTGCTTGACCTTTCTATTAATTTGGTTGATTGGTTGGTTGTTAACGAATCTCATGTCGAGTTTTTTAACCAAATTGTCCTACTACAGTGTTTTAAATATCGTTAATCGTTTGCTAGGTGGGGCGATTAATTTTTTAGTAGCTTATTTTATTGTTTTCATGGTGTTATTCTTGCTATCCTTAATGCCAATCGAGTTTATCCAACAGCAGTTTGTTAATCATCCTTTGCTTTTTTGGATAGTGGATGCTACACCATTGTTAGCTGATTATGTCCGTCATTTAGGCTTAGTATAGGGGGAGTCTATGATTCAAGAACGCAGTCTAAATAAATTGGATTTTCCAAAAATTACTCACCATCTAGCAGGCCTCACTCGAACTCAAATGGCTAAAAATAGGGTTTTGAATTTGCATCCAAGTGGTGACTTGGAACAGATTCGTCGTTGGCAGGAAGAAGTGAGTCAGGCTCGTCAAATTCAGGATCAAGGTAAGTCGATTCCGATTCCACGTTTGGAAGAATTAGGCATGGCTTTTAAGCGATTGGAGATTGAAGCTAGCTTGAATGGTCGAGAATTGGCACAGATTGGCCAATTACTATCAACGGTTAGCCAAGTTAAGCATTTTTTTGATCAAGAAGCCGAAGAGGATCGGATTTATCCTGCTTTATCCTTCTGGGCAGACCAATGTACCATTTTACCACAAGTACAATCGCAAATTGATCAAACAGTCAGTGAGGATGGCACCGTTTTATCGTCCGCCTCGAGCGAACTGGCTCGGATCCGCCGTCAACAAGGACAAACCGAGAACCAAATTCGGACGCAATTGAATCAGTTGCTGAAGTCAAAAGCCAACATTCTCTCCGATGCCCTTATTACTATTCGTAATGATCGCTATGTTTTGCCGGTTAAAGCAGACTTTAGAGGGCAGTTAGCAGGGAACATTCATGACCAGTCCGCTACCGGTCAAACGATTTATGTGGAACCGCAAGCAGTGATTGATCTCAATAATCGCTTGTCTACTCTTTATTCTCAAGAAAAAGCCGAGATTGAACGATTACTCTATGAGATCAGTTTGGAGCTCGTTCCTTATCTGGATGCTTTAAAAGGGAATCAAACGGTGATCGGTCAATTGGATTTTATCCAAGCGAAGGCAGAATATGGTAAGGAGCTCCAAGCAACGACGCCACAGTTTTCAAAGGAGAATCAAGTGGCACTATGGCAGGCTCGTCATCCCTTAGTAGATCCTGATCAAGTCGTCGCTAATGATATTTTGATTGGTGAGACTTATCGTGTGATGCTCATTACCGGCCCAAATACCGGGGGAAAGACGATTGTCCTGAAGACGATTGGACTCATTCAATTAATGGGGCAGGCGGGTCTTCAGGTTCCCTGTCAAGAAGGCAGTCAATTAGGAGTTTTTGATCAAATCTTTGCAGATATCGGAGATGAGCAGTCGATTGAGCAGAACTTATCGACCTTCTCTAGTCATATGACAAATATCGTATCTATTATTGAGTCGGCGACTTATCAATCCTTGATTCTGTTTGATGAGTTAGGTTCTGGAACAGACCCTCAAGAAGGTGCCGCCTTGGCAATGGCTATCCTAGATCATCTGCGTAAGATTGGAGCCGTTATTCTTGCGACAACCCATTACCCAGAACTTAAGGTTTATGGCCATAAGACTCCCAAAACGATTAACGCTGCCATGGAATTCGATGTGGACAGCTTGTCACCGACTTATCATCTGATGATTGGAGTTCCCGGACGATCTAACGCTTTAGAGATATCGCGTCGCTTAGGCTTGGATCCGAGTATTCTAGATCAAGCCAAGCAGGGAATTTCCCAGGACAGTCATTCACTGAATGAGATGGTGGCCAAGTTAGAACGTGAACGACGCGAAGCTTCGACCAAAAATCAGCAAGCTCAGGACCTTCTGGATCAGTCGGCTAGTCTATTAGCGGATCTAAGAACCGAATACGACCGTTATCTCCATCAAAAAGCAGACCTCATTGAAAAAGCTAAGCGCCAAGCCAATGAGAAAGTTGCCGAGACGCAAAAGCAAGCCGAAGCGATCTTGCAAGAAATCCGCGATCTTCAACTGGTTCAAGGACAGAATCACACTATTAAAGAGTCTGTCTTGATTGATAAAAAATCGGCTTTGGATCATTTAAAACAAGCTGAGGATTTGCGAAAAAACAAAGTCTTAAAAAAGGCAAAAAATCAACGCCGTCTTAAAGTGGGCGATGATGTCGAAGTGCTACCCTATAGTCAAAGGGGGACTATTGTAGCCATTGATAAGGAACAATATTTAGTCCAAATGGGCATCCTAAAGATGACATTCTCAGAAGCCGACTTGAAGTTGTTGACGAAAGTTGACCGTAAGGAAAAAATCAACCTTCACCGTCAGGCGGGTTCTAAGGTTAAAACGACACTCGACTTACGAGGTGAACGGTATGATTTGGCGATGAAGCGACTCACTCAATACCTGGATCAAGCTCTCTTATCCAACCATCCGATGGTGACCATTATTCATGGAAAGGGGACAGGAGCACTCAGATCTGGGGTCCAAAAGGCTCTGGAGAATCATCCCCAAGTTGACCACTTTGAATATTCTCCGGCCAATGCTGGTGGAAATGGTTCAACTCAAGTCTATTTCAAGTAGCAGTGAGCATAATAATTTTTTTTATCAAGTAAGTGTACTATAATTAAACATATAGGAAAGGAGCGGATAACATGGTAAAATCTATTACAGATAATGAATTCAATACGGAAACAAACGAAGGGCTGGTCTTGGTTGATTTTTGGGCTCCTTGGTGCGGTCCTTGTCGAATGCAATCACCCGTTGTGGATCAACTCGCTGAAGAAATGGAAGGACAAGTCGAATTCTTCAAGATGAATGTTGATGAAGAAACAAAGGTCGCTTCAGAATTTGGCATTATGTCGATTCCAACAATGATTGTTAAAAAAGAGGGTCAAGTTGTCGAAAAACTGGTTGGCTTTCATGATAAAGCCCGTTTAGAAAAAGTTTTACAAGGCCATCTCTAATCATATAGGACCTTGTTAATTTTTAAGGATCTTTCAATAAAATTTTAGCATGCCTAAGAAGGACTCGCTATTCAAAGAGGTAGGGTCACCTCAAACCCTATCTCTTTTATTTTGACATTTTAAGGTAAAAAGCGCATAATTTATGATAATTAGCTAAACAAAAGGAGAAAATTATGAAAATAGGTCTCGTTAAAGAATTGAAAGAAAATGAAGCACGGGTGGGGCTAACTCCTGCCAATGTTCAAGAACTTTGTCAGATGGGACATCAAGTTCTTGTTGAAAGCCATGCTGGAGATGGGTCTGGCTTTATGGATGAAGATTATCGCCAAGCCGGTGCGACGATTTGCTTAGATCCCGCTCAAGTCTGGCAAGCCCAGATGGTGGTTAAGGTGAAAGAACCGCTTCCGAGTGAATACCAATATTTCTATAAGGGGTTGATTCTATTCACCTACCTTCACTTAGCGCCAGAATATGAATTGACACAGACTCTACTGGAAAAAGGAGTTATTGGAGTAGCCTATGAGACCATGGAACTAGGACATCTTCTTCCCTTGTTAACGCCTATGTCTGAGGTGGCAGGACGGATGGCCGTCCAAATTGGAGCCGGTCTTTTAGAAAAGGTCAATGGCGGCCCTGGTATTTTGCTAGGGGGAGTACCCGGGGTAAAACGGGCGAATGTAACGGTTATTGGTGGAGGTGTGGTTGGCTTCAATGCGGCTAAATTAGCCTACGGATTGGGTGCCAATGTGACGATTATTGATATTAATCCACAACGCTTGGCAGAAATCGAAAATATCCTAGGAAATGGTGTTCAAACCTTAATGTCCAATGCGATCAATATTGAACGTGCCGTGACCGATTCAGATCTTGTGATTGGCTCGGTGCTATTAGCCGGTCGACGAGCTCCGATGTTAGTCAAAGAATCAACCATTAAGGAAATGCGCCCAGGATCCGTCCTCATTGATATTGCTGTCGACCAAGGGGGTAACTTTGAAACGACGCATCCAACGAGTCACCAATCCCCCACTTATACTAAGCATGGAGTCATTCATTATGCCGTGGCGAATATGCCTGGGGCCGTCCCACGAACATCCACCCTTGCCTTAACCAATGCCAGCTTTTATTATGCTAAGCAAATGGCTGAACTGGGTATTGAAGAAGCTGCTCGTCAAAATGAAACGATTGCGACTGGAATCAATACCTATCGGGGCTATTTGACTTCTAAGGCAGTAGCCCAATCGCAAGATAGAGAATTTACGCCTTTAATGGATTGTCTCCAATAAAAGACAGATTAGACCGGTAATGATCATTGTCGTTATCGGCTTTTTGCAGAAATTGATCATGTCAAAGCTTGCATAAGCCCTTAAAATGATAATAGTAGCTTATGAGGAAGGGGTAAATATTTAGTTAGCGAAAGGTCAAAGACAGTTTTACAATTTATAAGAAATTGAATATAATATAATTAAACCTTTGAAAATAATATTTGTGTTAAAATGAGCCCTTTTACACACTCTCACAAAGGCAATCCTATTAAGGCTAGAGGCTAGTCAAGGTGAGGGCTTCACTTTATGGGATGATACATTTAATAAGGAGGCGATGTTATGTCACTCAAAGATGTGACCCCGAATGGCTCAGAGTCAATGGTTAATCGACTTAAGCGTTCAAGTTTTAAAATTCGTTATTTATACCTTGTTCTAGTGATTTTAGCTGGACTGTATTACTATATGGCGCTACCTGCCCTTCACTATGCATCTATGGATTTTTGGCTCTTTATTGGCCTGATTGCTTTAGCGGTGATCGGTATTGAAAGCCTAGTTGAAATGCAAGAGAATTGGCAAAAAATAAGGAATAAAAATAAATTTCAGACCATGAATTTAAGCTTTACCCAATTAAAAAAATTCCGACTTTTAGCATATTTAGCAGGGACTTTAGCAATAGTGGCGATCGTCTCAAATCTTGTTTTTTCACCCTTTTTTATGGCCAAGCGCTATGCAAACTTGTTGCAACCGCAAGTAGTGAATTTTCAAGAGGACTTCCCCCAAGTAGACCTGAATCAGGTGCCTTTGGTGGACCGAGATACAGCGATTCGTCTAGGTAATCGTCGTTTAGGCTCGCTAACCGACTTGGTTTCGCAGTTCGAGGTTTCGGAAGAATACACACAGATTAATATTAATGCCAAGCCCTATCGGGTGACTCCCTTGAAGTATGCCGGTTTCTTTAAATGGGTCAATAATTTTAGAAAGGGGATCCCCCATTATTTACAAGTGGATAATGTGACGGGCGAAGTTCAAGTTCAAACCCCTTCTAAACCGATCAAATATTCCTATGCGGATCATTTTAATCGGTATATCTTACGGCATCTACGCTTCAAATATCCTTTCAAAATGTTTGAACGCCCATCCTTTGAAGTGGATGATCAAGGCACGCCATACTATATAGCAACAACCTATGGCCGCAACTTCTTCTTAAGAGAACCTGAACCACGTGGCCTAATCATTGTTAATGCCATGACTGGAGAAGACCATTATTATAAGATTGATCAGGTTCCAGATTGGGTTGATCGGGTCTACGGTGCAGATCTTGTCATGCATCAATTGGAGTTGAATGGAAAGTACCATAAGGGATTCTGGAATAACCTCTTTGCTAAAGAGGGTGTGACGCGTCCTTCTGAAGGTTATAATTACCTACCAATGCAAGATGATCTTTATCTTTATACAGGGGTGACCTCCGTTTCGGCGGATGAATCGAATATCGGCTTCGTCTTAGTGAATTTGCGGACTAAGGAAGCGAAGATGTATCCTCTTTCTGCAGCAGAAGAGTTGTCAGCTATGGAATCAGCCGAAGGATCTGTTCAGGAGAAAGGCTACAAGGCGACTTTCCCATTATTAATTAACCTTCAGGGCCGTCCAATGTATATATTGACTTTGAAGGACTCCTCGGGCTTAATTAAGAGCTATGCCTTAGTAGATGTTCAGAATTATCAGAATGTATATGTCGCCAATTCAATGAAGCAACTTATTAGTCAATACGCTCAAGATCATACGATTGATGTTAAAGCGGCTAATCTTGCAGACCTTAAAGAGATTAAGGCTGATCTCGACCAGATTCAAGCAGTCGTTAAAGAGGGACAAACGATTTATTACTTTATGGTTGATGGACAGGTCTATCAAGCAGATGTCAGTCTCAACCCTTACTTACCTTTTGTAGAATCAGGAGACCCCGTTCGCTTCCAAGTGGATAGCCAAGGTCAGGTCCAATCGATGGATCTAAGCGAACGATTTGGTAAGGAGGCTAGTCCTCAAGTGGTTGAAGAGGCCTCAAAAGAAGCTTCACCAAGTTCTGAGGACCCGCTGGTCGAATAGTTAAAGATAGAAAGGAAAATACGATGTTAGAAGTAAAACACTTATCCAAGTCCTTTGGATCGGTTCAAGCTGTTAATGATGTATCCTTTACCATTGAACCGGGTACCATAATGGGCTTTATCGGACCCAATGGGTCAGGAAAGACAACCGTTTTTCGGATGATTCTTGATTTTTTAACCCCAGAAAAAGGGGGACAAGTCCTTTGGGATAATCAAGTGATTGGAAAGGGAATCTATAATCTTGTGGGTTATCTCCCTGAAGAGCGTGGCTTATATGAAAAGATGACCATCGAGGACCAGATTGTTTATTTTGCGAGTCTTCGTGGCATGAAGCATAAAGAGATTCTCGATCAGATTGACGAATGGATGGAAAAATTTGCCGTTAAGGGTCAGCGTAAGGATAAGATTAATACCCTATCTAAGGGGAACCAACAGAAGGTGCAGTTGATCTCAACCTTGATTCATCGGCCAAAATTGGTGATCTTAGACGAGCCATTCTCAGGCTTGGACCCAGTGAATGCCGATCTTCTCAAGCAAGGCATTCTCGAATTAAAAGCCGGAGGATCGTCCATTATTTTCTCAAGTCACAATATGAATAATGTTTCAGAAATTTGTGACAAATTAACCATGATTGTCAACGGCAATCAGGTCTTATATGGCAATGTCAATGAAGTTCGAAATAGTTTTGGACGTACCAAGCTATATGTGGAGAGTGATCAGTGGACGAAAGAAAGCTTGAGCCAACTTGACGGGGTTAAGCAAGTCCTAGAAACTCAACCTGAGCACTTTACCCTTTATTTGGCGGATGAATCCTATGGGCCTGCCTTATTTGATCAAATTACTAAAGGTAAATATATTCGTCAATTTGCTCAGCAGCCACCAACCTTAGAAGAAATCTTTAAACAGAAAGCGGGGGAGTTTATTCATGGATAAAATGTGGTTAGTTGCAAGAGAGGTTTATCGTAAGAATATTAAATCCTGGGCTTTTTTCTGGATGATTTTTGGTCCGATAATTATGGGTTTGGTGATTGCAGCGATTGCCTTCTTTATCTATAAGGATCAATCGACTTCTTCCGTTGGAGAAATTGGTATCGTGTCCGATAATTCAGAGTTAATCACAGCCATTAAAGCCATTGAGGATGATAATTACTATCAATTTGATTTATCACAAGACCAGGCACGGAAAGAATTGGAAAATAAGGAATTGGATGGCTATCTTGTCACCCAAGAATCAGACGGACGCTTATCCGCAAAATTCTACCAATCGAATGATGGAAAGAATATTGCCACGGGTCAATTTGAGAAGATCTTATCGGATATTAACCTGCAGGCAACGATTCAACGGTTGAATCTTGATCAATCAGCCATGCAACAAATTCAAGATACGCAAGTACATTTAGAGACTATTAATCTTTCTAAGGATAAGTCTGGAAATGTGGAAGAAATCTCTAAGGACGATCCGATTCAATTTGCTAAGTTAGGCTTTGCTTACTTAACGAGTATCATTGTCTTCATGTTCATCATGACCTATTTGACCATGGTGTCTCAAGAGATTGCGGCCGAAAAAGGTTCACGGATTATGGAGATCGTCTTGTCATCCATCTCTCCGATGGCTCATTTCTTTGGCAAGTTGTTAGGGATTTTCCTAGTGATCTTGACACAGATTTTTATCTATATGGTTTTAGCTGGTTTGGTCTATTATGTAATGGGATTATTCCTAGCTGGCCAATTTGGTCAGTCAGCGGTGCTTACGAATATCCAGGCTGAATTAGGTGCTGTTTCATCAGAATCAGTGGATATCAATAGCCTAATTGGGCCTTTCATTTCTAGTATTAAGCCGATGATTACTTATTCCATGTTGTTTGCTCTACTTGGTGTCTTTGTTTACTTGGTCATTGCCGCCTTCCTGGGATCTTTAGTTTCTCGTGTGGAAGATGTGAATAAGATGATCTCGCCAATTAGTTTAATTGGGGTTGCCGGCTTTTACATTGCTATGTATGCCTTAAATTCCCCGAATTCAAGCATTGTAAAAATTGGTTCTTTTATTCCACTGTTTTCACCATTTATCATGCCTTTCCGAATTGCGACGGATACTGTTTCAACGGGAGCGATTTGGGGAGCCATTGGAACGGTTGGGATCTTTTTGATACTCTGTTTATGGGTTTCTTCGGTCTTCTACAAGTCGAATACCCTGGTATATTCTGATAAGGGACTGATCGGAACACTCAAACAATCGATTTCGATTTGGCGCAATGAAAAACGCGTGAAGGATTAAAGGCTCGTATTCTATTTTATGGGTTGATAATTATAACCATGATGTTAGGAATACGGTGTTAAAATCCGAAAATTTCATTTAAAAAATGAAATCTCCTCTAGCGATGGCAGATCGCCTAGAGCCTCTTTCAGAGTCTCACCGATTCAAGGTGCTACTCATGGGTGAATAATAAGCCTTTCTACTGTCTCAAAAAACAAAACCACTCCCACAGCTATGGTGGACCGCCAGGAGCCTTCTAAAAAAGTCTCCTTGGCTCAGCTGGCTACTCAAAGCGTAAGCGCTAAAGCGCCAAGACTTTGATGTGTGCCAACTGTCCTTTGACCACGGCTGTGGGATTGGTTTATTTTTATCGCCTGTTTCAAGGCTATAGCTTAATTACTTGATAGACGGCATAACCGTATGATTAGAAAAAGTCAATTCTGAGGTATTTTTATAAATATATAAAATGAATAGTAACCGGTTTGATAAATTGGATAAATCTTTCATTATCTTAATAATTTAAGATTAAGGTGTAAATTTTAAGGCTAGCTTTTATAAAATACAACGTTAAATGAAATTATATATAATTTTCATTTTAAAAAATAAATTGACATATATTGTATATATTCAATTATCAATGATACTCATTTTAATAAAGTATTTTCTGGATTATTGAGACTGCTTATCTTTAATGGGCTATGCTTACTCTCTTAAAAATAATTAGCCTAATCTTAATTCAAATCTGAAAATTTATGGAAAAAAGAACCCTTCCTCTG
>NZ_KV802416.1:0-23429 GCF_001810675.1 Facklamia sp. HMSC062C11 | reverse complement strand
AGGGTTCAGTTTTTGAAATAAATTTTCGGATTAGTAATCACAATCTATTGGATTTGTTTTAGTAGCCAGTGAAAAGGCCCTTACTTCCTTATCTAAAGGAGACACTAGGCGGTCCGCCACAGCAGAGGGAAGGGTTCAGTTTTTGGAGTAAATTTTCGGATTAGTAAATCACAACTTATTAGATTTTTTTGAGCAAGTAGAAAGGAGTCATTTTTTGAAATAAATTTTTAAATGGGTATACAAGAACGCCGAAAACCTTGCGGGATCTAAGGATCATCAGCCTTCTAAAAATCTTCCCGCATTAAAGTCGCTTACTAGTTAGGAAATATGTTAAAATAAAGGGTGAATGTGAGGTTATATTATGCGAGATTTGCCTATCGGTTTTATCGATTCTGGATTTGGAGGATTAACCGTCGTTAAACAGAGTCTAAAACAACTCCCCAATGAATCGATCATCTACCTTGGAGATAATGCGCGCTGTCCATACGGCGTTCGCTCTCTATCCCAGGTTAAAGAATTCATCTATCAATTGACCGACTTTCTCTTAACTAAAGGAATAAAAATGTTGGTTATCGCCTGCAATACAGGAACAGCGGCTGCCTTAGCAGACTTGAAGCACGATCTTTCCATTCCAGTGGTTGGTGTGATTGATGCTGGGAGTCGAGCGGCCATTCGGGTGACACAGAATAATCATATTGGCGTGATTGCAACACCTGCAACCATTGAAAGCCAGGCCTATCCGAATAAAATTCACGAAAAGTCTAATCAAGTACAAGTCGATAGCTTAGCTTGTCCTACCTTTGTGGATGTGGTTGAGAAGGGGAGTCTAAAGGGGCAAGCCTTGGAAGATCATATCCAAGAAACCCTGCAGCCTCTTTTAGAATTGGGGATTGATTGTTTGGTATTAGGCTGTACCCATTATCCGCATCTCTATGATAGTATTCAAAAAGTGGCAGGTCCCCAGGGGGCTTTGATCGACTCTGGGGGGGGGACCATTAACCAGGTATCCACACTTTTAGATTATTTCAAGTTGAGTCGAACAGTGGCCGATAATGAACGTTTAGCCGCCCAACAAGCTTATTACACAACCGGAGATCCTCAAGTTTTTGGCCAAGTGGCGCGAACTTGGTTG
This sequence comes from Facklamia sp. HMSC062C11, assembly GCF_001810675.1. Taxonomy (NCBI): domain Bacteria; kingdom Bacillati; phylum Bacillota; class Bacilli; order Lactobacillales; family Aerococcaceae; genus Facklamia; species Facklamia sp. HMSC062C11. The sequence goes on along the minus strand of NZ_KV802416.1, from coordinate 22,297 downwards.
AAGGATCAAACCATACAGATTCAATCCTGTACCATTCAAGGAGGTCAGATCTATGAAGTTGTTGATCGCTAGTCATAACCCAGGAAAAGTCCAAGAATTTAAAGAACTTTTTGCTCCCTTTGACCTACAAGTTACTTCCCTTTTGGATTATCCGGATATTCCGGAAGTGGAGGAGACGGGGACGACTTTTGAAGCTAATGCCCGATTAAAAGCGGAGACCATCGCAGAAAAGCTCCATTGCTTGGCGCTATCGGACGATTCAGGTTTATGTGTACCTGCCTTAAAGGGAGCTCCAGGAGTCTATTCAGCACGCTATGCAGGTTTAGCTGTTAAGAGTGATCAAGCCAATCGTGACAAACTCTTAAAAGAAATGGCACCATACGAAGGTAATGATCGCCAGGCTTATTTTATGACCTGTATTGTTGTTGCCTATCCTAACCATCCTTCCTTAGTGGTTCATGGACGGGCGGATGGAATGATTACCTATGAAGAGTTGGGCGATCATGGTTTTGGCTATGATTCTCTTTTTTATTATCCAGAAAGTGAAAAAACCTTTGCCCAGATGTCTGCTCAAGAAAAAAACCAAGTTTCTCATCGTTCGAGAGCGGTAAGTGCTTTGTTTAAGGAGTTTTCGGCTTGGTTAGAAGGAGTCAGAATATGAAGGTATTGATTCTATCTGACAATCATGGCCATTATGGATTGGTTCATTCAATAATAGACCGATTTAGACCGGAAGTGGACTATATTTGTCACTGTGGTGACTCAGAGTTTCCAGCCGAGGATCCTATCTGGCAAGAGGTGGACGCTTATGTTGCGGGGAATATGGACTTTGATCCAGCTTATCCTAGTCAGTCATTACTAGATACTGATCAAGGACGAATCTTAGTCGTCCATGGCCATCGCCACCAAGTGAATCATCATAAATATCATCTCATTGAAGAGGCTCAGACCTTAGGGGCACGGATGGTTTTCCATGGGCATACCCATAAGCTTTATGCTCGAATAGAAGAAGGTATTCTATTGGTGAATCCGGGTTCCTTGGCTCAATCCAGAGGCCCAGTTGCTGAGCGGACTTTTGCACTGGCGGAGATTGATTCTAAGCAAGCGATGATTCATTTCTATCGTTACGATGGTCAGGAGTTGCCCCAACTAACTTGTTTGTTAGATTTTAGTGAAGGAGTAAGTGATGATTGATAAAAAAATTCAAAGCCTTATTATGGATCAAGTGGAAGACTTAATGATCCCTGCTGAAAATGTGGCTTATGTGTTTGATTTTAATAGCTTATATCATGCGCTTTTAGTCTTGACTCAAGTGGCTTATACAATGATTCCAGTCGTTAATAAAGAAGGAAAGATATGTGGTTTGGTGTCAACGAACCAAATTATTCAAGCTTCGATCACGACGGATCAGATCGATTTTAAGATGATTGAGCAGCTAACCCTCAATCAAATCGAACTTCGCCAAGCAGAGTATGTGACCTTGCAGGATGATTTAGAGACCATTCTTCATAAGTTGATGACTAATAACTTTTTGTGTGTGGTGGATTCAAAGGATCAGCAGGGATTTATTGGGATTATTACCCGTAATGCTCTCCTAAAACGAATTAACGCCTTTCTTCATAGCAATCTGGTTAACGATTGGCTTAAGAATCAAGAGCATCTTCCTTCATTGGATGAACCGCTAAAGACGATCCAAAAAGATTAAGATTCGGGAAGCCTTTGCATTTGAGTAATCTTGTAGAAAGTGGTATATTTAACTTAGTAAATTGATAGTGAGGAGTGTGAAAAGTGACAATCGGTCAAATCGCTCTTGTGATTGTAGCTATCGCATTTGCTGTTTTGGTGGTTTTTCTGTGTATGAGCTTGAGCAAGCTTTCTGGCTTATTAGACCAAGCTAAGGATACAGTGACCCGGGTGAATGCGACCTTGGATATTGTAACCAAGGACGTGGACAATTTGTCGATTGAGGTAGAGGGTTTATTGAATAAGACCAACCACTTGGTGGATGATCTAAATGGTAAGCTCGGGAAGACAGATCCGCTTTTTCAAGCCATTGGGGATGTTGGAACATCTGTCTCTGAATTGAATGACTCTACCAAGAAGATGACATCGAACTTGGTATCAGGGGTAGGGGGCGGATTAAATCGTAAGAAGAAGCCATCTACGCTAGGACGTTTTGCTAGGGCAGCGCATTCCTTGGGCAAAAAAGGACGTGGCGCTTCTCCTAATAAAGAGACTGAGCCGTCAAGTTCCCCTTTAAAAGAAGGGGATTCAACGGATCATTCAGTGGAACATCGGTCAAGTTTGGCAGAATTTACGGATCAACTTCCCTCGACCACAGCGGGAGAAATTAATTTAACAAAGGAGAATGATTAATATGAGTAAGAATAATGGAAGCTTTTTATTAGGGGCAATCTTTGGTGCAGCGTTGGGTGGCGTAGCAGCTTTACTCTGCGCACCTAAGTCAGGTCGTGAATTGCGTGAAGACCTAAGTGATGAAATGGACTACTGGTTAGATCGGGCGAATGACTATACAGATTATGCCGTAGAACGTGGCGTTGAAATGTATGATGCGGCCTCAGAACAAGCTGAAGATATTAAGGTTAACTTAAAGGATTCTGCGGAAAAATTTAAAGAGAAGGCTGTTGACTTTAAAGATGAAGCGGCTAAGAATTTCAACCAAGCGAAGAATGAAGCGGATTCAGATTTTGACAATTTTAAAGACGATGCCAAAAAAGCAGCTAAAGATTTAAAAGATGATCTTGAGAATGAAGGGGATAAGTTAGCAGACCGAGCTTCTGCAACGAAAGACCGTGTGAAAGCAGAAGCAAAAGACCTAAAAGCGGACGCAAAAGATGTTAAGGACGACTTAACAAAATAATTAATTAAATGTAAAAGTAATTGACCTAAATTTTGACCCTTATGTGATGCTAATGGAGTGTGAAGAATATCACACTCCTGCTTAGATTTAGATCACATAAGGGGCTTTTTTGCTGGTTTATTATGAAAAATGATTGAAAAAGTTAAGTTATTCATCAGAAAACGCTTGCACTTTTAGATAAAACATGGTAAATTTATTGGTAGGAATAAGGAAAGAAGGGGAGTCATGGAAAAGCAAACCATCACAATTTATGATGTTGCCCGTGAAGCAGGGGTATCAATGGCAACAGTATCGCGGGTCGTAAACGGCAACCCCAATGTTAAGCCTAGCACTCGCAAGAAAGTATCAGAAGTAATTGAACGTTTGGATTATCGCCCTAATGCAGTGGCAAGAGGCTTAGCTTCTAAAAAAACAACGACTGTTGGAGTGATTATTCCTAATATTACCAATGTTTTCTTTTCAGCTTTAGCTAGAGGGATTGATGACATTGCTGCTATGTATAAATATGACATCATCTTAGCCAATGCTGACGAGAGTGTGGATAAAGAGATGAATGTCTTCAATAATTTATTGGCTAAGCAGGTGGACGGCATTATCTTTATGGGCTTCACCGTTGAAAATGAAATGAGACAGTTGATTCGTTCAACACGCACACCGGTAGTGGTTGCGGGAACGGTATGTGAAGATCCGAATCTTTATACGGTTTCAATTGATATTCGAAAAGCGGTCGAAGAGATGACCGAGAGCTTAATCAATACCGGTGGCGATCGTCCAGCTATTGTGACAGATGCTCAGCGTTATTATGTCAATAAAGTTCATCGGATTCCGGGATATAAGTCTGCTTTATCTAAGCATGGTATTGAAGTGGATGATGATTTAATCATTCAAAGTAATTTTAATGATCATGAGGGAGATATTATTGTGGATCAACTACGTGCTGCTAAGGCGAATGGTGTAGTGGTCACCCGCGATGATATTGCCATTGCGATCTTAAATGCCTTGACCGATCAAGGTGTTAAAGTACCTGAAGAATTCCAAGTAATTACCATGGATAATACGGTATTAACACGGTATGCCCGCCCTCAGTTATCAAGTATTCAGTACCCACTTTATGATGTGGGGGCAGTGGCTATGCGTCTATTAACTAAGATCATGAATGATGAAGAGATCGATAGCCGTCAGATCGTTCTTCCTCATAAGTTCATTCACCGTGAATCGACTAGGAATTAGGTGACTTATGGCAAAACAGGAAAGTAAAACAATTAGACGCTTGAAATATTGCTTTTCATTAGGCTTATTATTGATTCAGGCTTATTCACTGATTCAAAACATCCGTGAAACAGAGTTTTCTTCAGTAGACCACCGATTATAAGCAAAATAAATAATTCTTGACATAAAGCTACCCGTTTGGGTAGCTTTTTATTTTGATTTATACAAGCTTCCAGGAATTAGTCTGATTTGGCTAATAGTTGATGGATCAGGCAATATGGTTTTCTATTTTTGCTTACCTTCAAATAAAAAACGATCGCCACTAAGGGCAATCGTTTATTGAAAGGTTAATCATTAATTTTACGATGAATTTTTGTCGGTTTTACCCTACGGTGAAAATCACGGCTCTTGCTTGAGTTTTTAGTGTGTTTCTTTTTGGTTTTCTCTACATATAACGGCTCATCGTCGTTTTCTTTATCTTCCTCATCCATTGGAATATCAAAGTTCGGATTATTAAGGTCGATCTTGCGGACGAATTCGACGAAATGACGGCTAGCATCCGTTAAATGTGAATTTTTGCGGTGGACCAAGTAGAAATCACGATTAGATAACTTATGGTCAATTGGAAAGGTTAAAATTTCCTTATTTTTGACCTCGTTGATGACGGCTAACTCTGAAATAATGGAAATGCCGGTTCCTAACTTGATGAATTGCTTAATGGCTTCATTGTTGTTTACTTCTAGCACCTTATCAAGTTTAAGGGGGTCGATCTTCATTTCACGAAGTAACATGGCGGATTCTTTGAGCGTTCCAGATCCATCTTCCCGTGAGATAAAGGGATGTCTTAGTAATTCTTGGATGGATGGATTGCTAGCTTGTAAGGCTAAAAAATGGTCATTATAGGCTGTTGCGATAACAAGCTTATCCTGAAAAATCCGTTCAAACTTCAAATTATTATTCATGGATTGAGAGCCCACAATCCCAAGATTCAATGAGCCAAGCGCAATGTCATTGATGACTTTGATGGTATCGCTTTGAAAGAGGGTGATCTCATTATCAGGATACTTGCGGGAAAAGGCCGAGATTAGTTGTGGAAGAATATAGGACGCAGCAATCGAGGAGGCACCAATCGTGAATTTATGGTTATTCTTCTGGGAAAAGGTATTTTCAATATTATTGGCCATCTGCATAATGGATTTGGCATATTCATAGAACTTTTCCCCATGAGGAGTCAGTTCATGACTCTTGGTTGTACGCCCGATGAGTTCAATCCCTAATTCATTTTCTAATTGCTTAATATGTAGGGAGACGGTCGGTTGGGAGAGGTAAAGCTGGTTAGCGGCTTCTGAGAAGCTGCCCCACTCAACAATCGTTATAAAGGTTTTTATTTGTTTTAATTCCATGGTGAATCATTTCTTTCTATGCGTATTTTTAGAATCCCTCATCATGAAAATATAGGTCTCCTTGCTTATTTTAACAGTCTTTTTATGAAAGTGTAGACTTAAAATCTATTTATTTAATATTTCTATAAATGAGCAGATTTCCCCGTTCATCTTAGCAAAATTCGGCTTGAATGTCCTTGAGGCACTGAACAGCTTGGTCAAGGTCTTCGCGGCTTGTATAGTGAGATAGGGAAAAGCGAACGACGCCCTGATCTTTGGTCTTTAAGACTTGGTGCATCAAGGGAGCACAATGTCCTCCAGCCCGGGTCATAATTTCGGCTCGATCGATCAATTCTTCACTGACTAAGGCGGAATCCAAGTCCGCTATATTAAGCGATAAGATCGGGCAGCGGGCAATCTGGGAATCAAAATGCCCATAGATACGTATACCAGGAATAGTCTGGACTGCTTGGTGAAAATAGTCTAAGAGTGCCCGTTCTTCCTTTTGGATGCGGTCGACACCGTAGTCTAACAGATAGTCCACCCCAGCTTTGAGTCCGGCTAGGCCGTGACTATTCAGGGTGCCCGCTTCTAAATGAGTGGGGTATTCATCCGGTTGATGGTGGTTGAAAGTATCGACACCCGTACCACCTGATTTAAGGGGACGAATGGCTACTTGACTCTGACGATAAATGCCCCCCGTTCCTTGAGGACCTAGCAGGCTCTTATGTCCTGTAAAGCAGAGCACATCAATCCCAAGATCTTGTACATCGATTGGAATGGCACCCATCGTTTGTGATGCATCTACGATACAAAGGCAACCAGCCTGATGGAGGACTTGGGCAATGGATTTAATCGGGTTGATATCACCTGTGACATTGGAGGCATGGGTTAAGACCATCGCCCTTGTATTGGGACGAATGGCAGCTTGAACAGCGGAAGCTTCAATATGTCCTTGAGTTCCCCTATCTAAGAAGGTCACTTCCAGTCCTTGATCCATGAGATCATAGAGCGGACGCAAGACCGAATTGTGTTCCATCACAGTGGTAATGACATGGTCTCCTGCTTGAAAGAGCCCGCGAATCACAGTATTCAAGCTGTCAGTCGCATTATGAGTAAAGGAAATCCCGTGTGGGTCGGGATTGTTGATGAGTTGGCTAAGTTGAAGCCTTGTCTGGAAGATAGTGCGAGTTGCTGCAAGTGCCGATTCACTCGAACCACGTCCAGCGTTTCCAGCGTGATTTAGGGCGTCAACGACAGCATCGATGACGGCTTGGGGCTTCTTCAAGGAAGTAGCCGCATTATCTAGATAGATCATATTTTTTAGCTCCTTTATTAAGCGTTCTTATCTTCTATTATACTGTTATTTTAAAAAAAGTTATGCTTTTATGCAGGTACATTTATCAGGTTTTTTAATAAATAACTTTTTGAGAGTAATATCAGTTGAGCAGGCGATTGTTCCATGATAAAATGAGGCGACAATTTTAGAAAGGAGCTACTGTATGAAAAAAATAGTGGCAATGTTGTTGACCCTAATTGCGGTTGTAGGTATGGTGATTCCTCAAGTTGGTGTGAAGGCTCAAGAAGAAGGAGCTAAGTATCCGGTTGTGGAGGATAAGCAAGTATACGTGACGGCAGACTGGGTAAAAGAACGCTTGGATGAAAATCCTGAAAAAGTGGCTTTAGCAGAAGTAACTTGGGGAGAAGCTGATGCTTCACCCGATTACTTAAAAGAACATATTCCAGGAGCGATACATATTAATACAGATAAGTTTGAAGAGGGACCCGTTTGGAATCTTCGTTCACCAGAAGAATTAGCAAAAGCCTTGGCAGACTATGGAGTGACTCATGATACCCAATTGATCCTTTACGGACCAGATACTGGCGTAGACCGTGTCGCTTATGCTTGTCTTTATACAGGGGTTGCTGATGTGAAGATCTTAGACGGTGGTCTTAAACAATGGAAAGATGCTGGCTATGACTTGGAAGCTGAAGAAGTGAAGCCAACTCCAGTAGATGATTTTGGGGTAGAAGCACCGGTTCACCCAGAGTACTTATTGAGTTTAGACCAAACAGTTGACGAATTAGCAAACAACGATAACTTCCGCCTTGTTTCCCTTCGTTCTGAAAGAGAATGGTTGGGTCTAGAATCTGGTTATTCCTACATTCCAAAAGCCGGTGAACCGAAAGGTGCTGTTTGGGGACGCCCTGGCCTAAGAGGAAGTGGCGAAGCCAATATCTCCGATATGAAAGACTACAAGAATGAAGATGGCACTAATAAAGACTTCGATGAGATCCTAGCTATGTGGGAAGCAGAAGGATTTGGTGCGGATAACGATCTTTCCTTCTACTGTGGAACGGGTTGGAGATCTTGCTTACCTTGGTTAATGATGTATGAACGAGGCCTAGATGCAACCATGTATGATGGTGGTTGGAACGAATGGCAAATGCATGATGACTTAGATGTTCAAATGGGCGATCCAAAGTCAGACGATGTGCAATATGTCAAAGTAAAAGACCTCAAAGATGGTATGGAAAGTAAGTAATAATCATAAAAGGAGCGAATAACCTTGAAAAAATTTATTAAAACATTATTAGTCGGATTATTTGCCTGGACCTTGTTTGTACCAGCATGGGCTCAAGTTCATGCGGAAAGCTCGATCGATGATCTATCTTATGAAGAATTGTTAAAAGAAGCCGACGGTCAAACCGTCAACTTCTATGGTTGGGGTGGCGATGATAGCTTGAACCAATGGTTGGACGAAGTCTATGGACCAACCCTTAAGGAAAAATATAATATCACACTCAACCGAGTGCCAATGGATATTGATCAGATCTTAACTCAATTATCCAATGAAAAACAAGCCAACGCCAGTGAAAGTGATATTGACATGATCTGGATTAATGGTGAAAACTTTAAGACAGCACGTGAGAATGATTTTCTATATGGACCATTCACCGATAAGATGCCTAATTACAAAGACTTTGTTAAAGCGGATGATCCTGAAAATACCCACGACTTTGGTTATCCGATCGAAGGCTTTGAAGCACCTTATTCCAAGGCTCAATTAGTCCTCATTAAGGATAGCGCTGTGACCGAAGCGACCCCTAAATCAGCCCAAGAATTATTAGAATACTGTAAAGCCAACCCAGGAACCTTTACTTATCCTGCTTTACCAGACTTTACGGGATCAGCTTTTGTTCGTAATATTATCTATGAATTCGTTGATTACCAAGAATTCCAAGATATGGAAGCCGATAAGGAAGTCGTTAAGGCTGCTATTCAACCAGCTCTTGATTATTTGAATGAATTGAAGCCTTACTTATGGTCTGAAGGTAAGACTTATCCAGCTGACGCACCTGCTTTAAATAATCTCTTCATGGACGGAGAAGTAGCCTTCTATCAAACCTACGGTGCTTACGAAATTGCTAACCAAATCGAAAAAGGAGCCTATCCTGAAACGGCAGTATCTTTCGTCTTTGATAAAGGAACTATCGGAAATACTAGTTTTATCGCTATTGGTAAGAATGCTAGTCATAAAGCGGCAGCCATTGTAGCGATTAATGAAATGTTATCGCCTGAAATGCAATTGTCTAAATACAAAGAGATTGGTGAAATACCAGTTCTTGAGAATGATCAATTGACAGAAGAACAAAAAGCGGCTTTTGACGAAGTGGACCCAGGTAAAGGAACACTTGGTCAAGACGAGCTATTAGACCATCGTCTTCCTGAAATGCCTGCACAATTAGTACCAATTATTGAAGAGATCTGGTTAGAAGAAGTAGCAGGTAAGTAAATGAACAGATCTCTATTTAAAAGAGGCCAGGCTTGGCTCTTGTTTATGCCGCAGCTTTTGGTGACCACTCTTTTAATGATCGGTGTAATTGTAGGAATGGTGCAATCTTTTGGCATCATTCCTTCTTTAGGTTTAACAGACTTTACGACGGACTATTATCGTGAGGCCTTGGCTAACCCACGTTTGATTGAAGCCATGGTTTTTTCGTTACGAATTGCTCTGGGGTCGTCCTTCTTATCGCTCTTAATCGGCCTGGGAATCATTTATATTTGGATTTCGGCAGTGGGTAAGACACAGTGGACGGAAAGTCTATTACGGATTCCGATCATTATTCCGCACATTATTGTTGCCTTGTTTGCCATGCAATTCTTAGGGCGAACTGGGATCTTGGCTCGTTTGTTTTATGCTTTGGGCTATGATCAGGCACAGTCGCTTTTTAATCAGGTTCTTTATTCGGATAATGCATGGGGGATTATTATTGCCTTTCTCTGGAAGGAAGTGCCTTTTGTCGTCTTCTATGTCTATCCGATGGTCGCTGCCGTGGGCTCTAGCCTCGGACAAGCGGCACGGACTTTAGGGGCGAATCACCGTCAAACTTTTTTGCGAATTATTCTACCCCTATCCAAGCAAACGATTTTTGCCGCTTTTTTTATCATCTTTATGTATAGCTTAGGCTCTTATGAACTACCAGCACTTTTAGGACCGACAACGCCTAAAGCCTTGCCTGTTATGGCTTATGAGGCTTACGGTCATCCTGATCTTCACCACCGCCCCTACGCCATGGCTTATAATGGGATCCTGCTGACGATGGGCTTGGTTCTATCTGGCCTATTCTATGGCTTGATCTCCTGGCCTCAACTTAAAAAGGCTTGGCAGGTCAAAAGGAGGGTTAAACATGAAGCGTAAGATTTTGAATTTGGCCTTATTGGTCATGATCGTCAGTCCAATTTTGGTCTTGTTGCTTTGGTGCGTAACGGCGCGTTGGCCTTGGCCAGCCATATGGCCGCAGCATTTCTCCTTAAGAGGTTGGGAGGATATGACTCGCCAGTCAGACCGACTGTTCAAGAGCATTTTCACTTCGATGAGTCTTTCTTTAATAGTGGCTCTATTGTCAACGACCATCGCACTATTATCAGCTAGAGCCCTGGTCTTAGCGGATCCCTTCTTGCGGCGATTGATTCGAGTTAGCTTGGCCTTGCCCTTTATTGTCCCAGTTATGATATTTGCGACTGGTATTCATCAAAAGATGATTGAGTGGGGCTTAGCCAATAAACTATCCGGTATTATTCTAGTTCATCTAGTCTATTCCTTGCCCTATTGTGCCTACTTAATCTTTGATGCCTATCAAGCAGTTGGGATTCGCCACGAAGAGCAGGCTTGGTTACTAGGAGCTAAGCCTTATCAAGCCTTTATCAAGGTGACCCTGCCATTATTAAGTCCGGTGTTATTTACCGCCTTATCCATGGCTTATATTGTTTCTTTTAGTCAATATTTCTTAACGCTGATGATCGGTGGGGGGCAGGTCCAGACTTTAACGATTTGGATTTTTCCCTATTTGCAGAGTAACGACCGGACCCTGGCAAGTAATTATGCCTTACTCTTCTTGGGGATTACTCTGATCGTGTTAGCGGTCTTTAATGGGATCAATTACCTGCTAAAAAGACGTTATCAAGCCATAGACTTCTATTAGATAAGGAGCTTTTACTATGTCACTTACTATTCAAGCATTAACGACGGTTTTGAATCATCGAACCATCTTACAAGGGATCGACTTTGAACTCAAAAAAGGTGAATATTTGGCACTCTTAGGACCTTCTGGTTCTGGGAAGACGACCTTGCTCAAGTCTTTGGCGGGGCTTATTCCCATCCAGGAAGGACGGCTCCTATTAGAAGGACAAGCGATCGATCAGTTAGCTCCTAACCAACGTCCCATTGCGGTCGTCTTTCAAGATTTGCGGTTATTTCCTCATCTGGATGTCTATGATAATCTGGCTTTTCCGATGCGCTTAAAAGGGCTAAAGGCGGCTGAAATCAACCAAGCGGTTCAAAGTCTATTAGCCGATGTTCAATTAATTGGCTATGAGCATTATGCTATCCGTCAACTTTCCGGAGGGCAACAGCAGCGGATCGCTCTAGCACGGAGTTTAGCCTATGATCCGCAAGTCCTTTTATTGGACGAACCTTTTTCTGGATTGGATGAACCCTTAAGACGGGAAATGGGGGCCTTGGTCTATCGGTTGGTTAAGGCTAAGGGAATCTCGACTATTTTGGTGACGCATGATAAGCGGGAAGCGGTCGAGTATGCCGATCGGGTGGCATTTCTCTATCAAGGTCAGATCCAGCAACTGGCCTCACCGACTGATTTATTGACTCAACCAGCCAGTCGTTATCTCGCTAAGTTTTTAGGCAAGCTCAATGAACTTTCGGTTGAGGTAGACATAGAGGGTCGAGTCCTCTATCAAGGTCAAGCCCTAGCTATTCAGACGGACTTGAGTCCGGGTCCTGCCTATCTTTGTTTTCGGCCAAGTCAGGCCAGTCTCCAATTAGCCGCAGATTCAGCCAAGGATTCGTCACCGTCACAGTGGCAAGTCCCGGTTACTTTAGACCGGGTCGTTCGTTATCCAGAATATCAAGAATTACAAGTCCAACTGCCAGAACTTAAGCAAAGCCTTTGGGTCCATGATTCGACCCTACAAGATTCCTCGCTTCAGCCTGGACAAGCCCTAATCCTTTCAGTTCCTCTTTCGGATTGCTTAGTTTTGAGGGATTAAGGATTTCTAATTTGGACTAGGACTATGCCAGAATGAAATTGTGAATCCGATCTGTCAAGGTTATCTTATAGAAGATGACCTTGATTTTTTTATGGATTAATCTTCCAAAGGATGATGCCAAAAAGGGGGTTATCTGCGAATCAATTCAACAGGGATCAGATCAATCGAACTAAGTATCATCTTTTGAAGCTTAGAAGAAGATCTTTCTTGTAATCGATTCGGTAATGTTATTGATCCGTTAGACCATTGTTTGCCTGTGAGGGAGACTAATTATTACAAGTCAGGCTAGTTGGAGACGAATTAATAACAAGGTAAATAAAGAGAGTAAACAAGTTTGCACATATAACTTGTTAGGACTCATAGAGATTATAGGAGGAACAAAATGGTAGGAAAAAACAATGACCAAATGCTTCGTCAAAAAGAAGCAAATCGCATTGAACGCTACGGTATTCGTCGCCTAAGTGTTGGGGTAGCCTCTGTGGCTGTCGCAGGATGGTTGATGATGGCCAATACCCATTTAGCTCAAGCTGCTGAACTGGATCAAAGCGAGAATGCCCCTCAAGCAGAAACACTAGAAACAGATGCCCAAAGTGATCCAGAGTTAGCTTCTGATAATGAAGACAATCAAGCTGAAAGCGAGTCGCAAGACACTGACCAGGCTAGACCCGAGGACACAGAGCAAGCCACTGATCATGAATTAAAAGGTCAGGATCTAGGCAAAGAGACTGCAGAAAGAGAAGACTCGACCAAGCAATCAAGTCCAGAACTTGCCCCTAAAGCCTATTTGGGGGAATCGGCCTTACGATCGGCTAACATTCAAGAAATTCAAGGGGATGCCATTTATTCCCCAGGTCAATATGGAGATACCCAGTCTTATTCTGGAACCGTCTATCTATACCGTCATAATAAGTTGAGTACGGTTGGCACCGAAACCCTGAGTGGGGTGAATGTCTACTTACAATGGGTAGACTATGATGGTTATGTATCGCGCGTCTATAAGACGGTCTCAAGACCAGATGGAACTTATACCTTTAACTTCCAAAATCCCGAAGTGGATAAATTTGGCAATGTCCATCACTTCCAATTAGCGGCAAATCCTAATTTCTCGATTCGGACATGGGCGGACAATCCAAACCCAGAAAAATATGAAGTGATTAAGCCCGGAGATAATAAATATGGTTTTCATACTCGTCTCAATCGAGTGAATGAAAATTGGGACTTTACTGCCGGGGTTAACCGAATTATTAGTGGACAAGTGGCCTTCCAAGAAAAATCCCGCATGAATGATTGGCTTCATAAACCAGAAGATCAATGGACCAAAGCGCCTAATTCAGAGGGCGTTTGGACAAATCAAGGCGATTATGGTCGTGTTTCCGGTTATGTCTGGTATGAGAATGGCGATCCGAGAGGATCCATAGCTGATGGATGGAAGCAAGATTCGTGGGATGTGAATGCGACTGGAACGAAGGTCGTGGCATCTTATGTGAATGATGAAGTGGCCCGACGTTTTGATGCGTGGAAAGAAGCCAACCCAGAGTATGGACTTAATGAATTAAAAGCCGGTCAAGAGAAGATTATTCGTGAATATGAAGCAGAACATGGCAAAGGGTCACACATTGCCGAATCGGTTGTTGGCACGGTGGAACAAAACGGCTACTACTATCTTCCTTTTAGAGGTTTATATGGTGTGAGTCATACTCAACAAAATGCTGGCTTAGTGGTCTCTCATACGGTTTCGGATGAAGAATATGGCCAATTGGTAAAGGATGAAGATCTTAGCCATGCAAATCTAATGGCCTGGAATGGAACCATTGGGCAAAAACATCGCCATATTAATCGAGACTACATGTATGTATCCCCAATGATTGATAACTACGCTATCTGGGGAAACACCTCGCAAAATAATGTCTTCGAAGCTTTGACTAATAATGCGACCCTTCCAGCGGGCGTCAACAATGTTGCAAGTTACAATATTAATAATGTCAACTTTGCGGCTCTAGCGGCTCAGCCCATGCATGATATTAAAGTCTTTGATTCACATGAAAATTTTGCAAAACCAAGCGATACGGCTGAAAATGATACCGCCGGTCTCTTACCGAATCAACAGTATAAGCTCAGATGGTTCAAAGATGGTCAGCCTATCGGTGAAGTAAGTACCTTAAATAGTGATCATGTGGGTCGCATTGGCTCAGTTCCCATCACAATACCAAGTGATTTGTCAGCACCAGCTATTTATACTTCAGCGGTATTCTATGGTAACTCTGAAGCGGATGATCTAACGACGGCTCTGGCAGCAGATTCCTTAATCGCTGCACCAGGAATGACCTATCAACCGATTGAGGTCCAAGCTGGTCAGGAAGCCAAGACAGAAGCCCCTCGCTTTACAGATAAAGAGGGTAAAGAATATCAACCCGACTTTAAAGGGACAAAGGCACCCAAATTTGAATATGTTAAGCGGGTCGTGACAACCGATGCGAATGACCAAAAACAGGTAGAATACCAACCCTTGACAACGGTTGAAGTAGATGGTCAAGCAATTAAGGTATCGGTGGATCCTACAACGGGTGTCGTCACCGTTCCAGCTGAGGAAACCGCCAAGTTAAGTCCTGGAACTCAGATAAAAGTACCCGTATCTGTTGTCTTTGAGAATGGCTTACGCATGAAGGCAGATGCGGTAATCACAATCGAAGATGGTCGCAAAGATCAGGAAAAATATCAAGCCTATTACCCAGCGGAAACGGCCGAATTTGGCAAGGAATTCACGGGTAAACAACCAAGCTTCAAACAAGTGGATCTTGAAGGAGAGGAATCTGATCTTGAATTCAACAAGGTGCCTCTTTCTAAGGATCCGGCTAAGCCAGCCTTTGCTATTGATAAGCCAACACGTGGAGCAAGCATTGATCCAAATACGGGAGCCATTAGTCTTCCAGCAGAAGAATTATCAAAGACACCAGGAGAGACGATCACCGTTCCAGTCACCGTTACTTATGCAGATGGTAGCAGTGAACAAGTGAATGCCGAGATTAAGGTAACGTCGCCCGATGTTATTGATCGAACGGATCATCCTGATGCTCCTGTGCCAGCAGGCTATCATAAGGTAGACTTTGCAGCGGGTGAAGGCATTGACGAACTTGTTGACAATAAGGTCTATCATGTTAAGCAGGGTTCATCACTCAATGCAGATCAGTATCCAACACCGATTGTTAAGGAAGGCTTTACAGAGCCTAAGTGGAGTGTGGAAGCTGGGACTCCGATCGAAAATGACCAGACAGTGATAGCAACGGCTCGCAAGCTCGATCCGGATGAAGTCCATATGACGCTGACCCCACGTTCTCAAAATGCCCTAGAACATGAGGAGATCACCCCAGTCACTCCAGAGCTAACGAATCTACCGACAGGAGGAAGACTTGAGGTAACAATTGACGGACAAGCAACTTATCCAGGTTTGACTGTCAATCCAGAAACAGGAATAGTGACCGGCACGCCAGAAATTACCAATTGGACTCCAGAAGAAGAAACGCGTCTGATTACCGTCGAAGTGCTTCTAACCGATAAAGACGGCCAAGCAGTAGTCGATCCAGAGGGGAATCCTGTTAAGATGACCTCAACAATCACTGTATACCGAGATACGGATCAGGACGGTTATCCTGATAAGGATACCGGTATGCCAGAGGACCCAAATAATCCAGGAGCTCCTGGTGCAAATGGGGACAAGGATGACGATAATGATGGTTGGACGGATGATGAAGAGAAAGAACGCGGTACGGATCCTAAGGAGGACCAAGACTTCCCTAAAGTGACGGAGCCAGCGGCTGAGAACCAGCCAGGTAAGGACACCAGTAAGGTCACGGGTAAGACCACTCCGAATACCGATGTCATTGGAACAGGGACTTCTGATGACCAAGGAAATATCGATATTGATGTTCCTAAGCAAGATGCCGGTGATAAGTTGACAATCACTCCAGGTAAAAAGGATGACAATGGCGATATTATTCCTGCAAAGGACAAGGATGGTAAGGACCGTGGTCAAGCTGAGACGATCGTTAAGGAAACACCTCAGGTCACGGACCTGGAAGCAAGCAACAATCCGAATTCCGATAAGACCAAGCTGACCGGTAAGACAAGCCTCCCTCATACCAAGCTCCTTGTCAAAGATAAAGAGGGTCATGAAATTGCTAGTGGTCAGTCGGATGACCAAGGTAACTTCGATATGGAGATCAACAAACAGCCTTCAGGCGAAAAGATCTCAGTCACCCCATCGAAAGACTATCAAGACGGTGATCAACGAATCGGTGATCCGGTGGAAACGACGGTGATTGATTTCTCAATAGAGACTCATAAGACGCAAGTTAAGGTGACGCCTAAATCGCAAAATGCCCTTGAGTACCAAGCAATTACACCAGTAACACCAACCCTTGAGCAAGTTCCGGCAGGTGCTGGGCTTAAAGTGACCATTGATGGTAAGACAGAATACCCAGGACTAGCTATTGACCCTGAAACCGGTCAAGTGACAGGAAGCCCTGAAATCAAAGATTGGAAGGCAAGCGAAGAAACCCGTACATTTAATGTTGAGTTCGCAGTGATCGACCAAGATGGTAAGCCTGTCCTTGATGAAAAAGGCTTGCCAGTGAAGACAGCGTCTACCATTACGATTTATCGAGACACTGATAAGGATGGCCTTCCTGATAAAGATACAGGTATGCCTGTCGATCCAAACAATCCAACGGTTCCAGCGATCGACCAAGGAGACAAGGATGATGATAATGACGGTTGGACAGATGACCAAGAGAAAGAGAAGGGAACCGATCCTAAAGATCCTAACTCTAAACCAGTCGAAGATACTTCAACCGATGCAGATAAGTACGACCCAGAGGGGCAAGATCTTACTACTTCAATCAATGGCCATTTAGATCCAGCGGATGGTATAAAGAACCGGTCCGATCTTCCAAGTGGAACGAGCTATCAATTCAAGGAACCGGTTGATACGACAAGTCCAGGAGTCAAAGAAGCAACCATCGTCGTTACTTATCCGGATGGTTCCCAGGATGAGGTTCAAATCAAGGTGACCGTTAAGGAGAGTACGCCAGAACCAACCGATGCAGATAAGTATGAGCCTCAAGGTCAGACTATTGTTACCGAAGTGGGCGGTCATCCTGATCCTGCAGAGGGAATTAAGAACCTCGATCAATTACCGAAAGGAAGCAAAGTTGAGTTCAAAGAGCCGGTTGACACCTCAACCCCTGGCCATAAGAAAGCTAGCTTAATGGTGACCTATCCGGATGGATCCAAAGATGAAGTGGCAATAACCGTCACGGTCCTTGAAAAAGTCAGTGACTCCCACAATACGACAATAGATAATACAGCAGCTGTGAGCCTACTCCCCCAAACTGGTGAACAGGATGCAACTGTGATCTTCGGTGCAGCGGCGCTATCCATCCTTGCGGGATTAGGATTGATCACTAAGAAACGACAAGAAGACTAATAAAATATACCTACCCTTTTCAGCACACTGATTCCCCCAATCAGTGTGCTTTTTTCTGTAAAAAGTCCGTATGATATTTAAAATCACTAAAAACAATCGTGGAAAGGGTTTCAAAATAAAGCGTTATCTTATTTAATTATAAAGCTTTAATTTGTAATCGTTGTTTGCTACAATATACAATACAAGTATAATTAATAAGATTCTTTATAAACTATGTTGAGGGTGTTTGGGGACACCCTTTAGTAAGCATAATTAATGGAGTATCTTTGATCATTAATAAAGGGGGGCTTAGATGATTGAAACTAGGTAGACTACATTAGGAGCCTAGCTAAAAATCTAATGCAAAAAATTAATGAAGTAGTTTTGTTGTAAAGATTATCTATGAACCAGGTAAACTGAATAAGCTATCTTAGTTTATGGATAACCGAGAATGTAAGAAAACTTAAATATTAGGAGGAGAAAAATGGTAGGTAAAAATAATATCGATGCCTTAAACCGCAAGTCAGCTAATAAGGTAAATCGTTACGGTATTCGTCGTTTATCGGTAGGGGTTGCCTCTGTAGCCGTTGCTGGTCTATTATTCATGTCCGATGCGACATTAGTACAAGCTGCTGGAGGGCCTGAAGGTGAAGTGTCAACAGAAACATCACCAGCTGAAGAGTCGTCCGTTACTGAAACACCAGCTGAAGAAGAACCAAACAAAGCTGAGGCTCCTTTTGCTGAAACTAATGGAGCACCAGACGCTGGAGAAGCATCAGTCAATGATAAGGAAGTTGATCCCTTAAACACGACTGAAGAGCAACCAAAGGAAGAAGTTTTGGCAGATTATAAAGAAGAAGCATCTTTAGACCTGTCTGATGACAAGGTTCCTACTGCCCAAAGAGGACCTCAAGAAGAAGATCAATCAAAGCCAGCAATCGCAACAAGAGATGCAGCTGCGCCTGAAGACACAGCTACAGACGCTGATGCAAAAAATGCAGTACATGGATTTGTTGGTGTTCTAGTTGGTGGGGACATTAATGCTGACTTAAAAGCAGAAACAGGCCAAAAATTCAAACCGATTGAAGGAGTAAAAGTCTACTTCCAATGGTATGAAAGTAAAGGAAATAGAACATCACCAACCTACTTTGCAACTTCAGGAGCTGATGGACAATTCCATATCAAAGTTAAACCATATATTGGCCAAGATGGAAAATTAGTTAAATTTGATGCCGATACAACAGTATCAGCCGGCGGAGAATCCTATAAGATGTGGGTAGATGAATCTACTATTCCAGAAGGCTACCAACTTCAATATTCTACAGGTGAAGGTGTAGAATTTACAGACAGAAGAGTTGCAGGTGGTGGATATAACCTAGGACCGAATACTCTTGTAAACTACAGAGTTCTTCTAATGGAAAAACAAGATGAAAAGAAGATGCACAAGGAAGCAACGCCAACAGGTCCACAAATTGCTAAAACAGGCCAAGGGGCAGTATGGGGAAAAGTATCATGGGATTATGAATCTGCAGGCGGCGTACAATGGGGTATTGTATCAACTCCTACATCTCCAGCTAAAGGAGTAACAGTTACTGCATCCTACCTATCTGACTACGCATTGAAAAAAATATACAGTGCTGACACAGCTAATATGCTAGGTCTATCTAAACCTAGTGATATTCGTGGCTCAGGTTGGACATTTAAACTTGAAACTCAATTACAAGAATGGATTGCTAAACAAGTTGCAGCTGATAAAGACAAGTGGATTGCAGAAACTGTAAGCACAGAAACAAATGCTGAAGGCGATTACCTAATCCAGTTTAAGGGAACTTGGGGTCCAAATAGAAATGACTACTCCGTAGCTGAATACGAAAGAGTAGCAGGTAAGTACTATGCAGGCGATGCCCACAGATGGACAGAAGTAGAAGCAAATCGACTTGGTAAAGTTGCAGAAAATGCTACAGATGGATCATTCTTAACAGGTGCACTTGACTGGAATGAAAAACACGTAAACTCTGACTGGTTATTTATCTCAACCAAGGATACAGATGATGTGGTAAAGAGGACTCCTTGGAACTACAACTGGTACACAGGCTCTAACAACGCTTGGGGTATCCACGGTGGTTGGGCTCAAGTTGCTTTTGGAGTATCTACAGTTCAAGCTGCCAACTCCACAAGAGCTGACTTCAACTTAGCACCAGCAGAAATCAAGTTTAATATCACAAACTTTGATACCCAAGCAAATACAGCAATACCAGGAGATGTAGCAAAAACTAACACTCAAGGTCTTCCTTATAAGAATACTAACGATTCCTTTAAAATCGTATGGTATGACCAAGACGGAAATAAAATAAAGGAAGAACCAACACAAAAACCAACATCAACAGGTGCTCTTGCAGAAGCAACTTATGACACAAAAGATGTTAAGGAAACAAAAACTTTTATAGCAAAACTTCACTATGTTAAACCAGGTGGAGTCCTAGGACCAGTTTTAGCACAAGATGCCTTTACTGTTAAGGTAGGTAGGATTGTAGTGTCTGCCTATGATGATGTAAATATTGCAAACCCTGCAGCTAAAGAAAACGAAGGAGCAACTTATAAGGCTGAAGGACTTCCAGAAGGACTTACTATAGATGAAAAAACAGGTACAGTATCAGGAAAGGCAAAAGTCCCTGGAAAATATAATGTAACAATCACAACCTCTATTCTTGATGAAGATTCTGGAGAAATAATGGAAGGGACATCTAACTACACATCCCTTGTTACAGATTCACCCTTAGAACATGGAGAAGTTGGTGTTGAATACAATAAAACTGTAAAACCAGCAGATATTGAAGGTTATGTATTTAAAAATGTATCTTCCAAATTCATAGATGGCAAAGCTATCGAAGGCCTAGCTATAGAAAACAACCAAATTACAGGTACACCTACAAAAGAAGTTGCAGCTACTCAAGAAGATCCAAATGTAGAAGTAACCTATGATATCTACAAATTAAACTCTAAGGGCGAAGAAGTCCTTATAAAAAAAGGTCACAAGGATTTAGTACCTTTAGAAATTACCAAGGCAGCTTCTCAAGCACCAAAATATGAACCAGCATATACTGATGTGGAAGGAACACCAGGAACTGAAGTAACAACAGAAGCTCCTAAGTTCCTAGACCAAAAGAGTGAAGCTGATCCAAAACCAGAAGCCAAACCACAACCAAAAGGTGTGACATTTGCTTTAGGAGATGGAGCTCCACAAGGTGCAACTATTGATGAAACAACTGGTAAAGTAACTTACACACCAACTGCAAGAGATGCCAACACTACTGTAGATATTCCAGTTAAGGTAACTTATTCTGACGGAACTATTGATGAAACTCTTGCTAAAATCAAGGTTGGACAAGCACAAGCTGATTCTTACCAACCAGAATATACTGAAGCTGGTGGAAAAGCAGGAACAGAAGTAACAGTAACTGCTCCAAACTTCAAAGATGGAGATGGCCAAGAAACAACAAAACCAGAAGGTGTTGAATTTACTCTAGGTAAAGATGCTCCAACAGGTGCAACAGTTGATAAAACAACTGGTGAAGTTAAATACACACCATCAATCGACCAAGCTGGTCATACAGTAAATATCCCGGTAACAGTAACCTATAAAGATGGATCAACAGACGAAGTGAATGCCCCTATTAAGGTTGCAGAAGGAGATAACTTAAACTACGAACCGGAATATAAATCTGTCGTAGCTCAAGTTGGACACGAAATTACAGTTGAGTCTCCAGAATTCCACGATAAGGACGGAAAAGTTGTAACCGAAAAACCAAAAATTGAAAAATATGAACTGGGAGATGACGCAAAAGACGGTGTTACTATTGATGCACAAACCGGTGAAATCAAATACACAGCCGTAGATGCTGACAAGGACACTGTCATTGAAGTACCAGTAGTCGTAACTTATGCAGATGGGTCAAAGGAAAGCGTTAAGGCAAAAATTGATGTTCCATCCGATGCAAACTTCTATGATCCGCAAGCTAAGCCATTAACAACCGAACAAGGTACTGTTCCAGCTGCCGAAGATGGGGTTACGATTGATAATAATCCTCCAGCAGGAACAACCTATACTTGGGAAGCAGTACCAAAGGTAAATACACCTGGCGAAACAACTGGAACAGTTAAGGTAACTTACCCAGACGGAACTGAAGACTTTGTCGAAGTCCCGGTAACTGTAAAAGCAAGTGCTTCTAAGAAAACAACTGTTGACGATACAAACAAAAAACCAGTAGACCCAACAGACCAAAAACAAGGAACGGGCATAGTAGTTACAAATCCTGACGGAACAACAGTCACTGCAAAAGATAAGAATGGAAACAACGTACCGGCAGAAATCAATAAAGTAACTGGCGAAATCGAAGTTACTCCGGGAACAGATGCAACTGATCCAATCACTGTAACCGTAACAGACAGCGACCTTGATGGAGGAAGCAAAGACATTGAAGTTCCAGTAGCAGAAAAAAGTGCACAACCTAAAGTTACAGCACCAACAGCAGGAGATCAAACAATCTCAGGAACAGGAACTCCAGGTGCAAGAGTAAATCTAACGTTAAAAAGAGTTGAAGACATACCAATTGCTAATGATGTAGCAGTTAAAGATGATGGAACTTGGACAGCTGAAGTTCCAGCTGGAATACTCTTAAAAGAAAATGACACAGTTGTAGCTACACAAAAAGAAGATGGCAAATCTGTATCCGATCCAGTAGAAGCAAATGTAGCTGCAGCTCCAACAGATGCTGAAAAGAATCCAGCAGTTGATC
>NZ_KV802415.1:0-50338 GCF_001810675.1 Facklamia sp. HMSC062C11 | reverse complement strand
GTTTTTTTGGTGGACTTATGTCACAGCCTCATATACGATAAACTTTTCCAGACTAATCATCCAGATATCATAACTCAACAAACCTAAAAGTACATATAATAAACTCTCTATTTTTAAGCTATAAAAACTGGCAGGCTCATTGAAATTTCAACGAACCTGCCGATTTTATTAATCCTATACTTATCGCATATTATTTACTAGCGCGTCCTTTATATGAACCATCCGCTGTTCCAATTTCTAATTTTTCTCCTGCTTCAATAAAATCTGGTACGTTAACAACCAGTCCTGTTTCCATTGTAGCTGGTTTTCCAGATCCAGTTACCGTTGCGCCCTTAATAGAAGGCTGTGTCTCTTCTACGGTCAATACAACGGTTGATGGTAATTCAACTCCAATAACTTCACTACCAAAGAATTGAATTTTACAATTCATATTACTCAATAAGTAAAGTAACTCATTGGTAATCGAATCAACTGGAATCTCATATTGTTCATAGGTTTCTAAGTCCATAAAGACTGCAGTTGCATCCATTTGATAGAGATATTGTACTTCCTTTGTTTCAAGGTAAGCTTGCTCAAATTTTTCATCAGGTCTAAAAGTTGTATCGTAAGTAGACCCAGTACGCACATTACGTAACTTCATCCGCATAACCGTATTACCCTTACCAGGTTTGTGGTGACTTGCTTCAAGGACACGAATTAAATCATCATTTTGCAAGAAAGTCATTCCTGCTCTTAAATCAGTTGCCGAAATCATCTTATCTACTCCTTCATTTTTGGCATTACCTAATTAGTATAGCATATTTTTTTTATTTTGACCTATTTTTTAATGAAGTTGGTCTAAGACCTTTTCAAAATGCACCGCATAATCAATCGGGTCTTCATCCTCCAAGGTTGCTTGAATGGCCGTCGCAACAAAGTCGACTGCTTTCTTTAAAGCTTGGTCCGGTCTATTAGACAGTAATAAGTCTCCCACGAATACTGAAGCGAAGACATCACCAGTGCCTGCGAAATGTTGGTGATAAAAGGTTGATTTTTCTAGAAAAAACTGTCCATTTTCAAGCATAAGACCAGCACCAATCTTATTCTTTCTATGATAACCCGTAAGCAAACTGTTCTTTGTCCCTAGTCCTTGAAGTTCTTTTAATAATACTTGAGTTTCACCGCGATTATATTCTAAATCCATATAAGATTTACCTAATAAAAAACAGGCCTCCGAATAATTCGGTAACAAATAATCTGACCGTTTGACCAATCGCTTCAAAGCCTTCACATAAGAAAGGTCCAAGCCACTATAAAACTGTCCATGATCTGCAAAAGCAGGATCCAAAATAATCTTAGCCCCTGGCTTAAGTAAAGAATCGATCGCTTGCTCAACAATAGCAACATGTTCCACCATTCCCAAATAACCAATATACAAGGCATCAAATCGAATAGCCAATTGCTGCCAATGTGCCATTGTTTTATTCATATGCTCTCTTAAATCAGTCATGACATATCCTGGAAATTGAGGCCCCGTATGGGTAGACAAGATGGCAGTCGGTAGTAAAGTTGCTGTTAATTTAAACTGGCTTAGTATAGGAAGAGCTACCGTTGACGAACATTTACCAAAACACGAAATATCTTGAATAACGAGAATATTTTTCATAGCTTCATTAAATTAATACTAACCCATCGTCTTGTTTCCAAGGATGGTCGGCATCAATATGATCGTAGAACATAATCCCATTTAAATGATCAATTTCATGTTGAGCTACGATCGCTGGGTAATCTCTTAATTTAACAGTTTTGTCTTGACCTTCAAGGTCTTGATAATCGATGGTACATGTCTTAGGGCGAGGAACAAATCCAGGGACCTCCCTATCCACTGACAAACAACCTTCCCCAGTTTTTAAAGCCGCTTGCACGACAGAATGACGTCTAATTTTTGGATTGACAAAGATTTCACTAAATTCTTCTCCGATCACTTCCCCTTCATCATTATATCGGTACAATAACATGGCAAAAATCTGTTTCGATATATTAATTTGAGGTGCGGCAATCCCTACCCCAGCTCTTAACCCATACTTTTCAGCTAACTCTTCATCCTGACTATTTCTTAAGAACTCCATCATAGATAGGGCTGTTTCCTTTAATTTCGGATCCATTGGAAATTCAACCCGTTCCGCTTTCATTCTTAATGTTGGATGCCCCTCTAAAATAATATCTTTCATAGTTAACATAGATCATCCTCCTTAATTTTGTTGTGAATTCAAATGACGTCGATAGCCTCTTACTTGATAAACTTGCTTCTCATCATCAAAATCGATCGCTTCTACCAATGTATTTTGTTGGTAAAGTGCCAATAAATCAGCTTCTCCTGGAAAAACTTGAACCGAATATGACTCAGCGTGTTGAATGCATTGATCCCAAATCGCTTCCTTCAAACGTTCAATATCATCAGGATTTTTAGCGGAGAGCGTTATATGAGGAGTCAAAACCGGCTGAAAACTAGATTTAGCTTGATCCGACTTATTATATACCGTTAGCATCGGTAAATGATCCAAATCCAACTGTTTCATCAAGTTCATAACAGATTCTTCATGCATGTGCCGGGCCGGACTCGAAGCATCCACCACATGAAGTAGTAGATCCATATAACGAATTTCCTCCAAAGTTGATTTAAAGGCTTCAATCAATTCTGTCGGTAGAGCCTCAATAAAACCCACTGTATCCGTTATTGTAAATACAGGATATCCCCGAATCGTTAATTTACGTGTTAAAGGATCCAAGGTCGCAAAAAGCTGATCCTGTATATATGTCTCCTGGTGAGTTAACGCTTGTAATAGTGTTGACTTACCTGCATTGGTATACCCAATTAAACCAATATTAAAATCACGCCCTGATTGACGGCGTGACCGGGTCCGCTCCCGGTGCTGAGTCACCTCTTTGAGGGATTCTTTAATTTGATTAATGCGCGAGCGAATATGACGCCGATCCGACTCTAACTTACTTTCACCGGGACCACGAGTCCCAATACCTCCTGCTAGTCGAGATAAGTGCTTATTGGACCCGGTCATCCTAGGTAGTAGATACTCATATTGAGCTAAGGAGACCTGTAACTTCCCCTCACGACTTTTTGCTCGCATTGCAAAAATTGCTAAAATCAGTTGAATCCGATCGATCACCCTCACCGACAATGCTTCTTCTAGATTACGATTCATACTCGGACTGAGCGCATTAAAGAAAATCACTAGATCAATCTCTTCCAGTTCAAGGCAAGCCTTAATCTCTTCCAATTTACCAGTACCAACCGCCGTACGATGATCCAAATGATCCAATTTTTGCCGAATCACTTGAACAACCTGTCCCTTAGCAGTTTGGGTGAGAGATCGCATTTCTTGCATCAACTCGTCAAATTTTTCAGCAGTGTAATCACCTGTTTCTACTCCCACGATTAGAACCCGTTCAGGTCCACTTTCTATTTCAATCATTCGCTCACCCTAACCTTCCTCAATAAATTGAGCAACTTGTCGAATTGCATTGTCAATGTAATCCGGCTGACTCACATCCAACCAATGCACGTTCTTCATTCGGTTCCGATACCAAGTCAACTGTCTTTTTGCATAACGCCTAGAATTTTGTTGAATTTGTTCAATGACCGTTTGCAAGGACACCTTTCCTTCAAAGTAAGGGCGCCACTCCTTGTAACCAATCCCCTTCATAGCAGGTAAGTTCGGGTCCATATTCCTTTGATAAAGGGATCGTACCTCATCCTCCAGGCCCTGCTCAATCATCTTTAGGACTCGTTGATTGATACGATCATAGAGTTGTTGGCGGGGACGGTTCAATACAAAGAGGTATTCTCGAAAGCGCGATTGCTTTTCTTGATGGCTCATTTGATCAGAAAAACGCTGACCCGTTGTTTCAATCACCTCTAATGCACGTATAATTCGTCTTGGATTCTGCAAGCTAATCTTATCAGCTGCGATTGGATCCAACTGGTTCAAGCGTTGCCACAAAGCTTCGATCCCGTTTTCTTCTAACTCAACTTTTAATTTTTGTTGAACAAGGAAATCGGTAGAGTTTTTACCACCAAACTCTAAATCATACAACAGTCCTTCTAAATAAAGCCCTGTTCCTCCAACAAGGATGGGCAAATGTCCTGATCGATGAATTTTTCGGATAGCCTCCTGGCCAGCTTCCTTAAAACGAGCGGCGTCGTAGGTTTGATCAGGGTCTTGAATATCAATCAAATAATGGGGTACGCCTTGCATTTCATGAGGCATAATCTTTCCGGTTCCAATATCTAAGTTTCGATAGACTTGCATCGAGTCGGCTGAAACCACCTCACCATTAAATCTCTTTGCTAATTCGATTGATAAATCTGTTTTTCCTACCCCAGTTGGACCCGCTAAAACCACTAAATTAATCGCTCGATCGATCATGATCCCTCCTATTCATTTTGATACGATTGAAGCATTTCTTGAGCTAGATCAAGAGCAGCCGGAGTATCTTTATTTCCAGCAATCATATGGCTAATCACTTCTACCCGTTGATCTAACGACAAAGGCTCTACTTGGGTAATAGTACGTTCTGAAGCAACCAACTTCCTTATCATCAATTGCTGATCACCAGAAGCTGCGACCTGAGCCAAATGACTAATACATAGTACTTGTTTATACCGAGCGATTTCTTTCATTTTATGAGCAATCGCTGTGGCCACTCGACCAGATACACCGGTATCAATTTCGTCAAATACCAAGCTCCCAACTTCTTGACCCCTAGCAAAAATCGCCTTTAAAGCCAACATCAACCGAGAAAGTTCTCCCCCACTTGCAACTTTGATCAAGGGCTTACTTTCTTCACCCACATTTGTTGCAACATAAAACTCCACCTGATCCATACCTGTATTATTTAAAAGCTGATAAGAAGACGGATAACCTGCTTTAGCCAAAGTCTCATCACTGTCAAGCAATTTAAACTTCACTTCAAAACGAGCTTGCGGCATATAAAGCTCTTTTAATTCTTGCTCAATGGCTGCTTCAAGTGAATGACTGATCCGTTGGCGTTGGCTTGATAGTTCTTGGGCTAATTTTAAAGCTTCTTGGTAGGCAGCTTCAAACTCAGACTGAATCCGCACCAGATAAGCCTCGCGATGTTTAATCTGATAAATCTCTTCAGCAATTTGATCACGATAAGTAATCAGTTCATCGATCGATAATGCATATTTCTTCTGAACCTGCTCCAATTGACTCAACCGCTCCTGCAGGCGATCAATTTCTTGACTATCAAAATCCGGGAAGTCACCTTTTAAAGCAATCGTTCTTGCCATCTCTTGTAGATCCAATTGGGTGGAACGCAATTGATCACTCAAGCCTTTGAATTCTGGTGTATATTTTTCTAATGATTTTAATGATTGATAAACTTGATCTAATAGTTGATCCACAGCTCCTTCTTGATCGGTCATCAATAGATTGATACCACCGACCAATTGACTTATTTCTTGGGCAGCAGCTAGACGGCGAGTTTGCTGGAACAAGTATTCATATTCCCCACCGTGTAAATCTAGATCCTCAATTTCCTGCAACTGAAATTCTAAAAATTGTAACCGTTGCTGCTGTTGACTTTCATCCTGGTGACTTTCCAATAAGCTTTTTCGATGAACATGGTAACGCTCGAAAGCTGCTTGATATTCTAACAATAAATCAGACTGTGTATCCTTAGCATAGCGATCAAGCAACTTTAAATGACTATTAGAATCGAGTAAAGCTTGATGTTCATTTTGCCCATGGATATCTACTAAATACTGACCTAATTGCTTCAAAGTTGATACATTAACCAGCTGTCGATTAATTCGAACAATATTCTTACCCGAGCTTTGTAATTCCCGTTCAATCAGAAGCAGATCTTCCTCGTTTGTAATCTCGATAGGAATCGTCTTCAAGAAATCTCTTAAAGCCTGCTGATCATCGAGCGAAAATAAGCCCCGTATACGCAAGCGGTCAGCTCCTTTTCGAATAAAATCAACCGACCCTCTACCCCCACATAATAAAGCTAAGGCGTCGATAATAATTGATTTACCGGCCCCTGTTTCTCCAGATAAAACCGTCATCCCCGATGAAAAATCAATCGATACCCAATCTATAATCGCAAAATTCTCAATACTCAGTGATTCTAACATGGTACCCTCCTTAGATTGATTCAAATTGTTGATGACTTTGATCGACTATTTTCTCAAGATCAAAAGCTAAGCCACTATCATTATTCACCTGTTTGGCATTCGTTAAATATACTAAATATTCAATATTCCCTTCGCCACCAGTAATCGGAGAATAGGTCAGCCCTTCTATTTGATAACCAATCTCACAAATAAAGCCCAAGACTTCCTCTAATACCTGAAGATGAACTTTTGGATCTTTAATCACGCCTTTTTTACCGAGGCGTTCGGGTCCAGCCTCAAACTGAGGTTTGATAAGGGCCACAACTGGTCCATGATCCACAAGAATAGACTGTAAAGGAGGAAGTATGAGCGCTAGAGAAATAAAGGAAACATCGGTTGTCGCAAAATTTGGCTGTCCCTTAGCAAAATCTTCCAACTTAGAATAACGAAAATTCTGCCTTTCCATTACCTCTACTTGAGGGTGAGTCCGTAGACGATAATCCAATTGATTATAACCCACATCTAGAGCATAAACACGTTTAGCCCCCTCTTGAAGAGCAACATCCGTAAATCCCCCAGTAGACGCCCCAATATCTAACACAATTCGATCCGATAAATCTAAGTTAAAGGCATCGATGGCCTTCTTTAATTTTAACCCCCCGCGACTCACATAGGGCAAGGGTTTTCCCTTGGAATGAAATTCCAAATCAAGACCAACTTTTTCTCCTGATTTATCATAACGTTGATTATTTTGGTCATAAATTTGCCCAGCCATAATAAGTCGTTTGGCTTCTTCACGCGATTTTGCAATACCCCGTTGAACTATTAATTTATCTAAGCGTTCTTTTTTCATAGCCTTCTCCTTACAGCTTAATTCGAAGTTGATCAATCCAGACGGATATTTGATCCAAAGAGCTTGGATCCTGACTGGACTGCTTGAGTTGATTCAGACTAGCTTGAGCGCTATCTAAAACTTGGTATAATTCATCAATAGCTGCTTCTAATCCTAAAATAGCAGGATAAGTCGCTTTATGGTGGTCTATATCTGACTGAAAACGTGCTTGATCTTCTTGTCCAATCTGCAGTCTATTTTTTAAATCATTATGAATTTGAAAGGCCAAGCCGAAAAACTGAGCAAAGACTTCTAAATTTTCTCGAACTTTAGAATCGGCATTAGCAATCATCCCGGCAGCCCGGCCCGCAAATAAAAATAGAGCCCCTGTTTTGAGAGAATGAATATTTTTCAATTGGTTCAAAGTTAAGGACCGATTTTCCCCTTCAATATCAAGTGCTTGCCCTTCGACCATTCCAAAAGCACCACTTGCCCTGCTTAAATCAGCAATCAAATCTAATTTGACAGCTGATGGCAGTTTGGGATCATCAGCAATGAGGCCAAAGGCTTCCGTCAACAAAGCATCTCCAGAAAGGATCGCTAATGCTTCACCGAATTTAACATGAGAACTCGCTCTTCCTCTTCGGACCGCATCATCATCCATAGCCGGTAAATCGTCATGGATCAAAGAATATGTATGAATAAATTCTAGCGCCATAGCCGTTCGAAGCCCTCGATCTAAGCTTGCGCCATCTAATGCCTTAAGAATAGATAATAACAGTAAGGGGCGAATTCGCTTACCGCCCGATTCTAATGCATACCTCATGGCATCACTTAAGCTACTCTCTGTTACATAGTTTTTCATTAAAGAGGACAGGGCCTGCTCAAAATACTCCTTTAAAGATTCATCCACGTTCATTAAGCCTGATCCTCATCCAATTCTTTTAGACCGGATTGAGTCATCATTAAAGTAACAGTTTCTTCTGCTTGAGTTAGTTCTGCTTGACAAAATTGACTAAGCTCAACCCCTCGCTTAAATGCCGTCAAGGCTTCCTGTAAAGGAAGTGAACCTTTTTCCAGTTGCTGCACAATTTGTTCCAATTCTTGAATGCCAGTTTCAAATGTTAAATTATCCTCTTTTTCCACTTGGATCATAACTATTCCTCCTCAATTTTCGAATCGACTGATTCAACTCGACTATATACCACACCATGTCGCATTCGAATTTTTAACAGATCTTCCGTCTTTAATAAACGGGCATCATTAATTATCTGATCATCGCGACTTACAATTGCGTAGCCTCGATCCATTATCTTCAATGGGCTATATGCATCCAATAGCCCCATTAAGTTTTGAAGCGATTTTTGTTTATCGACCTGCATTGAATTAATTGCTTTATTCAATTGACGTTTATAATTGCTAAGTTGTTCTTTGGCTAATTCAATACGGTGACTTGGCTGCATTTGAATGAGTCGTGCAGTCATGCCTGCCTGTAAATAATATTTTTCTTTAAAATAAGCGTTAGCTTGTGTCGTTAGTTTTACTTTTAAATAATCTAAAGTCTGATCGTAGGCCTGATAAATCCGCTGAGGTTGCGACAATGTATAGGATGAGGATAAACGCTGTAGATTATCCCGCTTAGCTTTCAAAGTCTGACCAAAAGCATAAATAAGTCGCCGCTTTGCCTGATCAAGCCTAGTGTATAAATCCGTTAAGACCGGGACCGCTAATTCAGCAGCAGCTGTAGGTGTAGCTGCTCTGAGATCCGCTACTAAATCTGCAATCGTTATATCCGTTTCATGCCCAATGGATGAAATAACCGGTAAAGGACAATCTAGGATTCGATGAGCAAGCTCCTCATCATTGAAACACCATAAATCCTCAATCGATCCTCCACCTCTGGCTAGGATCACAACATCCATTTCATTTTGATGGACCTTCACTTGATCAAAGGCTTCCATCAGATCCTGGACCGCTTCTTGCCCTTGTACCCGAGCTGGGAAGACAATAATTTGAGCAAGCGGAAAGCGCCGTTTAACTGTCGTCATTATATCTCGAATCACTGCTCCACTCGGACTTGTGATTACCGCAATTTTTCTTGGAAAAGCGGGTATTGCTTTTTTAGGCCGATCAAAGTAACCCGCTTTACGCATTTTTTCCTTTAATTGTTCCAAGGCTAAATATAAAGAGCCGATCCCATCTGGCTCAATAGCATCTACATAGAGTTGATAACGTCCTGCACCAGGATATACACCAACACGGGCGCTGACGATCACTCGCATGCCCTCTTCAAGTTGAAATTTTATTTGGGCAAATTTCTGTTTAAAAACAATCGCATTTATCACATATTTATCTTCTTTTAAAGCAAAATATTGATGACTATTCGCGCGATAGCGGTAATTAGATACTTCCCCCACAACCCTTATTTTTTGTAAATGCGGATCCCTTTCAAACTTTTGATTAATATATTGGGAAAGTGCACTGACAGTCAGTACATTCTCATTTGGCATTGAGTCACCCCCTTAATCTACTTCTAGCATTTATTTTAGCATAAGTTAGCAACTTAAACTATTTCTGATCGCGGATTTAGTGGTCTAGACTACTTTCTAAACATAAAAAAGGCTGCAGCTAGAAGCTGCAGCTTTATTACGGGAAGCTCTCAATAGTTAGCGTTTATTCACTAACTTCGTTATTCGTATTTCCAGCTTCCTCAGGCGTTTGGTTAGCCGTTGGTTGGTCCAAGGAATTTTCAACCGCTGATTCTTCACTCATTTGTCCTTCATTGCTTCCAGCTTGACTCTCATCACTAGCTGCACTTTCAGCTTCTTGACTGCTCTCTTCTTGGGAGCTTTCATCAGACTCCGTTGCATTAGCTAGCTTAAAGTCAGCAGGAACAATCACTTTTGGCGCATAATTATTATCAACTTGAACATTATATAAAGCGCCTAAATCAAATTGACTTAGTGGAACATATTCTCCACTAGTAACATCCATAATAAATAGTTCCCCATTTGATACATCATATTGGAAATGAGCCAACACGGTGTTCTTATCAGGTGTACTATCTGCAACATCAAAACTAATCAGATTATCAACTTGTTGGAAGTTTTCGTAAGTATAGGCTTCAGGTGCATAACCTGTTTTAATCGCTGTTTCTTGAATTATTTCAGCTAAGGCTGGGTTATCCTTACGAATTGAATCAATTGCTTGCAGTTTATTCATCCACTCATCCTTTACATCAGCTTCAAAAATAGCTGCCGTATATTGATACATCAATTCACGCAATTGGTCGAGCGCCGCTTTTGTTTCTACTGGAAGATTTGAATCCATCGCTTCTAAAATAAAAGTATGTGAATAGAGGTCATCGATGCGTTTACCTTCTGCGACATATTCAAAGAATTTATCATACATAGCTGGTAAAATGGCATGATATTTTTGTGTATCTGAAAAATCAGGTTTACCAATACTCTTGATATCTTCTACGGACATGGTTGCTTTCGCATTAGCTAATACTGAAGCCCAGTCCGGATCATTAATAGACTGATCAATTTGATTTTCAGTCTCTTTATTCGCAGCTGCTTGCGTTTTCGCAAAATCATTAGCAAATTGAACTAAGATCTTAAAGGCATCATCACTGACCTGAAGATTCATGGACTCTAACACTGCTTTAACAATGGCTTGCCCATCGACAGTTTCACCCGCTTGAACTTTTTTAGCAACAGCTTTTTTTATTTCAGCCATAATTTTGTTAACCTGATCATCGGTTAATCCAGTATCCTGCTTAATTTTATCAACAATGGTTATTTCGGTTTGAGCTACTTTCACATCATTTTGGTTTACTTTAACTCCTTGTTTTTCTAAGAGAGCGTATAGACCAGTCAAGGCTCCTTCACCTGTTACTGGAATCGTTGAAGCAACCCGCACTAGGGCATCCTTTGCTCCAGCGGTAATCGCCGCATTTTGATAGGTGGTGTTCGAGACCAAAGTAATATTCTGAGGAGTTACTATTTGAACTTGAACGCCTGAGCCTGGAGCTTGAGCTTCCACATAAACTGAAGAATAAACATCGACAGAACTATCAGCTCCAATTTGAAGGTATTTATTAATCATATTACCATCAACCGTAATCGTATTATTAGCTGCAACTTGACTGGCACCTAATAATTGAATCGTGTCTTGCATTTGTTGTTGGTTAAGACTGGCACCCAAAGCCATTAAAGATTGGGATTGTCCTTGTTCCACAGCATGCAAGACTTGATTTGAATTTAAAACGAGTGGCATCACATTTGGCGATACCGTTAAAGCAGCCAAAGCCGCAAATAAAATTTTTGATTTTTTCATTCTTTATCACTCCTATTTATCCGTTGAGCGAGTTCCTACCTTTAAGATAAAACTCCTCCAACTACTTCTATTATATATCAATCCGATAAACACGCTCAAGCAAATGACCAGATTTTCAAATCATTTAGCTAAAAAGCCCCAGAAAAGAAATAGTTTCTTCAAACTTTCTTAACTAGGACTTATCTTTTATTATAATTAGCAATTATTCTGAATATAATGAGCCAACACACCAGAAATAAACTTACGCGAACGATCATCTGAGAAGGTCTTAGCAAGTTCGATTGCTTCATCCGCCACAACCGAAGGCACTAAGTCTGGATCTTTCGGGCAAACATCGATTAATTCATAAAAGGCCAAACGCAGAATCGTTAGATCAATCCGAGCAATACGATCTAATGTCCACTCACCACTAAGATAATGGGCAATCTCAGAATCCAATTCCTGATAATGTTCAGCTACTCCTGCTACTAACTGGCTTAAATAAGGATCAACTTCCTCGATACTCCATCCCTCTTCAGGATCATTACCCGCTTCAAGGGCAAATCGAAGCGATTGGTCTAAATCAAAATTTACTTGAGAATCACTTAAGGGATACAAAGTCTGAATGGCTTTTTCACGAATAATTCGTCTACTTAATCTAGCCATCTTAACCCTCAACTTCCTCAATGATCTCATCATCTAACTGGAAAAAGCTAGCTTCACTACTTGAATCGGTCTCAATCGCTGTGACATGAACATTCACTTGATCAATCACTAAGTCGGTCATAAACAAAATTTGTTCTTTAATTCGATCTTGAACCTGCATAGCAACCTGAGGGACCGAATACCCATAATGGAGTTTTATATAAACATCAATCCGCATTTTATCAGCTTCTTGTTTCAACTTGGCATTCAAACTCGAAGACTCAAAACGGAAAAAATTATTTCCTTCTCCTTTAGCAGTTGGACGAATAACCCCATCCACCTCAGAAGCAGCCTTAGCGGCAATATCTTCTAAAACTCCTGTTGTAATGTTGATTTCTCCCAAGTCAAAACCTTCTTGACGTTCAAAAGCAACAGCTTGATTCTTTGATTTCATTGGCATACTTGGTTTCCCTCCTAGATAGTAATAAATTCTTTAGGACTTTGATTAATGACATGCACGCCCTCTTTTTGAATGACTAAATCATCCTCAATTCGCACACCGCCGATTCCCGGTAAATAGATACCTGGTTCATCGGTAATCACCATATTTTCAACCATCACATCATTAGATCTGGTTGAAATAGCAGGTGCTTCATGGATGGCTAATCCCACACCATGACCATTAGAATGACCAAAATAATCACCATAGCCCTTTTCGCTAATATAATCTCTAGCTAGTGCATCAATCTCACGCCCGGTCATTCCAGCCTTAGTATGCTCAATTACTCGTAATTGAGCCTCTAAAACAATATCATAAATCTTCCGCAACTGGTCGTCGACAGTTCCAATCGCAAAAGTCCGAGTCATATCTGATGCATAGCCTTGATAAAAACAGCCAAAATCCAGCGTGACTAACTCTCCTTTAGCTAATTGTTTTTCACTCGCCACGCCATGCGGTAATGCACCACGAGCACCTGAAGCAACAATTGTTGTAAAGGACATGCCTGAAGCACCCTTGTTTTTTAGAAAGGCTTCTAATTCATTCGCAATTTGAATCTCAGTCAGGCCAGGCTTAGCAAAACCTAAAATATGTTGATAAGCCTCATCAGTGATCTCACACGCCTTTTGAATCAGATCCAACTCGGATTGATCTTTTACTTGGCGTAGCTCTTCTACAATTTGGCTTGTCGTCTTTACTAAAGCTGATAGGGTCTCTTGAACCATTTGGAATTGAGCGACCGTTAGATTGTCTGCCTCGATCCCTACTTGCTTTATATTACGATCAACAATAATCGCTTGAACTTCTTGATAAACACCGGATTGATGAATTCGGATTTGGGCATCTTGCACTTGGTTAGCAGCTTGATCTTGATAACGGAAGTCAGTGATAAAGAAAGCTTCATCTTGAGTCACTAGCACTGCTCCCGCTGTCCCAGTAAAGCCAACCAGATAACGAACATTCAATAAATCAGTTACTAAAAGTGCCGCTAAATTCGATTCAATAAGAACATCTTGTAGACGTTGAATACGGTTCATGAGACCACTCCTTAGCTTTTCTTGTTTTGGCGTTTACGTACTCCTTTATTAATGTCTAACAACACCGGCATTAACATCGGACTTCTTTGTGTTTTTTTATAAATAATGGGCTGCAACTCATCAAATAGAGCATCTCTAACTGCACGTTCATTGATATTCTTACCATTTTGATTCAAAGTCCGATTAATAATAGAACGAGTCTGACTTTGAATCTCGGCGATTAGATCCCCCGATTCACGCATATAAATAAAACCGCGCGACATAATATCTGGACCAGAAACAATGGCTTGATTCTTATAATCAATACTAGCTGCTATCACAATCAATCCATCTTCTGAAAGGACACGTCGATCCTTAAGAACAATATTTCCAATGTCGCCAATCCCATTTCCATCAACATAAACATCTGAAGCTGGGAAATGACCCGCTAGTCTAGCTGAGTCACTCGTTAAAGCTAACATATCGCCATTTGAAAGAACAAAACAATGATCTTTTGGAATTCCTGTCATTTGAGCTAACTTGGCTTGGATCGATAACATCCGGTACTCTCCATGAACAGGCATCAAGTACTTTGGTTGCATCAATCGATGCATTAATAATTGTTCTTGTTGACCCCCGTGTCCTGAAGTATGAACATTATTGACCTTTCCATGGATAACCTTAGCTCCTTGTTCACTCAACTGATTAATCAAATGATTAATCGAGGTCGTGTTCCCAGGGATGGCCGAAGAAGAAAAGATGACAGTATCGTCTGGGTGTAGACTGATTTGACGGTGAGTCCCATTGGCAATTCGGCTTAATGCCGCCAGCGGCTCACCTTGAGACCCTGTACATAAAATGATCACTTTATTGGCAGGATATTTATCCACATCCCGACCATCAATAAACACATCACCGCCATGGTCATCAATATAACCCAATTCAATACCCACTTTAATCGCAGACTCCATGGACCGTCCAAAAACCGCTACTTTACGGCCAGTTTCTTTAGCCGTTAAGACAACTTGCTGCAGACGATAGACATTGGAAGCAAAAGTCGCAAATATAACTCGACCTTCTTCACGTTGAATAATATTACGAATCGATCGTCCTACTAGACGCTCTGAATCAGTAAAAGTAGGCACTTCCGCATTGGTTGAATCCCCTAACATTAATAGAACACCTTCGGCTCCAATCTGAGCCATACGTTGAATGTTGGCTGGTTTACCAACCGGTGTAAAATCAAATTTATAGTCACCAGTGAAAACAATATTACCAGGGGGTGTCTTAACCACGATTCCAAATGCCTCTGGAATTGAATGAGAGGTTAAATAGTAAGATACACTGGTCTTACGGAAACGAATGACCGAATCTTCATTAATTTCATGAATCACTGCATCACGCAAAAGCCCATGTTCTTGTAATTTTCGCCGAATAAGTGCTGCTGCCAAAGGACTAGCATAAATCGGCACATTGATTTGCTTAAGTAAAAAAGGAATGCCTCCAATGTGGTCTTCGTGACCATGTGAAATGAAGAGACCTTTAATTTTACTTTGATTTTGAATTAAATATTGATAATCCGGAATCACATAATCAATTCCCAATAGTTCATCCTCTGGAAACATCACACCAGAGTCTAAAATAATTATTTCATCTTGAAATTGGACACCATACATATTCTTTCCAACTTCATTGAGACCACCCAGTGCAAAAACGCCGACCTCATTATTCTTTAAATTAATCGACATCTTTAAAGTTCCACCACTTGATAGTCAGGATTATGTTCTTGCTCATAAGCCAAATGTTCGCCATCTAGCTCTTGAATGAACTCAACATTGTATGGTGTTTTTTGAGTCAACTTTTCAATAACCTCATTACGACTTTCTCCTTCGATATATAACGATTTAGAAAGCTCTCTTTGAGGAACTTGGTCTTTTGTTTCTTGGTAAATAACCTTAAAAATCATCGTTCCATCTCCTTATTTTTAAAAACTGTTGTGACCTTATAATAGGCCCTTTTCTTTCTTATTCTAGCATACTTTCAAATGCAAGTATAGTTTAGGACTTGACCTTAAAACTTTTAAAGCGCATCTATCGATTCACGAACTATTTAATTATACCAACGACCAAAAGGAGGTTTATCCATGATTGAAGAGGAAGTCAAGAACATAT
Source organism: Facklamia sp. HMSC062C11 (assembly GCF_001810675.1). NCBI lineage: Bacteria > Bacillati > Bacillota > Bacilli > Lactobacillales > Aerococcaceae > Facklamia > Facklamia sp. HMSC062C11. The sequence continues at coordinate 34,716 of NZ_KV802415.1, read as the reverse complement.
TACAAATAGCCATTCAACAACAAGCCTCCGATATTCATTTGATGCCAAAGAGTAGTCACTATGAACTCTTATTAAGTGTTCACGGTCAACTAAATTTTTTAAAAGAATTAACAGACAAAGATGCCAAACGTATGATCGCCCAACTTAAATTTTTAGCCGATCTTGATGTCGGAGAAAAAAGACGCCCCCAATCGGGCGCTTGTGAATTTGAGATTGAGGAAGAGATGCCCCCCATCGAACTCCGTCTCTCCACGATTACCGATGTCAATCTCAAAGAATCATTAGTCATTCGAGTCATTTATTCTAGAATCCATCAAGCTCAAGCGGTTAATTGTTACTTTCCTTCCGATTTACAACTATTAAAAAGCCTCGTTCAGCGCAAAAGTGGCCTTATTCTTATCTCAGGACCAGTAGGCTCTGGCAAAACAACCACCATTTATCAATTATTACGTGAGCGAATGGCCCATGAGCAATTACAAATCATTACTATGGAAGACCCCGTTGAAATACGCGAAGAAAGCTTCCTTCAAACTCAAATTAATGAAAAAGCAGCGATTTCCTATGACCTATTAATTAAATCTGCCCTTAGACACCACCCTGATATTTTATTTATTGGTGAAATTCGAGACGAAGAAACAGCTCGAATGACCATCCGAGGAGCCTTGACCGGTCACTTAATGATCGCTACCCTACACGCCACAAACACCTTAGGAGTCATCGGCCGACTCATGGAACTTCAAATATCTCCACAGCAACTCAGTCAAACATTAATCGGTGTCGTTTCACAACGACTAGTCCCCCGCTACTGTCTATGTTGTCACAAGATAAGCACTAACCATTGTCCTCATATCCCAGCTACTCAAAAAAGAGCCGCACTCTTTGAACTTTTAACTGGACCCACCTTAAAGGAGGTGATTTTACAAGGCCAAAAACAAGTAATCGATCAACCAGTCGGGCCAAAATTAACATTGAACCATCAATTAAGAAAGGCATGGGCATATGGCTATATTCATCAAGAAAGCTACCATCAATTTGAAGTCCTTTAACAGGAATCCGCTGAAGCTACCCGCCAAGCAACGTTATTTTTTAATAAAAACACTTGCGGAAATGTATGAACAAGGCTTCTCCATCCATCAAAGTTTACAATTTTTGAAAATTCTTATGCCAAATTATCATCTCAGTCTGGACTACATCCTAGAAGAACTAAACCAGGGTAGGCCTTTTGAATATGCCCTTAAGCAACTAGGTTACTCCAGCAAAGTGGTTGCTCAGTTATTTTTTTCCCAAAAACAAGGACGTTTTCAAACTGCGCTTTGGTCGATTGCAAACTATCTTAAACTGCTTAACGACTACCGCAATAAATTAATTAAAGCCCTCATCTATCCAATTATCCTTTTTATCTTTTTGATAGCACTACTTTTCGGTATTCGAGCTTTCATGTTGCCGCAAATTTTAAGTTTTATCTCAGCAGAAACCTTTGAAAAACAAGTATTTGCTCGTTTACTGATTCTATTTTTTACTTATTTACCCCAACTCTTTTTAGGTGGGGTGGGGCTTCTGTTATTAATCTATCTGTGTTTGGATTTTTATCTTTTGAAACTTGAACTAATGGACCGGTTACAACGTTTAATAAAAATACCCCTTCTAAAGAAATTAATCAAAAACTACTATTCCTATCGCATTGCAGAGGAATTGGGTTATTTTCTCAGTGCAGGTTTTTCCATTCAACAGATCTTAGAACTATTAATTCGTTTTCCAATCGATCCTTTTCTAAGCGAAATCGCTAAATTGCTCCAAAAAAACTATATTCAAGGCATTCCTCTTCCAGAGTCTTTGGAAGCTATCGGTTTATTCAATCCTTCCTTACCCCTCGTTATCTACCAAGGAGAAATCACCAGTCAAACAGGATTAAAATGCCAACTCTATGCAAAAAAGACCTTTAACGATCTTTTAGAAAATTTCAATCAAAAGATTCAATTAATTCAACCCTTTTTATTTATCTTAATTGCTTTAGTTGTAATGGCAGTCTATTTAATTTTAATGTTACCTATGTTAAGTATGGAAATTTAGGAGGATAACTATGAAGAAAAAATTACAAATGATTAAACAAGCGCTGATGAATAAAGAGCACAAGAAAGCTTTCACCCTCATCGAAATGCTTGTTGTTCTAGTAGTTGTGGCGCTATTAATGGCCATCATTATTCCAAACATCTCTGGACAGAGAGATCGTATTAATCAACAAGCCATGTCAAACATGTCTGAAGTCATCCAGACTCAGATGACCACCTATGAATTAGCCGAAGGGGCTGCTCCAACCACCTTGGACGATTTACTGACCAAAGGCTACATTACACAAAAACAAAGTAAAAAGGCAGAAGAGCTATTCAATACAACCAACTTAAGCGCTATTGCCAATAACCAACCTGCATCCGGCCCAGACAATGGTCAATAAGTCTAACGCCTTCACCCTAATTGAAATGCTGATCACCTTAATGGTGGTCAGCTTACTCTTTATTCTATCAAGTCGACTATTCAATCAGCAGTTAATCTCTCGATATCACAGTAAAAGCTTTAAAGATCAGATAAAAAATCAACTTCATCTCGCTCAAGAACAGGCCGTCATCGAGAAAAAGCCTATCTTTGTCAATTTTCAAGTAGGAGGGCCCGTTAGCTTCTATTACTATAATAACCATCAAATCATCCATCAAATTAACCTACCCGATCATTTAGATCTTTTAACCCCTTATCAATTTTACTTTCTAGATAATGGACATGTCTCCGGTTTTAAATCCATTACTTTCCAGGACCAATCCGGCGAAAATTTTTATCTTGTTTTTCAATTAGGAAGTGGTCAATTTGAATTTCAACCATAAAAAAGGATTTTCATTCATGGAAGCTTTAGTTGGACTCCTGCTCTTTTCAGCCATGCTTGCTCTTTACGTTCCGGCATTAAGCCAAGAATGGCAACGTCTAGAACAAGCCCGCCGTCAGCTACAATATTGGCAAGTTTTTTATAATTTAAGTAAGTTATATTCTCACGAGCAAAGTCTAGATAGGAGCGACGCCCAATTAATCAAACAACTTTTTGAAAGAAACGCCAATTGCCAAATCCAATCTATATCGCTAGAATCTGATTTCTACCAAATCACATTTCAAGGAGGTCAGCATTATGAAGTTATTTTGGAAGACTGGGAATTATCCCCTTAAACAAGCTTTTACCTTGCTAGAGTGCTTGATTAGCCTAATGATCTTTTCACTGGTGTTACATGGTCTACTAACAGCGGTTGACTATTATAAAACCAGTGATCAGCGAATGCGGCAAAATCGCCAAAACGACCTCCATCATTTTGAATTATTGTTTGAAGAAGAACTGAAACACTACCAAGTTGTCCAAGTACATGATCAGCGATTAGTTTTAGCGAATCCAGAAAAAAACTTTCAACGCTCACAAATCATTCTTCATCACCAAAAAATCTATCAAACTCCCGGCCACCAACCTTATCTTTATCAGGTCAATGCCTGGCAGTTAATTCCATTAAATGAACAACAACTATTAATCAACTTACAGCTAGTCAGCGGTGAATCGTATACTTGTATCTTCAAGATTCAACTCTTCAAGGAGACCCTATGAAATCTCATCAAAAAGGCATGGTTTTACCTTGTGTACTGGTTTTTATGGTTATCAGCCATTTAATCTACCTTAGTCTCTGCCAACTTAATCAATTGCAGCACCAACGAATCACACAATTTAAAGCCTATTATCAAAGTCAACTCCAAAATGAACTCTTGAGTGAAAAACTTGTCCAAGAACAAGACCAATCATTTCAACAAGGCTTTATTCAAGACCTCACAAAAAACATCCAGAATATCCATCAAACCAGTCTAAGACGCTATCAGATCTCCACTCTGGCTAAGTCCCCTTCTGTACAAATTGGCTTTCTCTCTTTAACAGAGCCTGATCAGGTTCTTATCTATTGTATCCAAATCTACCCAGAATGGTTGCCTGATACACTCAATCCTGAATGCCCCTATAACTTTGCAGGCATAGTTTCAAACAAAGGATTTATTGATGAAAAACCGCTTGAAGAAGAAAGTGATTATCAATCCCTCAAACACAGCTTACAAGAAGCAGGCTACCAGAGTGTTCAAGAATATGGCTTAAGACGACGCTATCAATACCAAGAAAGTGGATTGCAGGGATATTTTAGCTTTAATACTGGCCAATGTCTCTTAGAAACGAATCCAACCAACAAGCGTCAAATCATCCACTTTCAAGTTAACCATCCTCACTTGACTCGAAAAGAAGAATACCCTTTAAGAACGAACTCCTATATTCTCTATTGGCGAGCAGAAAAAATGAGCCTAGACGACATATCTGTCAAAGAATGAACGTCTCCTTTTTCTTATGTCAAACAAATATGGCTTAGCCAATAATCACTGACTATTTACCAAAACATCGATCACGATACAAACAGAGGTATATCATACTTAATTCAGACCAACAAACATTAAACCGCCCATCAATTCATGATGGACGGTTTTTAATAGGATGACATTTAGTGGTCAACAGTGATTAACGATAATTTTTCAAGGCTCGTTCAATATCTCGATTAGCTTGCTTTTCTTTTAAAGCATGCCGTTTATCGTACAGATTTTTTCCTCGAGCCAAACCAATCAGAATCTTAGCCCGGCCTCTTACAAGATAGACTTTTAAAGGAACTAGGGTCATTCCTCGCTCCTTTATGGCTTGTTGCAAATCATTAATTTGTTTTTTATGAAGTAATAATTTACGCTCTCTTAAAGGATCATGATTAAATAAATTACCATGATCATAAAGACTGATATGAACATTTTTTAACCAAGCCTGTCCACCATAAATCGAAATAAAACCATCTTGGATATTCATTTTCCCACGGCGGATCGACTTAATCTCCGTTCCTTTTAAGACCATACCGGCTTCATAGGTGTCGATAATTTCATAGTCATGCCGTGCCTTACGATTTTGAGCCAATGGCTTAGTCAACGCTTTATTTTCTTTCGCCATCAAATCCTCCTTCTTTTTTATGATGATCGGTGTCGCTTCGATGATTTTTTATGTTTGCGGCCTTGCTTGATTACAAAAGATTTATTTTGCTTATTTTTGTGACCTTTTCTTTGTGAATGTCTAGATCGTCTCGCCTTGGATCCTGTCATTTTAGAGGTCGAAGAAGCATCCGCTTTCCCCTTTGGTTTTCTTTTTTTACGACTTGCTTTAATCAAAGCAGTTGAATCAAGACCTTCAACAGGTTGAGCATCAAGTAGGGTAAAATCAATCTCTCGGTCTTCAACACTAACCGAAGCTACCTCTACTTGAACTTTTTGACCAATCCGATAGATCTTATGGGTTCGCTCACCAATCAATAAAAGGTGCTGAGGGTTATACTGATAATAATCATCCGTTAAACTGGTCAACTTTACAAGACCTTCCACCGTATTTTCTAAGGCGACAAAGATACCAAAAGAAGTCACAGATGAAATAGTTCCCCAGTAGGTCTCACCCACCTTGTCCACCATGAATTCCGCTTTTTTCAGGGCGTCGGTCTCCCGCTCCGCCTCAACGGCTCGCCGCTCCATCTGCGAAGAATGAATCGCAATTCCTGGCAACTTATCTTCCCACCGATCCCGCTCCTTTTGGCTTGGCTGATGATCTAAGTAATTGGATACCAAACGATGAACAATTAAATCAGGATAGCGACGAATTGGAGAAGTGAAATGCGTGTAATCTTCCGCTGCCAAACCATAATGCCCCAAAGGCTGTTCAGAGTACTTAGCTTGCTGCATCGAACGCAGCATCATCGTTGAAACGGCTTGTTCATAAGGTTGATCCTTAATCTTATTAAGTGCCGTTTGTAACGCTTTAGGTCGAATCTTAGCCGTATCTCCTCTTAAAATTAATCCAAAAGTTGTCAAAAATTCCGCAAAGCGGTCCATTTTACTCGCGTCCGGTTGTTCGTGAATTCGATAAATAAATGGAAATTGTTTCAATAAATAATGACGAGCGACCGTTTCGTTAGCTGCTAGCATAAAGGATTCAATCAAGCGCTCGCCTGTTTGTCTTTGGCGCAACTTAATATCAAGCGGATGACCTGATTCATCCACAATAACCTGCGCTTCTGGTGCATCAAAGTCCAAAGCACCCCGTTCTTGACGCATCTTAACTAAAATATGATGCAAATCTGTCATTTCCTCCAACATAGGAACAATTTCCTCATACTGGGTCCGTAAATGAGTATCCCCCGTTAAGATCTGGTTAACCGCATCATAGGTCATCCGATAAGAAGAATTGATGACTGACTTAAACAAACGATGTTTAACAACGTGCCCCTTTTGATCAATTTCCATCTGGCAAGAAAGGCACAAGCGGTCTTCATGTGGATGCAAGGAACAAATTCCATTTGATAAACGTTGAGGCAGCATTGGAACGACTCGGTCGGTTAGGTAGACAGAGGTCCCGCGCTCGCAAGCTTCTCGATCTAGTGGAGAATTTTCCCTTACATAGTGCGAGACATCCGCAATATGTACCCCTAATAAATAGTGACCATTACTCAATTTAGTCAATGAAATCGCATCATCTAAATCCTTAGCATCTGCCCCATCGATGGTCATAATCAATTCTGACCGAAGATCTTCCCGTCCTTTAAGTTCCTTTTGATCAATCTCTTGAGGGACTGCAGCGGCCTCCTCCAAAACCGTTTCAGGGAATTCGTGAGGAATATTAAATTGGAACAATATGGATAGAATATCAACTCCCGGTTCATCACGGTGACCAATCTCCTTAGCCACCAGACCTACCATCCGATTTGGTTGGTCTGGACTCGGGTATTCACGAATCTTGACAATACAGATCATATGATCAACAGGTCGAATTCCTTGATCATCAATAAGTACTTGAACATGTTCATTAAAGGCTCCTTGAGGTTTAACATAACCTAGATACCCAGTCCTTTTACGTTGGTCTTGATCATAGGCAAAAAACTCGCCTACTACTTGGCTTGCTTTTCGTTCAAGGATTTCAATAATTTCCGCTTCCGACCCCTTACCCGTAGTAGGATCCACAGTTCGAAGAATACGAGCAATCACCCGGTCTCCATCCATAGCACCCCCATTTTTCCCCTTGGGTACAAAAAGATCGCTCTCTTGCTCATCATAAGAGATAAAACCATACCCCTTATCATTGGCTCGATATAGACCTTCCACCGTCGATTTATTATTAACCAACTTAAAATGGCCCTGTTTAGTTAGTTGTAGCTGATTAATTCTTTCCAAAAATGCTAAAGCTTTAATCAACTTTTTATAATTTTTGGTTCCTTGATAATTCAGAGCCTGAGCTAATTCTTGACTAGAATAGGCTTTTTCAGGACTCTTTTGTAAAAAATCCAATATCCGTAATTCAATTTTTGATAAATTCATCTAAAAACCTCCTTTCTTTAGGAATATTTTTAAGTCAGAGCTTGAAGAAATGCCAAAACCGATTGATCAAAATCATGCCGTTTGGGGTTAGTGGGTATGCTGTGCGTATTATAAGGGAAATAGTGGAAATCCACCTCAGCCTGACTTAAATGAGCCTTTAATAAATAAGCATCCTGCGGATCGATCAATTCATCCTGACCCGATTGTCCAATATAAAAGGGCAAGTTGACTTGGGGCAAGCGAGGTTGAATCTCCTGCTTGATCTGTTCTAACTCAGCCATTTGTTGCCAATGACCTGCAAGAATATGATCATACTCTTCCATATAGTCTGCTTGCTCTCCACGAATCCGTGCTAATTTTTCACCTAAGTTCATAAAAGCCTGTGAAATATCAATGGGCTCCTTAGTCACTAAGGGGGCATTAAACACACCGCCTCCTGCCAGAGGATAGCGATGCAGGCTCAAAAGATCCCCCGCTAAAACACCACCCATTGATAGACCAAAAACAAACACCTGTTTAAAACCCTGTTGCAATAGCCATTCCAGGGCACTGTGGGCTTCTTGTTGCCAGATTCTTGGAGAATAGTTTAAAACGTTACGAATGTCTTGAGTGTCATGACCTGAAAAAAGAGGGATCAATACAGAATAACCTTGGCGATTTAATAAACGTCCCAGTAGATTCATATCCCGAGTAGATCCGGTATAAGCATGTAACAATAAGATCCCTACTTGATGATCAGAACCTGCAAAATATTTTGCCCCCTTAAATGGAAGCTCCTGTTGATTGTCTTGAACCAAGAAAAACCCTCCTGCTTAAACTAACTAATGCACTCCAATTATTATAATGAAAAAACGTACAAGTCGCCAATTATAGGGCTTGTACGTCTATTATTCCAACTATTTGGCTGAGAAATAAGCCAGCGCAATCGCAATTACGAAAAAGGCTATTCCTAAAACCGTTGTTGAACGAATCAAGAATGCCTCGAAGCCGCGCGCTTTTTGTTTAACGGTCCCGTCATCGCCACCCCCGGTTAAGGTTGAAGCGGCATTACTTTTTGACGGTTGCATAATAACAAATAGTATAATTAAAATAGACACCACCACTAGGGCGATTGTTAAAGCCTTGATCACTTTTAGTCCTCCTCACACAGTTTGGCTATCTGTCTAATTATAACATAAAAAAAGCCAGATGTTTATCTTTTAATACGATATCTTTCAAAGCAACACTCTCAATCGTAAGGATACCCAAAATATCTCTTGAATGGATAATTTACTGAAAATACGTTATCATAAAACCGACTTAATTTTACCATAAAGGAGCGATTCACGTGACCGATTCTCCCTCTACCTGGATCAAAAGATCCGCTTGCCTTATAGCTTTTGCCTTATTAGCGACCAGCCTGTTAAACGACAGCCTGCATTGGCAATTATTAGGCTTAGCCAGTCCCACTTTTTCTCTGATTGCTATTTTTTTGGCTAGTCTCATTCTTTGGCTCTTTGTGGCTATTGACTGGCCTTCGCTACTCTGTTTAATCTGTCTAGGCCTATTACCAGGAAGCTCTTTTACTGAAGTCTTCCAACTATCCTTTGGCAATACCACCTTCGTTTTTTTATTCTTTACCTTTATTCTGACTTTTGCCCTCCAGGATACCCCCTGTTTAAAGCGAATTTTAGCTAAAGCCCTCAATAGTCATTGGGCACAGGCCTCTACCCTTCGTTTTATTTTTGCCTTTCTAACGGCTTTACTCTTGCTAGCTTGTTTTATCTCTCCGACGATCCTCTTTATGATCGCCTTTTCGCTGTATGAAGAGATGGTTGAGCAATTCCGAGTTAAAAAAGGGGACCCTCAAGCATCTAAGCTCCTAGTAGCTCTCTTTAGTACGCTTGCTATTGGAACAGCTATGACGCCCATCAACCATGTCTTTGCCATCACTGCTATGGGAATTTATCAATCTGCCTTTGGTCAAGCTATTACAAACGCTCAATATATGACCTTTGCTATTCCGAGTGGACTTATTCTATATACTTTGCTTTGGCTATCCTTAGTCTTTATCTGGCGGCTAGATGTCTCCGATTGGCAAATTCAAAAAATCAAGAGTTTGCAGGCACTTCCTGATAGTGATTCCCATGAAAAGTGGGTCATGGCTATTTTTAGCTTAGTCGTAGCACTATGGATCCTACCTGAATTGCTGGCACCACTATTTCCAAGTATCGGCACCTTCTTCAAAAATGCTGGGATTGCCTTTCCGCCAATGCTAGGCGTGTTCCTATTAGCAACCCTGCGACCAAAGGGGAAAGCCTTAATTTCCTTGCAAACAGCCATTGCACAAGGGGTCTATTGGCCAAGCCTTTTAATTGTTGCCGCAACCCTAAGCCTAGGTTCCTTGCTGACTAATCCACAATTCGCGGTCACTCAGCTGATCCAAGATGCCCTAGGTCCAGTACTATCTCAATTAAGTCCATGGATGGTGGTTGGTGTCTTCATTATCTGGGCAGGGCTTCAAACGAATTTTTCATCGAATTTAGTAACTACCACCATGGTTACCACGCTCTTAACAACCTTAGTAACGGCCAACCCAGACCTAACCATTAATGCTGCTGTCATCGCTTGCTTGATCGGCTTTATGGCCTCCTTAGCATTAATGACTCCTCCTGCCATGCCCTATGTCGCCATATCGATTGGATCCGGATGGACCACCAATACCGACACCCTAAAATACGGGGGATGGATTTTGATCCTCAGCATCCTAATAAGTTGCTTCATCGCCTACCCGCTAGGAAGCCAAATTCTAAGTCAAATCCCTTAATGAAAGGAAGTTTTTATGTTCGACCAAGAAAGAAAGACCATTGATCACATCGACCGTCAAATCGTTGCTCTCTTTGAACAACGAACCCGAACTGTCGAAAAAGTAGCGGCGATTAAATTCACCAATCAATTACCAATTCTTGATGCCTCTCGTGAAGACCAAGTCATAAAAAAAGTCCAGTCTTACCTGACAGATCCTTCACTCAAAGAAGACCTGGCTGAATTATACATAGAACTCATGCGTCTATCCCGTCGCCATCAAGCAGACTGGATCAAGCATCAAAAATAATAACACAAAAGAGTGCGACAAAAGTGGTAACAACCACTCTCATCGCACTCTTTTTCATTCATTGACCGCTAGCTTATCACACAATAATCGTATTCTAACTCATTTAAACAAATCTTCTATTATTCATCAGTCAACCGCTTTGCGAATCATATCATGAGGCTTAACCGGGAAGTCCACCTTCATGGTTAAAATCTCCATGGGATGAGGTGCGTCAGGAACCGGCTCCCCTTGATCATTCCACAAGGGTCCCACTTGACTATAATGATGACGGAATCCCGGACCATAAAATTCGATCTCATCGCCAGTCGCAAACTTATACCGTTGTTGAATCTTCGCTAATTGTGTTGCAGGATCATAATCCAACACCTCGGCAACAAACCGATACTGAGCAATCTGACGAGGAGGACCAAAAATTTGTTCATTCTCCGTAGGACGACCGTAATAAAATCCCGTCGCCAACTCTCGTTGAGCCGTCTTCCATAATTCCTCAATCCATTCAGGATCTACTTGATAATTATCTGGATCCTCAAAATAGGTATCGATCGCCTTACGATAGACATTGACAACTGTTGAAACATAATGAATGGACTTCATTCGACCTTCAATCTTTAAGGAGTCAATCCCGGCATCAATAATATCTGGGATATAATTAATCATCGATAGATCCACCGCTGACATGGCAAAGGGTACTTCTTGACCTTGACTATCGGAATCTAGCATTTCTTTATCACCATAAATTGGCAAATCATAAAGCCCATACTTCCAACGGCAAGATTGACAACAGCCCCCTCGGTTAGCGTCCCGATGAGCCATATGATTAGATAATGTGCAGCGACCCGAATAAGAGATACACATAGCACCATGAATAAAAGCTTCAATCTCAACATCCGTATTGGCTCGGATTTCTTTCACTTCATCCATCGAGACTTCCCGACCTAATACACAGCGTGTTAAGCCAGCATCCTGCCAGAAGTTTAAGGTTTCATAATTGACAGCTGACTGTTGCGTTGACAAATGCATCTCTAAGCCTGGTGCTTGACTCGCACAAATCTGCATCAAGGCTGGGTCTGAAATAATGACGGCATCGATGCCAATATCTCTCAAGCGTTTAAAGAAATCGCCAGCCCCTTGTTCATTTCCCTCATGGGTCACCATATTCGCTGCTACATAGACTTTACGACCACGTTCATGAGCAAAAGCTACGGCCTCTTCCATTTCTTCATAAGTAAAGTTTCCTGCGCGACTACGCAAGCCATATGCTTCGCCTCCAATATAGCAGGCATCCGCTCCATAATGAATCGCGATTTTTAATTTTTCAAGCGTCCCTGCTGGAGCTAAAAGTTCAGGTTTTTGACCTTTCATTCGACTCACTTCCTTTCAAATGGTTATTTCACTAGGCCAGGCTCATGCAGGAAGAAGCCTGTCCCTAAACTACGGTTAGCTGGGTGATGAGCTTGGATACTTGCTTGCCATTGATCTAGCAATGCTTGATCCCATTCACCGGATTCAAGCGCTCGAGCAGCCTTTTGATAGACTTCAACAATCGCCACAAAATCCGATCCTGGACAATACAAACCGTCTAAGAACCAGTGATCAACCGAAGCTTGCTGCAATTGCGGTAAATAAGCCAATAAATTCAGGTCATCATTGGCAAAAATATGTGTGCCATGATCATCCTGATAGATGGAATAATGGGTTTCTGGCTTATTCGGTTCCGAAAGGAATAGATGCCGACCTTCAAAGGTCGCAGCATCATGGCCCACATAGGAAAAATAATTGGTTAATAATTCACGACGACTTTGATGAATACAGGCGGATCCATAGACTTGATAAATCAATGGAATCTCAGCCCCTTGGACCATTTCTTGCAATTCAAACAAAGGAACTTCGTGGGCTACCATGGAAGCAACGGCCCCATACTTAGCCCAAAAATTAACCTGCCCAGAGGAAGTCACCAAGACCGCTGCATCATAAATATAAGGCATACGATAGGCGTCTTCTTTTAAAATCTGAATTAAGCCGGTATCTCCCACTAACAACTTGTCAGCTCCCGTTTTTTTAACAGCAGCCAAGAAAGGACGGGCCTTTTTAATTTTTTCATTATGGAGAATCGCATTGGCAGCAACCACTACTTGTGTCCCTTTTTGATGGGCATAGTCACATACTTGCTTCATCTCTTCAAAGGTAAAATGGCCAGGAATCCGAAGGCCAAATTCAGCTTCACCGATAATCACTTGTGAAACACCCAAATCCACTAGGGCATAGGCTTGTTCAAGCGACTCGGCACTGGTAATTAATTCAATCATAAGACTCTTCTTTCTTTCATTGTGATTCTTCATCCACTAAGACAAAACAAAGACATTATATCATGACCTCATTGATATGCAAAACCTTCTCCACAACTCCAAGCTATATTAGACTAAGACGCCATGACCTGGCTCTACTTCTAGCCACTTTGTTCCAAGTTGAATCGGGGTTAATTCAGCGCCATCCCCATTCAAACGACGTTGTTTAGCCCGTTTAGGATCAGCAATCGGAATCGCACTCAAAAGTCGCTTAGTATAAGCATGTTGCGGATTCGAAAAAATAGCTTCAGTAGGTGCCAATTCAACAAGTTGTCCCTGATACATAACAGCCACTCGCTGAGAGATTGACCGTACCATGGCTAAATCATGAGAAATAAATAAATAGGTTAAATGCTTATCTTTTTGCAGTCGCATTAATAAATTAATAATCTGAGCTTGAATTGATACATCTAGCGCTGACACAGGTTCATCACAGACCACAAACTCGGGATCCAAGGCAATCGCTCGGGCAATCACAATTCGTTGTTTTTGACCGCCAGAGAATTCATTAGGCTTTTTCGAAAGATCAGCAGATCTAAAGCCCATTTCTTGTAAGATAGCTCTTGCTCGCTTTAGAGCCTCCGCTTTGGGATAGACTAACAACAAAGGCTCAGCCACAATCGAGAGAGCAGACAAATGGGGATTCATAGCTGACGAAGGATCTTGAAAAATTATCTGAAAAGCTCGACGCCGACTCAATTCTTCACGCAATTTATCATCTACTTCTTGTTCTTTATAATAAAGCTTACCGTCAGTCGCTTGCTCCAATCCTAGAATGACCTTCCCCAAAGTCGACTTACCCGATCCCGACTCGCCCACTAGACCTAGACATTCTCCAGTTTGAATGGTCAAATTAACATCTTTTAGGGCATGAACTTGGGCTTGTAACTGACCAAAAAGATTCTTTTTTTGATAAGTCTTTGAAATCTTCTCTAATCTTAACATCTTACCCCTCCTTCAATACCCGATGACCGGGTTCTATCTCAATAAGGCGACCGGCTTTTTCTGCTTCTGACAGACCAAAAGAGGTCATACTATATAATTCTTCGCCATTCACACCGCGAGGAATCGCCTTAATTAATTCCTGAGTATAAGGATGGGCCGGACGATAGAAGAGATCTTCCACACTAGCTTCTTCAACAATGACCCCATCGAATAGAACTTTGACCTCATCACAAACTTCCGCCACCACCGCCAAATCGTGAGTGACTAAAATAACACTCAGATCTTGTGTCGCTTGTTTCTTTTGAATCAAATCCAAAATCTGCTTTTGAATCGTTACATCTAAAGCAGTTGTTGGCTCATCGGCAATTAAGAGCTGCGGATCTTTTAAGAGAGCTAAGGCGATCATAACCCGTTGACGCATCCCACCTGACAATTCAAAAGGAAATTGCTTGGCCACCTGTTCAGGATGGTTAATACCCACCGCCGCTAATTCCTCAATGACACGTTGGTAGGCTTGATCTTTATCCATGGGATGGTAGCGATCAATCACTTCTAATAAATGATAATCAATCTTACGAAGTGGGTTAAGTGAAGTCATCGAATCTTGAAAAATCATCGAGATCGGCAACTTCAATAAGTTTCCCGTCACCGCTTGACCATCAAACTGGTAACTCGAATAATGAGCCTGCAAAGATTCAGGTAATAACCCCATTAGAGACCGCATCGTAATACTCTTCCCCGAGCCAGATTCACCCACCACTCCGGTGATCTTATTTTTTGAAAAATGCGTCGAAATACCATGAACCAACTCACGCTTGGCCATGGCCTTTTTATTTAAATGAATGGTTAAATTTTCAATATCAATAATCTTCGTCATGGATTTCCTCCATTTCATAGACTGTTTGAATCAATTGGCCTAACTGATTAAAAGCATAGATCGTCAACATAATCAGTAGACCGGGAATAATGGCCATATGAGGGGCACTTTGCAAGGAACTCTGAGCATTTTGCAATAAAGAGCCCCAAGATGCATGCGGTGGTTGTAGCCCAACACCTAGAAAGCTTAAAGAAGATTCTGTCATAATAGCCGATGCAATACTTGCAGTTGCTGCGACCAGAAGCGTTGGAAAAATTCCCGGCACGATATGCTTGACCATAATCTTCCATGCTGGCACCTTAATAAATTGAGCATAGATCACATAATCACGCTCCCGCATAGCCAGTGTCTCTGCCCGCATCAAACGAGCAATTCCCATCCAGGAAAATCCGCCAATCACAATAATGATAGAAGTTAATCCAGGCTTCATAAATACACTTAATACGATAACCAGCACTAACCATGGAATCGATGACAGAATATCAACCAATCGCATCAGGAGCGAATCAATCCAACCTCCATAATAACCCGAGACTAAACCTACAATCAACCCAATTAAACTCGTCGCGATCATCGACACAAACCCTACAAATAAGGACACACGACCACCATAGAGCACTCGAATAAAATAATCGCGCCCTAACTCATCCGTTCCAAACCAATGGTCTGCCGAAGGCCCTTGCATCATTGAAGTAACATCTGTTTGATTCGGATCGATCCCAAGAAAGGGTGCCAAGACCGCCAATAAAATCAGCAAAGTTAATAGAACTAAAGCCAGACCATATCTTGGATTCAAACGAAGCGCTCGTTTAATTTTTTTCATCATGCAGACTGACCTCCTTGGCGAATACGCGGATCAACAATCGTATAAAGAATATCTGCCAATAGATTTCCAATAATCACCAAGCTTGCCGATAAGAGCATCACAGCCATGATGACAGGATAGTCCAACTGCTTGGTCGCACTCATGAAATAAGGCCCCACGCCTGGCCACTGAAAGATCGTTTCAGAAATGATCGCCCCTGTAACTAACATCGGCAATGCAAAACCAATCTGAGTCACTAAAGGCAAGAGGACATTTCGACTAATATGTCGCCGAAAAATGCCCGACTTTGAAGCACCGAGAGACTTTTGCACTTGAACATAATCTTCATCCAATTGGCCTAAGGCCGACGACCGGATATACCGAGCTAAATCCGGGAAAATAGCCACCACTAAAACCAAATATGGCATAGCAAAGTGTTGCAAAAAATCAACCCAAGAATCTTCCTGGCCTACCGAGTGCATTCCCACAATCGGAAATAAGTCTAAACGATAACCCAAGAAGTAGATCATCAACATAGCAAACCAGAAAGGCGGCATGGAAATCCCTAAGGTATTAATATTATCCAACAGATGATCTAGCCAAGTTCCTCGATGACTTGCTGCCCATAAACCTAATATAATTGCCAGAATAAAAGCTGTCACATAGGCCGGCAAAACCAGTGAAATTGTATTTGGAATACGCTGGGCTAATTCCTGAGCAATGGGCTTTTGACTAATAATTGATACCCCAAAATCCCCTTGTAAAATATTCTTAACCCAATAAAGATACTGCATCAAAAATGGCTTATCTAATCCATGTTTGGCTTTAAGCAATTCCACTTGATGAGGTGACATATTTGGCGTCGTTATCGCATCAATGGCGTCAAAAGGCGCTAAATAAATCAATGAAAAAACAATAAAGGAAATTACAATCAATAAAGGGATGATCTGTAAAATCCGCTTTAGAATATATCGAAACATAAGATACTCCTTTGAAATGGACAAGCGCATGAGGAATAGAGCCACATGCGCTTATCACTGATTATCATTAATTGAAGGTTAACTTAGACATATCTTCCATGGTATAAATCGGAACAAACTTCGCTGCTTCGACATTACCAATGCGCTTATTGACCGCAAAAATCCGTTGATTATCAACCATTGGGAAGATAACCGCAGAATCAGCCACCTCTTTTTGCAATTGGTGATAGATCTCTTGACGCTTGTTGTCGTCTAATTCTTTTGCCCCTTGTTCGAAGAGTTGGTCTACCTTCTCATTGGCTAGATTAAAGGTGTTATAAGAACCATCTGACTTATATAAAGCGGCATAGAAGTCTGGATCGGTCCCCATAATATAGCCTCCGATAAAGAGATCATAATCTGTTTGATCATCTTTAGCCAAGGTTGAATAGAGGCTGGCTCCATCCACACCCTTCAATTCTACCGGAATCCCTGCTTGTTGCAGATACTGTTGAATCAAAGTTGCTTGAATGGTTTGATTTGGATCATCTGCAGTATAACCGAGAGTTAGATTAACTTGACCGGCATCCGATTCGTTTAACAAGCTCTTGGCTTTTTCAAGATCTTGTTGGTACTGTTCTACCTCATCCGTGTAGTAAGGATTGTGAGGAGGTAGGAAAGAATATACATTATTGTAGTATTTAGAATCTAAATAGATTGCTTGATTTAATTCATCCCGGTTCAGCGCAAAGAAAATAGCTTGACGTAATTTTTGATCCTTAACTGTATTTGCGTTGACCCCAATGTAACCTACACGGTTTTCTGAATAGGGATAGCTAGCAATCTGGTCTTCATCAAAATCTGCGATTTCCTTTGGCATAATAATCGCTGCATCAACTTCCCCTTTTTGCAAGGCAACTTTCTTAGTGTCTGCATTAGAAATAATTCGGAAAACGATATTCTTGATGTTAGCAGGTCCTCCGTAATAAGATTCGTTGGCTTCAAAGGAAAGGTATTCGCCACGACGATATTCTTTCAATTGATAAGGGCCTGTTCCTACCGGTGCAGCCTTTAATTCATTCACTGAAAAATCTGCTTCCTGTTCAAAAACATGCTTAGGCATGATGTAAGTCTCTGTGGCGATATTATTAACCGCTGCCGCATTAGCTTCTGGTAAGTGGAAGACCACTGTATGATCATCCTTGGCTTCAACTTCAATGGCTTGATCACCAATCCAGAGTGAATCGGCATTTCCATTAGCTTTATCTGCCTTTTTCTCATAGGTGAAGACAACATCCTCAGCTGTAAATGCTTGACCATCCGACCACTTAACATCATCTCTCAAGCTAACCGTAATCGTCTTGCCATCCTCAGACACTTCTAAATCCTTGGCTAACTCATATTTTTGACTTCCATCCCCTTCGACGCGGATTAAGGGTGAATAGATCATATTTACCGTTGTTAAACCCCAACGATCTGAAACGGTAACCGGATTGAGTGACATTGGATCTCCATCAATGGCATATGTAAAGGTGTCTTCCTGAGCGCTTACCGGCATCATAGGTGCCAATACCATTAACAATAGCCCCAATAAAAGTATTAATTTATTTTTCTTCATAATAGCCTCCTTATACTTTTCGATACACTTGAATAAGCAATCATTCAAGCAGTGGTTTTATTGTACATAGAATCCGTCCATGGGTCAAATAAAAGATCTTAAATTACAGACAAAATTTAAAAAGAGGCAATGACCGATTGGTCATGCCTCTTTAACTCTTCCTCTTGAGGTCTAGCTCCTAAGTAGCATACTTTATTGATCGATTGCAACATGTGCAAACAATCCCCCTATACCATGAATTAAGCGGGAGTAATTTCTGTAATACCGCCCATATATGGTACAAGCACTTCTGGGATTTTGACACTGCCGTCTGCTTGTTGATAATTTTCTAAGATGGCTACCACAGTCCGTCCTACAGCAAGACCAGAACCATTTAAGGTATGGACATAATGCAGCTTATCTTGATGGTCACGGTAACGAATCATGGCGCGACGAGCTTGGAAGGCTTCAATATTCGAGCAAGAAGAAATCTCTCGGTAAGTTGCTTGACCCGGTACCCAAACTTCTAAGTCATAAGTCTTAGCCGCTGAGAAACCAAGATCCCCAGTACAAAGATTTACTACCCGATAAGGTAGATTCAATGCTTGAAGAATTCCCTCAGCATTCGCAACCATCGCTTCTAACTCATCATAAGAGTGATCAGGATGCGCGAATTTAACCATCTCAACCTTATGGAATTGATGCATCCGGATTAATCCTCGAGTATCCCGTCCGGCTGATCCAGCTTCAGAACGGAATGAAGGTGACATAGCAGTGAACTTAATCGGTAAGTCATCCTCACTTAAGATTTCATCGCGGTAGTAATTAGTTAAAGGCACTTCCGCCGTTGGAATTAAGACATAATGACGGTCATCGTTCACCAATTCAAAGGTATCTTCCTTGAACTTAGGATATTGTCCCGTTCCAAACATAGAATCTTGATTGACAATATAAGGAGGAATTACTTCAGTATACCCTTCAGCCAAGTGCCGGTCTAACATGAAGTTGTATAAGGCCCGCTCCAATCTAGCACCTAAGCCCTTGTAATACACAAAACGTGCCCCAGTGACCTTACTTGCCCGATCAAAATCTAAAATACCCAATTTTTCACCAATATCCCAGTGATTCAAGGGTTCAAAGTCGAACTCAGGTTGTTGACCCCAGCGCCGTACTTCTTGATTGTCTGCCTCATCAGCCCCTTGTGGAACCGACTCATGAGCTATATTTGGCAAGCGATGTTCAATATAGGTCAATTGGTCTTCCACTTCATTTAATTGACCCTCTAAGCCTGAAATTTCTTTACCTAACGCTTGCATCTGACTAATCTGTTGATCAGCATCTCCCTTTTGCCGTTTGATCTGTGCGATTTCTTGTGAAACTTGGTTCCGTTCCTGCTTCATCGCTTCCAAGTCGACCAGGATCTGACGCCTTTTTTGGTCTAAATCTTTAAACTCAACTAAAGTTTCTTGCTTTACCCCTCTTAAACTTAACTTCTGACTCACTTCTTCTAGATTTGCTCTTAAATATTTACGATCTAACATCCTACTTCCTCCTTTTTAATCAAAAAAGAGACCCTCCCGATATTTGGGACGAAAGGTCTCTGATTCCGCGGTGCCACCCTATTTTAAAAGCCTTGCTTTTACACTCTGATCATAACGGCGACGACCGGCTTTACTTAAGTTGATTTCATAAAGCAGTTAAGATTTGTGGATTCCTCAAGGAGCTTGGATGGCTTTCATCAACCGCCAACTTTCTTCAACAAGCGCGCTTAAATACTAGTCAAATCACTATTATCGATATTATATTAGAGTTTGATGAAAAAATCAAGTCCTGATCCGCTCATTTATCAAGCTACCAAGCCATGCGGCGTGATTTTTCCGTATCACGGTAATGGTGCAAGGAATCTAAGCCTTGAAAGTCCTGTTGGCGCAAGGCTTCATAAATAATGATATTAGCCGTATTGGAAAGGTTCAAGGACCGAACATGCTCGTCGTTCATGGGTATCCTTAGGCACTGATCCTTATGAGCTTCCATAAATTCTTCCGGAAGTCCCGTCGTTTCCTTACCAAAAAGGAAAAATTGTTCAGACACTGAGGGGTCCGCTAAATTTGCTTGAGAATAGACCTGCCTAGCAAACTTAGAAATTAAAAACAAGGGGTGTGAACCCACATAATCCATAAAGGCAGCTAAGTTCTCATGATAAATAATATCCACCTTATCCCAATAGTCCAGACCTGCACGTTTTAACATTTTGTCGGACGTGGAAAAACCAAGAGGTTCAATCAAATGCAGACTGGTATTGGTTGCCGCACAAGTCCGAGCGATATTCCCCGTATTGGCTGGCATCAAGGGTTCAAATAATGCGATATGGTTCTTCATGATCCATCTCCTTTTCTTTATCTTGCAGGACGCTTATCTTGTAAACGTTGAATCGCTTGAGTCATCTCATCGATAATCTCTGGTTGATCTTCTTTAGCTCGTTGATCTTCAATCAATTGTAACAAAGCTGGGTTTTGCTGACCTTCAATAAGACTTAAAGCATAGGCTGCTGTCGCGCGAATGACTGGACGCGGATCCTCTTCTAATACTTGCATCAACAAGGGCATACTGGTACGGTCACGATAATTAGCTAAAGCAATAATGGCATTTCGTTGAATGGGCTTTTTACCCCGCCAAGCGCCTGAGAGATGGCCATACTTCGTCTTAAATTCCTTATTCGTCAAAAACAAGAGGTCCTGGAGCACTGGCCGAACCACTTCCGCATCCGGCTCCATCTCTGGATGCAGATGACTATCCACGCCCCGATTATAGGGACAAGCCATCTGACAGATATCACAGCCATAGATGACATGAGTCATTTTACGGCGAAATTCTAAAGGCATTAAGTCCTTAGTCTGGGTCTGATAAGACAAACACCGTCGACCATTGATCTGCCCCTCCCCTAGGAGGGCTTGAGTTGGACAAGCCTTGATACAGCGATAACAATCCCCACAACCGTTAGGTATCGGATCATCCGGATCGATCACCAAGTCAGTCACAATCTCTCCCAGATAAACATAAGAACCAAATTCTGGGGTAATTAAGAGCGTATTACGCCCCACAAAACCAATCCCTGCTCGTTCAGCCACCGCAACATCTGACAATTCACCGGTATCCACCATGGACTTAAAGCGTGCATCGGGCACTAATTCTTCCAAATAGGCAATTAACTGCGACATCTTATCTCTTAGAATTGTATGATAGTCAATCCCCCAGGAAGCCCTCGCAAATAACCCCCGTCTTGGCCCCTTTCGTTCTTCTTCAACTACCGGTACGGCAGAAGGATAGGCCAAACATATCGCAATGATCGACCTTGGTTGGTCAAAGATCCGATCAGGATATATTCGTTCCTCTAAAATAGGGTGCTCAAAACCGGTAGAATATCCTCGATCTATCTGCTCTTGATATTTAGCCTCAATCGACAAAAAAGGAGCGGCATCTGTAAAGCCGATCTTATCGATACCAATAGCCTGAGCCTTGGCTTTAATGGCTTGCTTCAATTGCTTTGACTCCATCCTTTTGCCCCTTCCTTTGCATCTTCTACTTAACAAAAAAGCCGTGACCCAAGTCACAGCTTTAATTTACATTTTGATGATGCTTATTCTTCGTCTTCTTTTTCACCAATTACTTCTGGTTCAGCTGCTTCTGATTCTTCATCTTCAGCTGGTTCTTCGGTTGGTGCAATGACAGAAACGATGGTTTCTTCAGCATCTTCTAAGATTTCAACTCCAGCAGGTACTTCTAAATCACAGATTGACTTAGTATCACCAATTTCCATGCCTTTAACATCAATTTCAAACGCATTTGGAATATTTGCTGGTGTTGTTTCAATTTCAATCGTATTGAAGACTTGTGCTACAATACCCACCTTAACGGTTTCTTCGTTGAGAAGAACCAATGGCACTTCAACTTGTAATTTTTGGTTCGCTGAGATCGCTTCTAAGTCGATTGAGTAGAAATGATCTTTAAGACTTGCTTTTTCAAAGTCTTTTAAGATTACTTGTTGAGTTTTGCCATCAAACTCCACATCAAATACGGCATTAGATCCTTCAGCTTTTAATAAAGCTTCAAATTCACGTGCAGATACTAATAGAGAAGTGGCTTCTACTTCTTTACCATAAAGCGTTGCCGGAATCTTACCTTCACGACGTGCTTGCTTGGATGCACCTGTACCTGTTTTTGTTCTTAATTCTGCTTTAATTGACATATATAAAACTCCTTTGTCTCTTAGTCTAGTAGAATGCTAATTCTTAATTTTTTGCACACCAGCTATTCTACCAAAAATCACTGAAGAATGCTAGTCTATAATGAAAATAAAGCCTTTTTTCTTGTATAAAAGGGTAAATGGCCGGCTCTAAAGCTATCTGGCACCTCCGCCACCGCCTCCAAAAGAACCGCCACCGCCTCCCATACTTGAGAAGCCACCGCCCCCTGATGACATGGACTGAGTGATGGTATGGCTACTGGTTGCTTGATGGTAAGAATTATTCATTAAACGACTCATTAAGTAGTAGTCTGCATAAGTAAATTGACGCCCGTTATAACTATAGGTTGATTCCTTCACATAATCAGGGTTCAACTTAACAAATTCTTGCTCCACTTGGTCAGCAATTCCTAATGCGCTGGCATAGATCAAAAGCTGATCCCATAAGCCGACCTCTAAAGCATGTCGTTCATTAATCAAGGAGAAGTCCTTCAGATAATTGTAGAATTTCACCCATTGATCCCGCATCTCAAAACCAGACTCAGTGAGTTGATAGCCCACTTGTTGACTGGCTCTTTGAAAATCCGCTGACTTAACTGTCTTTAAGCGCAGTCCCTCGAGATAACCTCCAACTTGAAGTCTGGCTTTTGAATCCGTCTGGCATAACTTTAGAAAAGATTCATAGTCTTGGTAATTTTTACGGATGTAATTCTTTAAGTCTTTCTGTCTGAGACGGCCTTGGTCATCACTGGCAGACATTAATAAATCCCAGAACGCTATTAAAGGTTTCGCGGTAAAATTTGCCTGATTGGGATCCAAGACAAAGGCCAATTGCTTCTTATTAAACAAGCCCTCTTCGACTTCTTCCAGGCTTAAAGCTCCAGCCTTCACTAAAGTTAAAATACAGGCTGTTGTGTAATTCTCCTCCAAGTCAGCAACGGATAGGTTATCCAATAATTCATAACCCATAAAGACATCTTCTCCCGGAGCTTGGCGTTCATATTGTCCTTCAAGTTCCCTTGAGCGCATCTCTAGGTCTGGATAGTACTTCCTCAGGGCACGACGATTATTAATACTATTAATAACCGTATAAATAGCCGTGACCCCTGCCAACAAGACCACTCCCCCAATCATCCAAGAAGCTGAGGAATCTTCCTCTGAGGCCTGCATCTTTTTAATATCATCATACGTCGCATTCGGATCATAGTCCTCATAATTATAATCCGACCCTTGGAAAGCTCGTTGGACATAATCATCAAAGGTCTCATCGAGATCTTGTTGAGTGGCATAAGTCTCACTAGGAATTCTTACCAATAAGATGCAAGCATCGCCTTGCTGCAAGGGCTGATCATTCCTAGCTTCAACCCGACCTTCTTTGAAGTCAACTCGGCCTGAATAGCCAAAGGCCCAGATTCGATTAGTCTCCAAACTCAAGGGATGGTCAGCACTGGCGATCGTCACTGAGAAGTTCTCCGGAGAATCTGCTAGATCAGGACTCACAAACTGCCAGTAGATCATCTGATCCGTCTGAGTCTGCATCACAAAATTCTTAATTCGGTAGCTTAACTGATAAGTCTGGTTGCCTTCCTGACTAATCCCCCAGTTGAGCTCATTACCGTTTTGACCGCTCTTAAAGGCCTTCTCTTCAAAGGAAGCATCGAGGTCCCAATCGGTCCCAAGAGAATCAAAAGTTCGTCCATTGAGACTCACCTGAAAATCTTCTACTGCTTGATTAGAAGCTAATTCAATCGCCTTATAAAGCTCTGTATAGCCCTCCGTTCGAACTTGCCAAGTCTCTTGGATATCAGCCGACCCGTCCGATTGAAGTTCGACTTGGACCTCAATCCTTTTAATATCCAGATCAGCAGCATAAACTGTCTGAACCGTCCACAGGCAAAAAAACGTCAGTAACACCAGCGGCCAAAGAAGCTTAGAACGAACTGATAACGAAGGTCTAAGACGGCCTACCATTGGGGCATCTCCGTTTTTTCTGGGCTTGCCTTGAAGTATTCTTCCGCTTGGAAGCCCGCCATTCCCGCAATAATGGATTGAGGAAAGACCTTAATCATTCGATTAAAACGAGTGACCGTATCATTGAAGACCATCCGAGATTGTCGAACATTATTCTCATATTGATTCACCGAATTCATGGTCGTTTGATAGACTTGAGACGCCTTCAAATCAGGATATTGTTCAACTACGACATCAATCGACCGTAAAGCCTGTTGGAATGCCTGATCGTCCTTAACGACATCTTGTACTGAGGAATGACGATCAATTCCTGATCTTGCCTTTACAATTTGAGTGAGCGTTTCTGCTTCATGACTTTGGTAATTTTTAGTGGCTTGCATCAAGTTGGATAAGGCATCCCAACGCGATTCAACTTGGGCTGCAATTTGAGCCATGGCGTTGTCGACCATCTCATGTTGCTTGATAAAGCCATTATAAACACCCACACCCCACAAAGCGATCAATACAATGATTCCTAAAACAACAAATAATGCTATCATACAATTCCTCCTCATTTTTTAAGCTATCTTTATTTTACTGGAAATTAATCCCAGGTGCTAGAAAAAAGCCTAATCATCTAGTTACTTATTAAAAAAATAACCCTTCAAGTCCAATAACTTGAAAGGTTACCTCTGATAAAAAGCTTACTTTTGGGAACTGATCGATACTTTTTGAACAGACTGGTCACCTCGTGAAGCAGCAGCCATTAAAACTTGGGCCGACCCCTTATAATCCATAACCGTTTGACTAGCCCCTGCTATGGCGTCTACTTCTTGGTAAGGATTAGCTAAAAAATCACTATCTAAAGCCTCAATCACTTCCTCGAGATCTACTCCCGTCGCCTGCTTCATTTGAAGATTATATTCTTCACTCTTACTGATTTTATTGTGCTTTTGATTAAAATAATCAAAGTCAGATGATTGAACTTTGCCATCTTTGACGACAATCACATGATAAAGCTGATTGCCTTGCTCATTTTCTGGCGATAAGGCCTGATAACGTCCATCCTTCAAGGGAGTATCCTTATCCAGTGGTTTAATCGGGCTTTGGGTCGTCTCCACGGCCTCTTCGATCCTTGGAAAGTCAGACTGGCTGGTAGTTGTTGTTTCGAGTGATTGAGCTTGAGTATCTTTAGATGTCTCAATCGAACTAGTCAGCTCGGTCGAATCTTTCGGAGACTTAGACGACTGATCCGACTTAGCTTCTTGGGAACAAGCTGCTAAGACCCACATAGAAGTAAATAACAAGGTATGCTTTAACCAATGATGCTTGCTTTGCATTGAATCATTCTCCCTTCTATACCACGCCTAATTGTAACAAACCTTCCACTACCTTCTCAAAAGAGGCAATATCAGCGCCAAAGGCATAATTCAGTCCGCGACCATGACGCAAACTTGCTTCTTTACATTGATTAAAGATATGAGTCATAATTTCTTGAAGTCTTTGATCCACCTGGTCCGGCTTCATAGGCAGTCGAGCCGCATTTTGGCACATTTCCAAGCCTGAAACAGCTACCCCACCCGCATTACTTGCCTTACCTGGAGCATAAGGAATCTCTGCTTCTTTAACCACTTGGCAAGCCTCTGCCGTTAAAGGCATATTCGCTCCTTCAGCTATAAAGCTAAGCCCCTTATCCAACAATCGCTTAACTTGCACATGATTCATCTCATTTTGAGTCGCACATGGAAGGGCTATATCCGCTTCAATCGCCCAGTCCCAGACTGATTGTGCTCGTACCTGGGCTTGAGGGTGCCGCTTAGAATAATCAACCAAGTTTGCCTGCGGATCATCTCGCAATTGAATCACAAGCTCTAAATCAATCCCCTTAGGATCATAGATAGCATAATCAATATCCGATAAGGTTACCACGTTTGCCCCTAATTCTTGAGCCTTACGACATGCATGAGAAGCGACATTTCCTGCACCTGAAATCATTATCGTCTTTCCTGCTAGGTCTTGTCTTGCTTCAGCTAACATCTGTTTTAAGAAATAGATTAAGCCGTAGCCAGTAGCAGGCGGACGCGATTCATTCCCTCCTAAGACAACCGGCTTACCCGTTAACACTCCTGGTTGAGGTCCTTGCAGACGCTTGTACTGACCATAAAGATAGCCGATCTCACGTCCTGCCACACCAATGTCCCCAGCAGGAACATCAAGGTCTGGACCAATATGACGGTATAATTCCGTCATAAAGCTTTGACAAAAGCGCATGATCTCCTGATCTGACTTGCCTCGTGGATCAAAATCAGCCCCACCTTTACCACCTCCCATAGGAAGACCTGTCAAGGCATTCTTAAAGGTCTGTTCAAAGCCTAGAAACTTCAATATCGATAGATTTACCGAAGGATCAAAGCGGATTCCTCCTTTATAAGGTCCTAAAACCGAGGAAAATTGGACCCGATAGCCGGTGTTCACTTTAACCTTTCCTTGGTCATTCACCCAAGGCACCCGAAAACTAATTGCTCGCTCTGGTTCCACTAGACGCTCCAAGACTGCTTGGTCTTGATACTCAGGATGGAGATCGATCACCGGTTCAATCTCATTAAAAAACAAGTGTACCGCTTGAAGAAATTCCTTTTCATGGGGATATTTTTGACTTAAGTCTCGATAAGATTTATTAAGATAGGTATTTTTCATTAAAATCCTCTTTCTTTTCAGATTCACTCAATCTACTATTTATTATATTTTTTACAATCTTAACAAGCAAGTTATAAATGAAAAAGCCCCCAAATAATGTCCTTAATGGGCAAATCATTTGGGGGAAATAGTCATCAATTGATGATTACTAATTAATCTTTTTCATCGGATGAATCTTTGGAACGAATCAATAAGACAAGACCTACCAAGAAGATCATACCAGCAATCGCTGATAAAGTTCGTGAAACATCTTCCCCAGTTCCAGGTAACCCTTGTTTAGGCTGACCCGGTTTAGGCGGTGTCGGCGTTGATTGAGTTGATTCAAGCGTCGTGGGTGTTGTCGTCCTTTCTTCTGTACTAGTGGTCGATTCACTTGTCGTTGTTGATTCCGTCGTCGAAGTCGATTCACTTGTCGTTGTTGATTCACTTGTCGTCGTTGACTCGGTTGTCGAAGTTGACTCCGTCGTCGAAGTCGATTCACTTGTCGTTGTTGACTCGGTTGTCGAAGTTGACTCACTTGTCGTCGTTGACTCGGTTGTCGAAGTTGACTCCGTCGTAACTGTTGTTTCTGTGGTTGTTTCTTCTGGAACCTTTGCATTTTTAACAGTTATTGGATCGACTGGTTTATACTTAACTCCTACACCTTGATTTGCCGCTAGCATAATCTCAAATGGAGGAATTGGTTGATCATTCATTTGATAACCTGAAGGAGCTTGAACCTCTTCAAAATGATAGATTCCTAGAGGTAAACGATCAAAGATAATTTCACCTTGATCACCTGTTGTACGAATAACAGGTTCCATCAAAGTCACGTTAAAGGAACTCGATAAATTACTCTGTTCCACTGAAGTCTCAATTGTCGATTCGTCTTCTACAGAAGTCACGCTTGTTTCACTGGATGTTACCGTAGTGACCCTCGTAGTACTTGTAGTTGAAGCGGCTTGAAGTTGGGCTAATTGAATTTTAAGCTCAGAAATTTGTGCTTCTAATTCCTTCACTCGAGCCCGACTTTGATCCAATTCATCCTGATTAACAACAACCTCTTCATAGGCTGGAGAGGCTGCTTGACCGTCTCCATTAGTTTCCATTTCTCCCACTGGTTCTGACGCTGGTTCTTGACTCGTAGTCGATACCAAGCGTTGTTCAATAATTGGTTGGACCTGTTTTGCCGCTTCCATTTGAGCTTCTAATTCTTTAATTTCTTGTTCAATCTGAACAAGTTCTGCATTAGTCTCTGAATCAACTTCGACCGAAGTGGTCGTTGTAGTAGTCGAATCAGTACTTGAACTTGTTGTCTCTTCACTCGTTTCTTTTGAATCGGTTATTTTAACTTCAATCATAATACCCGAAACATTTCCTGCTTCATCTTTTAGATAATGAGCGATTAATTCAAAGTCTTTTGATTCTTCAATAGTCGGTTCCACCTTAGCATTCGTGAGATCCAACTGATATGAACCCGCTCCTAAATACACTTTTGTACGCTTAGATTCATCAAAAGCAATCTGACCATCATTTAAAATAGGATCCACTGTTTGACTTTCTGATCCAATCACTTGAATACCCGAAACTGATTGAACTTGTCCGGTTGGATCATCTAAATAGAATGGGATCGCTGCTTTATCCTGAACCAACTTAAACTGAGCCCCTTTTAAGGCTGCATTGGTGTCCGCATCTACCTTATATAAGGTTACTAAGCCTTTAGGTGAGTCTCCTACCGTATTGACAAAATTAGGTTCTTCTACTGTTTGTCCTTCTTTAGAATAAATAGCGGTTAGTTCCATCTTATCATCGACAGTCACTGTCAATTGATAAACCGATTGATCATAAGACATACCTATTTCCCTACCTGAACGCTCACGAATTGTATAGTGATAAGTTCCTGGTTGGGAATATTCTATTTCCTTGAAGGTCACTTGACCAGCCGCCGTATTTGTTGCGGTATCAATAACTTTGTCATCTTCCAATAATTGGAAAGTAAACTCGCCTTCTTTTAACTCGCGACCACTCAAGGTCTTCATGGCTTGAGGAACAAAATTAGCTTTCACTGGCTCAAATTTATTCTCAAAAGTAGCCTGGTCAGCTGCTTCATTATCAACCTTGTAAGTAGCTTGTAAATCAAGATTATCTGTTACTTCCACCGTTAAGGTATAAATACGCTCATCATACGTCAAGCCTAATTCGGTCAATTCTTCAGGCTTAACTTCTTTGATTTGATAGTTATATGTCCCAGGCTTCGTATACTTAAGCGTTCTAAAGGATACCTGTCCTGAAGCCGTATTTGTGACTGTATCAATTACTTGACCGTCTTGCAACAATTGGAAAGTAAACTCGTTATCCTTCAACTCTCTACCAGTCAACACCTTAGACACGACCGGTGTATAATCCGCGGACTTAATCTTATTCACTAATTCATATTCTAAGCTAGCTTCTGTTAAATTAGCCTCACGTACTTCTAATTTAAATCCTGGAACCTCTTCTTCAACAAATGAAATTTCGGAGTTTTCTAAGTATTCTGGATTTGGGAAATCATCAATCGTGGCCGTCCATCCTTCTGATTTCTTGAGAACGACAGTATCTGTTTGTCGACCATTAATCAATACTTTGATCGTAATTTGATAAGGAATGTTGACTCCTTCAGGAAGTTGATTGGAATCGAGTGAATTCCCATCTTGGTCCACCCACTTTTTAACCAATTTCAATTGGAAGCTTCCTTCTTGACCAAAGATTAATTTCCCATTATTGGTAATTCCACCACCTGATATTCCTAAGTGACTCGCCTTATTACCCATAATGAATACTTTAGCCAATCTCTCTGCTAGAAACTTCGAATCTTCTGATGGCACCGACTTATAACCAAGATGCCCCTCCATCACTTTATTATATTCAAGCGGTTCTCCAGGGTTATTCGGATCAAATCGAGGATCTTGTTGACCGACTTCATAATTCACATGGATATTTTGAATCGAACCATCCTTATACCATAAACGATGACCGCCACCTAAGAGTCTAGAAGTAATCTCAAGGCCTGGATTCTTAATATCTTTTTGAATATTAACAAAGTCATCTCCAGCCCCTAAGTATTTGCCTTGGTTAGCATTACCAGCCTCATTGTCATAGATGGCAACTCCTTTATCAATATGGGTGATTGTCTGACCCGTTGGGCAATTCCAAACACCCCCACCTTGCATGCTCGCTGGTTTTGATTTACCGCCAACACCAATTCCAATTAAGAAAGGTTTTTCAACGCGGTTATCCTTAATCAATGTATTATACATTCTTAAAGTCGAAAAAGTATCATTATAAATTGCGCCACCACCCCAGAATCCTGTTGCCTCATTACCCTTAAATTCTCCGGCATGAATCTCCGTAATTCCAACGTCTTCTGCGGCATCTTTACTTTTAATTAGCGCTAGTGCACCACCAGATTTTGACGATTCGTTATTGGTATAGCTACCACCATTAATTTTAGTATAACTATCTGCAATATAGAGAGCACCCCCTGCTCCATTTGCTTTGTTATGGTTAAACTGACCACCATCGATCGTTAACTTAGACTGACTTAAAGCATAAAGTGCACCACCTTGGCCACTATATTCACCATTTGAATTATCCTCAAAGCTTCCATCTTTCATTTGGAATATCCCATTATCAATCGCCACTGCTCCGCCGCGCTCAGCTGAATTAGCCTTGACCATTCCTTTGTTCATCGAGATGGTTCCACCTCTAGTGTAAATGGCACCCCCATAAGCGTACCTCGTGGGATGAATGGCTTGATTGTTACTAATCTCGCCGTCATTGATGGTTATCGTTGAATCTTTATCCCAAGAACTTATGGCTCCACCAAATTGCAGACTCTTATTCTGACTGACTCTCCCACCATCCATCACCATGGATCCTTTTTTGATCGTCACTACTGAATATTCTGTATTATCACTATCGGTTAAAGCTTGTGCCTCATTACTAGAGATCTCTCCTCCAGATAAATGCAAGCTTCCACCCTCTACAGAAATAATCGATCCCGGTAACTTAGTATCTTTAATCCCACCGTTGACGATGTTCAATTGTCCTTTAACCTGGACTTGCGCATTGCTGACAGTCGGTCCATCAATTGTCAGCGTCCCTCCTTCTTCTACCACAATCGAATCAAGACCTTTTCCTTTTAAAGTCCCTGTTCCGACTAGATGGAGGGTTTGTCCCTTTCGAACCACTAGCTTATCACTGGCTTGTGACCCATCAATACCTTGAGAACCGACAGTCAATGTTACCTCTGAACCTTCAGTACTTTCACTGACTTTCTTAACTAAATCTCCCCAAGAAGACAGTTCATCTGACGCATCAGAAGCATAGACCCTTGAGATTCCAAAGGGCTGTGTAACTTCTGTTATGACCTGTCCAGGTTCAAGCGAACTCGCTCCACTGGATCCTGCTAATATTACGGTCGCCAGTAACCAACGACCCATTTTTTTGATCTTCATGATGACCTCCTATAAATTTATAGCATCTATCAGTATTCTTTGGATCAAGTATACTCCTTTCATGTAAAAAAGATAGTCTATAATAGTTATTAATAGTATTAATCAAAAAAACGATTGCTAAGCAATCGTCCATTATTTACTAATGCAATAGAATACCAATCAAGACGCCTAAATAATTACCTACCACATAACCGAGTGTTCCAACCAAGAGAGATGGTACGATGAGATCCCCCCAACCCTTGGAGACAGCCATGGCTGCCGCTGTGGTCGGTCCACCGATATTGGCATTGGAAGAAACCACAATCTCCTCAATGCTGAACTTAAACAGCTTGCCACAAAGGAGCGTCCATAGAAGATTGGTAAAGACCATGATCGCAGCAAATAAGAGTAAGAGTGGCGACTCTGAAAGAATCAAGGGTACCGATGCAGGAGCCCCAATCACCGCAAAAAAGAGATAGATTAAAAAAGTCCCTAATTCTTGACTACCATGAATAGACTGCATCCAATTGGGGCATAAAGAGGCTAATAAGATGGTAAAGGTCGTTATTAATAGATACTTATTTCCAAAGAAACTTCTAAGCACTACTGACAAGAGGTCTTGACCGCTAAAGGAATCACTCATGAAATTAGCTAAGGCTGAAGATAAGGCCACAATCACTAAGGACAAGCTGACTGTTAAAGCAATATCCTTCAAAGAAATATCCTTAGGACTCCAATATTTTGCGGCCATCGTATCACTTGCTGACCGATCTTCGGTAGTCATTTCTGTGAGCTTATCCATATGCGGATGGGAATAATGGTACTGAATCCACTTCAATCCAGGTAAGGTAATAAGTACAAAGAAATATAGAGCCATCAAGAGATTATCCGCCACCATGGCAGCTGAGGTAGTAGCAGCCGGAACTTTATAGGCCGTCGATAAAGCCACAAAGTTCACTCCACCCCCAATATAAGTTCCAATAAACATAGGCACAATATCGTTCAATTGTGGAATCAGGTCTCGAAGCAAAAAATAAGCCAACACCCCCCCTACAATCGTCCCCAGACTTGACAAAAGGAAGATCAACATTAAGCGCCCCGCTCCTTGCTTAATAGACTTCAGATCAGCAGTAAATAATAACATGGGTAAGGCCAAGGGGACAATATAATCCCAGACCGCATCATAAACTGGTGAACTAGTTGGAATCACTCCTACATTTGACAGTACTAACATCATCACTAAGGCGATGATAGCCCCAGTGACCTTACTGGCCCAGTCGTATTTTTGTTCCAAAACAATCGCAATCGTTGCACAGCCTGCAATGATTGCCCACAATGCCCATATATTATCGGCATGAATCAATGAATTCACTAATATCCTCTCCCTAAATTAACAAAATCGAGCCCTCAGCCAATTCGCTTCAGACCCGATCTCTGAATCATTATCAATCCTATCAGCGGCTTATCCTTTAAAAGCTTTGCTCTTATAAACACCGATGCACTCTAAACATTCTATAACAAAAACTCCCCCTAGAAAAGCCCCAAAATAGCATATAAAAAAGCCAGCCTTGCGGCTGGCGGTCATTCATTATTCTGCTAATTGATAGTCAAAATGATAACCAAAGTCTTCTGCTTGATAGCAATCTAGTGCTTGACCATCCACTTCGGCATAAGGATAACCAAATTGGTTAACTGGACCAGCTTCTTGTTCTGGATTTAAGGTTAAGTCACGACCCGTTGAGAAGGCAACCCGCATTGGATCTAAGTTACCATAATAATAATCATAGTAAGTCTGAGCTTCTGGACTAGACTTATCTAATTCTTTATTTAGGACCATCTTAAGCACATCGGCAACGTCAATTGCTACCCATCCTGTGCCTGGTTGATAGTATTCTACCCAACAGTGTTGGCTTCCCGTTACATCGCCATCTTCATCCTTCATCCGAACGCCGAAGACTTCCCGTGAAGGAATTCCTTGAGCTCTCGTTAAACCAATAAAGACAGAGTGAATATCGGTACATTTACCATCTAAACTAGCAATCGAATCAAGGGCATCTCCTGTACCACAACCCACTACATCGTCGTTACGGACCATATTGTCAAAGATCCATTTGTAGATAGCTCTTACCTTATCTTCTACTGTGGCATCCTCTTGAGAGATTTCGTCGGATAATTCTTTCATTTCATCGCCAATTGGAACTAATTTAGATCCCGTTAGATATTGAGCGAACTCATCCTTATCAATCGCTTCTTCTTCATTAAATTCAGGCTTGTCTACGCGTTTGCGAGTAACATCGAAAGAGTAAGTTAACTTACGATCTTTTTGGTCGGCTGGCCATTCCACATAGATCATCTTATTGCCTAACTCATCTTCCGTCACTTGATATTCAACGGATTCATCCGATACTTCGATCTTCACATTAGAGATTTCTTGATAATCATTCGATTCTGCATAAGGAATCCATAGACGCACCTTATCCTTAGCTTCATGATGGGACAGATCAAACTCTTGCACAAAATGTCCAGAATGTTCTTCCGGGAAATCCACTAGGGAAGCTGTATCCGCCTCTGCCGATTCGGTTGACATCTCTTGGCTAGATTCTGCTTCGTTGGACGATTCTTCTTATCCATAGATTAAGGGATTGGATGCTCCCGTCATCAATAAGCTGGCAATTAAGATTGAGGTCATTAATTTTTTCTTCATAGTCCGCTCCTTTAATAATAATGTATATAGTTAGTCTAACATTCGTTTGAATTTAATACTATAAATATTAGAAATTAATAAAAAACATCTCCCTTTATTAGATAGTCTGATGATCCCCTATAATTCATCACTTTACTTGAACAAAAAAATGAGCCAAGCAACCATTGTTGCTTAGCTCATTGCTAGACCCATTGTTAGTCCATTTTAATCCGACAATTATTCTTCTTCTTTTTTACGGCGTTGACTTGCGATAAGACCTAATCCAGAAAGAATGGATAGGGCAGCCGCTCCAAAGAGATGACCAGATACCTCACCAGTTTGAGGCAATGTCGTTGCTTTTTCAACTTCTCCTGTTGATGGATCATTAGCGGGATTGGTTGGAGCTTTTGGATCTTCTTCACCTGGTTTTCCTGGATCTTCTGGTTTTTCAGGAGTTTCTCCTGGAGTACCTGGTTCGCTTGGTTTACCTGGTTTTTCTGGATCTTCCGGTTTTGGATCTTCCGGTTTTGGATCTTCCGGTTTTGGATCCTCTGGTTTCGGATCTTTCGGTTTTGGATCTTCTGGCTTCGGATCTTCTGGCTTCGGATCTTCCGGTTT
>NZ_KV802414.1:0-6425 GCF_001810675.1 Facklamia sp. HMSC062C11 | reverse complement strand
AAAGCAAAAACAGATGCTGAAAAGAATCCAGCTGTCACTCCAGATGAGAAGACAGGTGTGAAAGATCTTAATAACTTAACAGACAAAGAGAAAGAAGAAGTTAAGGATAAAGTAGAAAAAGTGAACCCAGAGGCGAAAGATGTAACTATCGACGATAAGGGTAACGCAACGATTACTTATCCAGATGGATCAACGAACAGAATTCCAGCAGAAGACTTAGTATTCCAATATGAGCATGGTGAACCAGAAGAAACTGATAAACCAGAGCTTAAGATTGCGGGTATTATCGATCCAATCATCCCTGAGAAGACAGAAGTCGGACGTCCAGGTCTAACACAAAGTGAAATAGAAGAAATTGGACGTAAGATTACCGACGCTAACAAAGGTAACTTCCCAGAAGGAACACAAGTGATTGTTGATGAATCTGGTAATGCAACAATTATCTATCCAGATGGATCAATCGATACCATCCCATGGAACAAACTTGTCTTCCATCGTGATGAAGAAGGTGGCGCTGTTGAAACAGACAAACCATCTGATGAATCTTCAGATAAAGACGCTAAAGGAACTGAAGAAGCTTCATCAACAGCTAAATCTTCAGCAGGCTTACTACCTCAAACCGGTGAAAATGATTCAACCGTTATTCTCGGAGCAGCAGCTCTATCAATCCTTGCTGGATTAGGATTAGTAGCAAGCCGCCGCAAAGAAGAAGAATAAAATAATCGATTAATAGATTAGTCGATTTAAGACCCAGGCAAAGCCTGGGTCTCAGACTGTAGACAAAGTCCCCTAATTCACTAATTATTAGTGAATTAGGGGGCTTTTTCTTGTATAATAAAAATAAAATGGGTGATTAAAATGATGACAAAGAATGCGGACAGTAAAACGTTTGAAGCGCGTAATCAATTAGCTTTTCATGCTCTCGAAGACCTAGTACCCCAAGATCATCTTTTACGAAAAATTGACCATCATATCGATTTCACTTTTATCTATGACATCGTAGAAGATGTCTATTGTCAAGACAACGGACGTCCAAGTATTGATCCTATCACCCTCATTAAAATCCCAATCATTCAATATCTATTTGGTATCCCCAGCATGCGACAAACGATTCAAGAAATCCAAGTTAATGTGGCTTATCGCTGGTTTTTAGGCCTATCCTTAACAGATCCAGTCCCACACTTTTCAACTTTTGGGAAAAATTATAAACGTCGCTTTGAGTCTCAGAGTCTAGCAGAACAAATCTTTTCCCATATTTTACAACAGTGCTTTGATGCTGGCGTAGTAGATTCGAAAGATATATTTATTGATGGCACCCATGTCAAGGCTTGTGCGAATGGACGAAAATACACGAATGAAGAAGTTCAAGTACAAGCCAAATGGTTGGCAAATGAATTAATGGATGCCATTCAAGATGACCGAGAGGTCCATGGAAAAAAGCCTCTAAAAAATACCGAAAAGGAGTGCTCAACAAAATCCCAAAAAACCAGTCTCAATGATCCAGATGCAGGTTGGTTCCATAAAGGAGATCATAAACAAGTCTTTGCTTATAACATACAAACAGCCTGTGACCGTAACGGTTGGGTGCTTGGTTACAGTGTTCATCCAGGGAATACTCATGATACTCAAGCCTTTTTCACGCTCTTTGATAAAGTTGCTTCTTTAAAACCTGTCCATTTAATAGCGGATGCTGGATATAAAACACCTACTATCGCTCAATTTCTCTTGAATCAAGAAATTACTCCTGTGTTTCCATACACGCGGCCAAAACGTCAAAAAGAAAATAGAGATATTGTCTATGATGAATACTATGACTGTTACTTAGATGAAAATAATATGATTTATCATTACACCACCACAAATCGCAAGGGATACCGAGAATACAGAGCATCTCGACAAGATCGAGAAGATTATCAAAATAACCGAGTGATAACCCGACACGTATGGCAAGGAGCTCTTGAAACTTGCGAAGACATTCGACATTCGGATGGTATGAGAGATCTATATAAAGAGCGAAAAGAATCTATAGAAAGACTATTCGGCACTGCAAAGGAACATCATGGCTTTCGATATACCCATTTAATTGGAAAAGCCCGGATGGATTTCAAAACAGGGCTCACTTATGCTTGCTTAAACATGAAAAAACTGGCAAATATACTAGAGATGAGAAGCTAAAAGGCTTCGCTTTTTTTATTTAACAGCTAATTTTAAACAAAAATAAAGACAAACTCCGCTTGAGTCAAATCTCAAACGGGGTTTGTCTACAGTCTGAGACCCAGGCAAAGCCTGGGTCTTTTTGTGTTCAAATAGACAAACGTTTTCAAATTATTATTGATAAAAAGTATAAATAAATGATCCCAAACTTGTAAAATGTGATAGAATCAAATTGTAAAGGATTTATTGGAGATTTTATTAAGAAAGGAGGAAAAATCATGAGAAAAATTCTAAAAATAATGCCTTTGTTATTGGGCTCATTGCTGACGACCCCGGTACTGGTTCAAGCCAGTGAGTCGCCAGAGGAACCGGCATCTTTTATAGCATCCAATCCAGTTACCAAGGAAGAAGATCAAGCTGCGGCTTTACCACTCCCAAAAAGTTCTTTACCAGCTTCATTACCAGAAGTTGAAGCGGCTCAGATCTCTGAATTGGTTGATGAAGAAAGGACAGCAGTACCTGAAGCTAGTGAAGCGTCAACTCAGGAGTTACCGGATCCTATGATCGATCATCCTTCACAGGACCCAATGGCAGGTAACCCATCCAGCGGAGGGGGTTCTCCACCGAATGAGGCATCGGATATTCAAAGTATGACCTCTGAAGAAGATCCATCGGATCTTAAGTCGACCCCAGAATCGATCCCAGCCTCTCGCCAAGCGACCGGTTCGCCCGATCCAAGTGAGGAATCGCTGGGTCAAGATCCTGCTGAGGAAGCAGGATCCAAGACAGTTGAAGCGATTCGAGATATTAGCAATGACGTCCAATGGGACGGTACGGCTTGGGATAAGACCGGTAAACGAAGTCCTTATGACAGCGATAATCTAAGTGATGAATATACCTATCCTTTAGATATCAAGATGGTGCTGCCACGCTCATTGAAGCAAGGCGACTATATTGATATTAAGATCATGAATGGTGGTAACTTCATCGGTAAGAAGGGGCGGGCAGAAGATGTCCTCTATCAAGCGGAGGGAATGCCGACTCTGTCTGAATCCATTATAGAAGAAGGACATATCTTGCGCTTTAAGGTAATGGCGGATTGGCAAGCTACTTCAAGCACTGCACCTAGCTTCAATCTTAAGCGGATGACTTATCTGGATAATGATTTATTGGAAGTCGGTCGATCGAATTCGGGTGGTTGGGATTATCGACCCTACAGCTATGTATCCTACAGTGTTCCTTCGGTTTGGTTGGGTAACCAACACAAGGTCGACCCTTGGATGAATTGGATGGGTGAATATTGGTTCCCTTATGAGTATGATGAAGCCCTATTAAAAAAGAAAATGGGGCAATTTACGGAGAGCAATCGTCCTTTCATCGATAATCAAATACCACAAGGGACGCGCTATAAGGAAAGCCGTTTTATCCTTGACCAAGGTCAACAGTTCTTGCAACATAGCTTTTTCCATCGGGGTAGTGATCAAGTCGTGTTTGAATCATCAACCGCAGTTGATTTATCTCGAATAAAAGTCTATGTACTGGACTATCAAGATTGGTCAGATGAATCGGTTAAGGAGACCAACCA
Organism: Facklamia sp. HMSC062C11; assembly: GCF_001810675.1. Lineage (NCBI taxonomy): Bacteria > Bacillati > Bacillota > Bacilli > Lactobacillales > Aerococcaceae > Facklamia > Facklamia sp. HMSC062C11. The sequence continues at coordinate 2,686 of NZ_KV802414.1, read as the reverse complement.
CTTCGATAATCGCTCCTACATCCATAGTAAATACCTAAAGCGGATCGAACTTCCCAAGGAATTGTATTCACTGGAACAAAAGGATGGACGGATCTTTTTGACCTTCCACCGGAACTTGCCTAAAGAAAGTCGCTTATACTACGGGATTACAGTCGATCAAGCGGACGATGCTATGGTGGATGAGTTGAAGTTCATCTATCGAGGAGGCTATTTACGCGAGAAGGGTATCTCTCGTCAGGGCGATACGGTGATTCCAGCAACGGATGACTTTTTCCCTGGGGAATTCAATTATCAACAGCAGCGGATTGTCTTTAAGAAGCAGAATCAAAAGCCTTGGCAAGTGGATCCTGCCAATAGTCTATATCGTTCAGAACAGATTATGACAGATAGTCAGCGATTACAAACGGATGATTTAGATATGCCGGGTCTACAACCCCTTCGGATCTTAGAGTCTCTTGTGGACAAGCGCCGTGAGATTGAGTATTTGAATAAGGATAATTTATTGCTTCTACCGGATAGTCTTGATAAGGGTGAATTGCCGGATCAACCGACTTTGGATCCTGAGACGACACCGATTGAAGATATCTTGAAGAATACAGGTAATTGGTTAAGCCAAGCTGCCGACCAAAGTAATAATCCTTTTGGACCAGGTCCTTCGGATAGACAGGGTGGCGTGATCGTTGATCATGAGATTTATCAAAATGGTCAAGGCCAATATGTCTATCGATTAGACTTTAAGGCGAAAAAGACGATTCATAAGGGTCAATACTTTATGGTTCAGGCTAATCCTGGTTGGCGATTCTATCAGGGAGATCAAGTTCCTAATGATATCATTCTAAGAGGGGATTTAATCTTTAAAGGCTTGAAGCATCAAGAAAATCCACTTGCACCGAGCCCAGAGCCTAACCCAGATCCAACCTGTAAGATTAGGGATTCCCTTCCATCCTTGGAAGACGATTTATTCGAGTATGACACTTATCGGATAAAGGATGTGCCTCTCTTTAGAGTGTCCTATACCAAAGAGGGCTATCTTGTCTTCGTTGCTCTGCGTACGATTGAAGTTATGGATGATCGTCCTTTCATTATAGGTCCTCAAGATAGTCCGACCGATGAGGTACCAGAAGCTATTAAAGACCAATGGCTAGCAAATAAAAAAATAGCGGATCAATTCCTAGATAAACAGCCTTTTACCTTTAAGCTTGAAAAGCTCTTAATTAAGAATGGTAATGGGACAAGCAATCCAAAGGTCTGGACTGTTTTTGGAGACCACACTCATATGCCTCAAGCAAGTTGGCAGGGAAGAGTCGCGGATCTGAAGGGACAGATGACCGTTGACCATACTGGATCGAATTCAGTGAGATTAGTTGAGGCAAGCATTGATCAGGGAGTATTTAATCATCGGATTGAATGGCAGACTCCTCCAACAGGTTTTGTCTTTGACAAGGTAGATATCTCGAATAAGCTGCTCAAGGCGGCAATCGATTTGAATCAACCTTCAACCATGTGGGTCAGTGGTCAACTGCCAAGTCAGGATACTTCTTATACAGTAACCCTTACTTGGAAAAAAGGAGATCAAATGATCTTAACGTCAACCTTGACGGTGACGGTTAAGGCACCCGAAATGACGCAAGAGCAATTTAGCTCTGACATAACTTACACGGCCTTTAAGACCATGAATTTGTGGAAGTATACGCAACTTTATAGTGGAAATTGTGGTCCAGAAATGCCACCTTACTTACCACCAAATCCGGGACCATATCCAGACCCAGGTCCGATGCCATATCCAGGACCAGGTCCAATGCCATATCCAGGGCCAGGTCCAATGCCGCCATTAGCAGTTCCTGATGTGCCGTTAGCATTACGGTCTCGTGAAGAGAGTCTTTCAAGGCTTGAACGATCGACCAGCAAAGCTTTGGACGATCTGGAAATTGCGCCTTTTAATTCGGATAATTATCTAGCCTTAAGAGGTTCAGGTTCATTCTCTTCTGGCGGTGGTGGCTCATCAGGAGGAAGCGGCTCAGGATATTCTTCTACTGCAAGAGAAGGTATCTATATGGGTGGTCCGCTTGGCATTCGCGATAGCTATCGTGTTGGGGTGACTTCTGAAGCTTCAGATCGATTGACCATTATCGGCCGTAAGATCTGGAAGAATGCACCTCAAGGGAAATTGCCTAATATTTTGGTCTGATGAAGTAACCCTTGAATCTGGTACGTTAGAACATACCTGGACAGATCTACTAGCCTATGATGAGAAGGGGCAATTTTACCAATACCGCTTGGAGGAAGTTACTCCTCCTGAAGGATATCGTTCAAGCGTTCAGGACTTTACTGTGACCAATGAATATATCGAGAAAATTAAAATCAAGGTAACTAAGAATTGGATTGGCGGTGAATCGATCACTAAGCCAGATGTGACCTTTGTTCTTAAGCAAAATAACGTTGAGATCAAACGGTTGACCTTAAACGATGGTGATACAAGCTTTGTATGGACGGATCTTGATAAGTATGATGCGGACGGTAATCTCTATCAATATACGGTTGAGGAAGTCTTTACGTCGGATCATTTCCGTCAAAAAGGTGAGATTGTCAAAGATTGTCATGGTTTCACCATTACCAATGAATACATCGTACCGAAGACAAGCATCACGGTTGACAAGGTATGGGTAGGTGGACCAAAAGTTAAGCC
>NZ_KV802413.1:0-1079 GCF_001810675.1 Facklamia sp. HMSC062C11 | reverse complement strand
AGAACGCTCACCATAGAAAACTCTAAAGTAACCAACACTTCTGAGCCAACAGTCACTAAAAAAGCTAAAAATGCGGTTATCTTGATTGGCGAAGGTACAAACGATGGTACTCACAAAGTAGTTGAAAAGAAAGAAATTCCATTCGAGACTAGATATGAGTATGATGATTCTCTAGAACCAGGTGAAGAAAAAGTAGTGACTCCAGGTTCACCAGGAGAGCAAGAAAGAACGAATACGCTTGTAATTAAAGACGGCAAGGTAGTTGAAACCACAGAAGGCGAATTTAAGACAACTAAAGAGCCTCAGGAAAGACTTATCAAGATTGGTAGAAAGTCTACTGAAGGTGAAACTACAAAGACGATCGAACGGGAAATTCCTTATGAAACGAAGGTAATCTATGATGATACTCTTGAAGCTGGTTTCCAAAAAATTGAAAAAGAAGGTAAGCCAGGTAAGGAAGAAGTCACAATTACTCAAAAGATAAAGGATTCTAAGCCAGTTGGAGATCCAACAGAAACGACTAAGACGATCACAGAAAAAGAAGATCGGGTAGTAAGAGTCGGTGTTAAACCAGTTGTTAAAGAAACAGAACTCGGCAACAATACGGAATATAGACACAATCCTAATCTAAAAGCTGGCGAGGAAAAAGTTATCGAAGAAGGTTCTAAGGGATCTGTTAAATACACCACGACCTTCAACAAGGAAACAGGTAAGCTTGAAGTCACCGAAGAAAGAACGGAACCTAAGAACAAGGTCGTAGAATATGGCTCTAAGACTGATGGTGAGTTCAAATTTGAAAGTGAAAAATCCTTTGACATTAAAGTTGTTGAAGATCCAAATATGGAAGCTGGAAAAACTGAAGTGATTCAAGAAGGTAAACCAGGTAAGACTGAAACAACGGTTAAGATTGAAAATAGTAAGGAAGTATCCAGGGAAACAAAGACAATCACAGAAAAACAAGATAAGATTATCAAAGTTGGAACTAAGAATGTCTGCGAAATCCCTCCAGTAGATCCAGAGGATCCAAAACCGGAAGATCCAAAACCAGAAGATCCGAAGCCAGAAGATCCGAAACCGGA
>NZ_KV802412.1:2068-93990 GCF_001810675.1 Facklamia sp. HMSC062C11 | reverse complement strand
GGTTTTTTTGGTGGACTTATGTCACAGCCTCTATTTGCTTTCTATTCTTTTATTTAAAAACACCATTATATTAATATTGAGTCTGTATGGTAATGAAAATAGCTTTTTTACTTATCGAAATATTCTGGGTAACTTTCTGAAACGATATCATAACAGCGTTGGCAAAGATCTGGAGCTTGTTGAATACTACCTACTTCAGGCCTTACAGCGCGACAACGTTGACAAATGTCTCCATCTGCTCGCTTCACTAAGACTGCAAAATCCTCAAATCTAAGGGCATTATCTGGGGCTTGATCCAAATCTTTTAAATCTAAATGAGATATCACCAACAATTGATCTAAATTATCTGCTAATTGTGTTAATTTTTGAGTTTGTTCTTGATCAAGGTATACTTCAACAGCAGCCTCAAAGGATTTTTTAATCGGATCTTGATCCTTATTTTTTGCTTCTTCTAAACCTTTATTAACTCCTGATTGAATTTTGAAAAAGATTTCCCAGTTATTAATTAAAGATTTAGAATTTTCTAGCTCTTCAACTTCAGGCATATCTTGCAATTGAACGGAACCTTCCACACCAGGTAAAGATTTCCAAGCCTCTTCACAAGTGTGAACTAAGATCGGGGTTAAAAGAATTAGAAGCTCTTTTAATACTTGGTAGATAACAGTCTGCATAGATCGGCGATTGAAAGAGTTTTGACTATCAATATAAACAATATCTTTAGCAACATTCAAATAAAAAGCAGATAAATCGGTGGAGACAAAATTCATTACTCGCTTATACAAGGAAGAATAATGGTATTCCTCATAGTCTGTTAATAAATCATCTTTAAAAGTTTGAAAATTAGCGAACATATAAGCATCTAAAGCAGTAAGTTTGTCTTTAGGCACAGCATCCTTTTTAGGATCAAAATCATTCACTAACCCCAACATAAAACGAATTGTATTTCTAATTTTACGATAGGATTCTGAAACTTGTTTTAAAATCTCATTGGATACTCTAACATCCGATTCGTAGTCAACAGTTGCAACCCATAATCGAATAATATCCGCTCCAAGTTCATCCATTACAGACTCAGGGTCAATGACATTGCCTAAAGATTTCGACATTTTTTGGCCCTTACCATCGTTCACGAAACCTTGTGACAAAACTTCTTTATAGGGTGGACAAGCAAAGGCAGCTACCGAAGTTGTAAAAGATGAATTGAACCAACCACGATATTGGTCTGACCCTTCCAAGTACATATTAGCCGGAAAGACTAGATCTTTACGCGTTTGGAGTACTCCTGCATAGGATGTTCCTGAATCAAACCATACGTCCATAATATCTGTTTCTTTTGTAAATTCTCCATTTGGCGAGCCAGGATGACTATAACCATCAGGAAGTAAGTCTGTGGCTGAACGTTCAAACCAAACATTTGAGCCTTCCTTTTCAATAAGATTTGCCACATGATTCATTACATTCGCATCTAGAATCGCTGTTCCATCTTCAGCATAGAAGATCGGTAAAGGAACTCCCCAAGCACGTTGACGAGAAATTACCCAATCTCCACGATCACGAATCATATTATAGATCCGTCGTTTTCCAGAAGGATGATGCCATTTAACCTTATGTTCAACATTATCTAGTAACTCATCACGGAATTTATCAATTGAAGCAAACCATTGAGGTGTTGCACGATAAATAACCGGTTTTTTTGTTCTCCAATCATGTGGATAGGAGTGAACAAATTCCGAATAATGAAGTAAGGAACCGTTCTCTTCTATTATTTCCAGCACTTTCTTTTGACCTTTTAGATAGAATAGTCCTTCAAAGCCAGGGGCTTCATTTGTAAAATGACCTTTTGAATCTACTGGTGACAAAACATCTAACCCATACTCTAAACCAACCCAATAGTCATCTTCCCCGTGTCCAGGTGCAGTATGAACTAATCCGGTACCAGAATCCAAAGTCACATGATCACCAAACACCAATTTGGATGGGCGATCATAAAATGGATGTTGAGCTTCAACCCCTTCAAACTGCTCTCCTTGATAGGTTTTTTCAATTGAATAATCTTGCCAACCAATTTCTTTCGCAATACTTTCAAGTAATTCCTGAGCGACAATAAAGTGACGTTCGTCAACCTTCACTTGCACATAGGTGGCTGCTTTTAGAGCAGCAATTGCCATATTGGCTGGGAGGGTCCAAGGCGTTGTCGTCCAAATCACAAACTCAGCCTGTTCATCAACTACCCCATTACCTTTTCTCACTTTAAAAGCCACATAAATCGATGGTGAAGTCACATCTTGATACTCCACTTCTGCTTCTGCTAAAGAAGATTCAGAAGACCATGACCAAAATACAGGCTTCGCCCCCTTATAGATATAGCCCTTTTCTGCCATTTTCGCAAAAACTCGAATCTGTTGTGCCTCATATTCTGGTGCCAAGGTTAAATAAGGATGATCCCAATCTCCAGAGACCCCTAAACGCTTAAAGGTTTTCATTTGTCCTTTAACCTGTTCTAAAGCATACTCCTTGCATAAATCTCTAAAATCAGTGATGCTATATTCTTTACGATTAATGCCTTTATTTTTTTGTAAGGCGGTCTCTATTGGAAGTCCGTGAGTATCCCAACCTGGTACATAAGGTGAACGATATCCTGACATTGATTTATAACGAACAATAAAGTCCTTAGTAATTTTATTTAATGCGTGTCCCATGTGAATCTTACCATTCGCATAAGGTGGTCCATCATGAAGAACCCAAGGTTCCCTAGAGATATTTTTTTCTTGGATCTTTTGATATAAATTAGCTTCTTCCCATTCAACTTGTAATTCCTTTTCCTTATTGGGCAAATTAGCACGCATAGCAAAATCAGTTTGACCCAGATTTAATGTTTCTTTTAATTTCATTTATAAATTCCTTTCTAAAAAAAATACGTCCCTCTATAAAGGGACGTTAAGACGCGGTACCACCCAAATTAATAGCAGCAACTGCTATTCGCTCTACATGGTAACGCTATTCAAGCGGAAGGGGTTACTTAGTTTCGCCCCTTCATTCATCGAGTGATAAAGTAAATAGGAGGGACTGACAGGCTTCCACCATTTTCCTGACTCGCTATAAGTATCCTACTACCCCTTGCCTCTCATTAATACTTAATTAATTATCCTCATTATATTCGTCTTCGACCGGAAGGTCAATACGGATTGTTTGACCAAAATTATCTTGATTAGATTCACCCTCTGAATCTGAACTTTCATTAATTTGTGTCCAATCAAAAACTTGTGTCTCATCAATACTATTAACATCCGATACTTCTTCATCGACTGTCATTGTTGAAGTAGGATGAATTTCTTCAACCGTAATTTCTTCAAATTCAGATACTTCTGGAATTCCAGTTTCTGGCATTTCATTATCAAGTTCAACGGACTGATCTGCCTCTGCTAATAATTCATCTGCTTTTTGCTTAGCAATAGCTTGACTCTCTTCAGTCGTTTGATCTTTGTAATTTTGAGCTGTATAGAGAGGAGTTCCTTCAAATAATTCATCATAATCATTTAAATTCAATAAATTTAAGCTTGCTTGCATTTCTTGACGAACATTTTCACGATAAACAGAAACCTTTTCTCTTAGATTCTCAACTTCAGAAAAAATATGACTGGATTGATCAGAAGCATCTCTTAGAATCCGGTCTGCATCACGTTCAGCCTCATAAAGAATCAGTTCAGCTTCTTTACGTGCATTTTGTTTTAATCGATCTGCTGCTTCCTGAGCAATAATGATTGAAGAATTAAGTGATTCTTGTAATTGGTTAAAATAATTAATTTTATCATTTGCATCCGTTAAATCTTTCGCTAACTGCTTATTCTCTTCAAGGGTTTTTTCCAATTGCACTCTAATAATATCTAAAAAATCATTAACCTGTTCGGGATCATAACCTCTAAATTTATTTGAAAATTCTTTATTCAAAATATCATTTGGTGTAACAGCCATCTTCGTTCTTCCTTTCATTAATTAACTTTTAAAATCTTAATCTGTATACGATAATTATTTTTTTTAGTCATACCCATTAGTTGCTTCAACTGAAAACGACCAAACCTTCTAACCGACACTAAATCATCCTCCTGAAGCAAAGAATCTCCACGTTCAGCCATTACAAAATTAACTTTAACCAGACCTGACTTTATCATATCCTTCGACCGCTGTCTAGAAATATGAAAGATTGACGATATTAAACTATCTAATCGTAAAGACGATGAAGTAATCACCTCAATTTCCCATTCATCGATAGGATCCACCAACTGACTAGAGTCAAGTTCCTTTAATTTAATGCCAAAATGATCGATTTTTACTAAATTTTGTTTGAAATAATCGAGCATTTTTTGATCTACAACTACTTGCCAAACCTGACCATTAGTAAAAATATCTCCCAGTCGATTTCTCTCGATACCTAAAGCAAGAAATGCTCCTAAGATCTTTGAATGCGATAAATCCCCAAATTTAATGGGATAGTCTATCTGAAGATATGATAAATCAAAATCCTCTTCTTGGACTTGATAGTAATTGGGATAAATTAATGCTCGCTGACTTTCAGACCCAATTTTTCCACCATAAAATTTAACCTTAATATCATCCTGTCGATTAACTAATTGAAGCACAATACGGCATTGCCTAGGCGTTAAAAATACCGTCAAATATGGAGCATAAGTTGAATCAACTTGCTCAATCCAGGAAAAAACTTGATCAATAAAAGACGCCTCTTCAGGTCGATAATGCTGATAGATTATTGAATCCATTCAATCACGCTAAAAGATTAATTATTATATAAATTAATCCTCTTTGAATAAAATTTAAAACAAATAGTGCAATAATTACATTAAATGAAATTCCACCAATAGAAGGAATAAAACGATCAAATATATCTAAATAAGGTCGAACTAGTTTTTGAATTAATTGCCCTAATTGACTATCTCGTGCACCTGGAAGCCAAGACATTAATGCATATGCAACAAGCAATAACGAATAAATTCTAAAAATATTATTTACAAAAGATAAGATAACAACCAATGACAAATTATCACTTCTTTCTTTAAAGAATAAATCGAAAAGAGGCTGCAACTCAAAGTCACATCCTCCTTTCATACAAAATCAACAATTATTGACAGAATGATCTAAGTTTTTAGAATACTCGTCAATCATTATCTGATAAATCCACAAAAGATCACAAAGATACAGACAATTATCTACCAATTAATGACGATTTCTCTTACGGAAGAAAGGAGGTGTATCTAATTCATCATGGTCTTGACTATCTGCTTGTTTAACTTTTGACTCAGTATGTTCAAATAAACGTTCAGGTTTTGCTTGATTAGCATCTACCTCTTCGACATCTCGAGTAATTGTTTCACGTTTTATATCCCAATCACTAAACAAATCTTTTTTGTTTTCGGTCTTTCTATTGGCCGGAAGTTCAAAATCTTGAGACGCATTGGCGTAGTTTACCCCCGGATCATTTTCCATAACTGAATTTTTTTGAACTGGTTTCTGATTAAAACTTGGGCGATTTTGACGGAGAGCTTGTTGTTTATTAAGTGATGTCTTTTCTGAATCGATCCCTGTTGCAATAACTGTAACTACAACTTCATCGCCTAAACTTTCATTGATTGATGTACCAAAAATGATATTCACTTCATCACTAGAAGCTGCTGCAATAATTTCACTTGCATCTTGAGCTTCAAACAAGCTTAAGTCTGGTCCACCCGTTACATTAAGAAGAATTTGCTCTGCCCCATCAATTGATACTTCTAATAGTGGGGAGGAAATAGCCTTTTTAGTTGCTTCAGCAGTTCGGTTTTCACCTGAAGCAGATCCAATTCCCATTAATGCTGTTCCTTGATCTTTCATTACCGTCTTAACATCAGCAAAATCCAAATTAATAAAACCTGGTGATACAATCAAATCACTAATTCCTTGAACACCTTGTCTTAAAACATTATCTGCCTCTGAAAAGGCCTCTAGCATTGGTGTTTTACGATCTACCACTTCCAATAATCGATTATTAGAAATCACTACTAAAGTATCTACCGCTTCTTTTAAGTTTTGTAATCCCTCAGCTGCAAATCGGCCTCTCTTTGGACCTTCAAAGGTAAACGGTCTAGTTACGACCCCCACAGTTAAAGCACCCATGTCTTTAGCAATTTTTGCCACAACAGGAGCAGCACCTGTCCCGGTTCCACCACCCATTCCAGCTGTAACAAATACTAAATCTGCTCCTTCTAAAGCTTGACGAATTTGCTCTTCCGACTCTTGAGCAGCTTTAAGACCCACATCAGGCAAGGAGCCTGCTCCCAAGCCTTTAGTAATCTTAGGGCCTAATTGAATCTTAGTTTCAGCTTGAGATGATTGTAGAGCTTGGGTATCCGTATTTGCTGCAATGAATTCGACTCCTTGAACTTCTTCAGTAATCATACGATTCACTGCATTTCCACCTGCTCCACCAACACCGATCACTTTAATAATCGCACCTTGTTTATTCATAGTTGAATCAAAAGAAACTTCCATTATATTTCCTCCTTAAAGCATATTAATTAATCAAAAAAGGTTTGGAAAAATGAGCGAATTTGCTCAATTAATCCACCTGCTGGATTCTTAGACGCCTTCATCTCCTGAGAATAACTCAAGGGTTCTTGTGAATAATACATAGCGTCTTCAAAGTGTTCCTCATCCGCTGAAGGAGCATGATCAAATTGATAATAATCTGAGTCAGCACGTCTCATTTGCTTGGATGAGTATTCAGAACCCGAGTAAGGAGTTATTTGACCAGAACGATCCTTTCTAATTTGTGCTTGTCTATTCTGATCTCGAATATCTTTTTGAGCTAACGACTCTCGTTCGAATGAAAAGTCTTCTTGTCCATACCGATCATCGTTGGTCATTGAAGGATATGAATTTTGATTCGACGGAGTAGCTATTTGCTTACTACGAAATGTTGCCTGAGCAATTCGATGAACATCATCCAACTGGCTCACATATTGAACCATTCCTAAAGAGGTCGTGTAAATTGGATTCCGCATTCCCATCTGTTCCGGAATATATAAGCGTACATTCTGTCCAAAATATTTTTTGGCCAGTTCTAGTACACCTGGAAGACTCGAAGCTCCTCCTGTTAGAACAAATCCTCCTGGTAAGTCCATTGCATCAACCGCAGTCAAATCTTCTTTTATGGTCTCAAAAATTTGAACCAAACGTGCTTCAATAATTTCAGATAAATAACGTTCATCAACTCGAACAGGCTCTTTACGTCCAACTGTTTCAACTGGAAAATACTCTTCTGGTGAAGTAGCCGAAGATACAGCATATCCATACTCACGTTTAATTCTTTCTGCTGATTCTAATGATGTATTAAGGATTAAAGAAATATCCTTAGTAACATAGTCTCCGCCTTCTTGATCTACAAACGAATACTTTAATTGTTTATCATATATAATTGAAGCGGATGTCTGTCCGCCTCCCATATCAATAAGGACCGTACCAAATTCACATTCGTCCTCAGATAGTGCAACGGAAGCAATCGCTTGAGGATGGAGGACAAATTCAGAGATCTGCAATCCGGCCCGCTCAACACAACGTCGGATATTGTGAATAATCGTCCGAGGTCCCGTTAACAAGCGAGCATAAAGTTCTAAACGAACGCCAATCATCCCTCGAGGATCTCTAATTCCACTAAAACCATCTACAATAAATTCTTCTGGTAAAATAGCAATTACTTCTCGTTCTGGCGAAACAGATCGAACTTTCGCAGCAGAAATCACATTATCAACATCTTTAGCGGTTATTTCACGATTCTCACTTGCGACCGCGATCATTCCGTGACAATCATCAATCGCTAACTTATTACTTGGGATCCCCACAACAACATCGTTAATCCGAACGGACGCTTTTCTTTCAGCTTGTTCAATCGCCCTTTGAATGGAAAGAACAGTTTCATCAATATCAACAATGACTCCTCGACTAATACCTCTTGATTTTTCATTACCAACACCGATAATATTCACATGTCCATTCATATATTCGGCAACAACAACTTTAATTGACGTTGTCCCAATATCTAAACTAACCATAATTTCTTGATTCCGCATTCAGGTGTGAACCTCCTTCGATTCCCCTTTAATTATGCTGAGTGAGCATAATTCATTACTCTAATACTAGCATAATCAATATTTTTTTAAAATAAATTCTTATTGGATGTTACCAATTCGTAATCTAACTTATCCTAATTATGATTGAGTTTAACCGAATTAGTATCTTCTTGAAATGGCGTAAAATACGCTCCTACTTCAAGATCAATTGTTCCCTGTCGTTCCTTAAGTTGAGCTTTAATTTGAGGATAAAATGCCATTTTCTCCGCTAAAGTTGGAATAATCGCTTTAACAATATTCCCATCTTTCATTTTCAATTCAACATGCGTTGTTTTTTGTGGATCCGATGATGGAGCCACTGAATCAACTTCTAACAAAACCTTTGGATCCAAAGTTGACAAGGCTTGACCGAGCTCCTTAAGATGCTGCTTATCAAAGGACAAATCAATTAAAGGCAATTGATCAACCATTGAAGCCAAAGAAGAAGTTTGATCTTCCAAAACTTCCCCTGAACTATAAAAGGGAAAGGTCCCAGAATCTGTTTTAACAAAAGCAACAGGTTGATATTCCTTAACCTCAAAGTTAATCCCTGTCCAATCAGGTCTTTCAATTTTTACATCCGCTACAACTGGATTCATCTGACGAATAAAGCTTTCAATCTCGGGCCTTCTTTTTAAAAAAGGTTTGGCTTTAGCAAAAGGATCCCATTGAACACCTTCAAGAATACTTTGTGCACTGACTGCTTGATTACCGACAACTCGCACTTGATTTATTTTATTAAAGGGTAGAATTTCCCAACCTGACCAAATCATTACGGCGTAGACCAAAACTAAACCTAAGGCTATTTTGTGCCATCCTATTGGAAGTCCCTTTTTTAACCCGTTCATATATGATTGAGTAGATGGAACCTGCTTTCTACGAATTGATAATGAGCTATTTCTTGAACTTGAGAAAGAGTTCTTATAGTTTCTAACAAATGGTTCGGTGTTCGATTCTCTTTTTGAAGCTGTTTGGAAATCCCAATTATTCCGCATTGGATATACATTTTCTGGTACAACATCCGATAAATCTCGATCATCCATCAGAACATTTTTGGGAAGGATTGGATTTCCCTTCGCATCCAAACGATAATTTCCTATAGGAGCAGAAATGGGTTGATACTTTCGTTGATCAATAATTTCTCGTTGATGTTGATAATTATTCTTTAAACTTGGATTCAAACGATAATTAACCATTATTCTCCTCCACTAAATTTATTAATCCTTTATATTTTCCAATAATTTAATAATCCGATCGCTTGCATCACGAATTCCTAATCTACCAGCATTTTTACTCATGGTATCTAAAGAAATACCGTCATGCATTAATCGATCAACCATTTCCTCTAAACGTTCATGATTCAAGTCCTTCTCTAAAATCATCTCAGCTGCTGATTCTTTTACTAAAGACTGTGCATTAGCTTCTTGATGGTTAGCAGTTACGTAGGGGCTAGGTATTAATATACTTGGTAAAGAAAGGGCTGTTAGTTCGGTTAAAGTAGTAGCACCAGCTCGACAAACTACTAAGTCGATGACTGGAAACAGCTCTGGCATATTGTCAATATAAGCTAGAACTCGTACATTTGCACTTGAATTGATCTCCTCTAATTTTTTTTGATCCAGGCTCGAATAATGATCTCGACCTGTCACGATTATCACTTGATAATTACTCTTTAACCAATGATCTATTCCTTCTAAAGCAGCTTGATTAATTGCTGGCGCTCCTCTTGAACCGCCAAAAATAAGGAGTGTTCTTTTAGAATTATCTAAATCAAATTCTCTAGAAAGAATCATAGGATCGCTCTTAATTTGACAAGCTTCTTGTCCTCTTGGATTTCCCGTCAGTCGAATCTTATGGGTATATTTTTTGAAGTCTTTTCTAACATCATCAAAGCAGATGGCAATCTTATCGACAAATCGAGCTAAAAACTTATTTGTAATGCCAGCAATCGAATTTTGTTCATGGATTAAGGTTGGAATTCCCAAACGACTGGCCGCAAGAATAACCGGACCACAGACGTAGCCCCCCGTTCCAACAACAACATCGGGGTTAAATTCCCGAATAATTTTTTTTGCTTTATGAGTAGCCGCTAGCATTTTATAACCAACGAGTAAATTTTCTAGTGAAAGGGACCGCTTGATTCCTTCAATTTCAATTGAGGCAAAGTTCAAACCTGCTTTAGGAACGATCGCTGACTCCAGGCCACGTTTTGTTCCAATATAAAGAACTTCAAGCTCAGGATTTTTCTCTTTCATTCGCCGATATAAGGCCATCGCTGGATAAATATGTCCCCCAGTTCCTCCCCCAGAAAAAATAATGCGCTTAATTTCTTTCATTTTTCTCCTTCTCCTCTAAATAGCCTTTAACTAATTCACAGAATGCCTTTCCTCGCACCTCATAGTTTGGATACTGATCCCAAGATGCACAAGCGGGTGAGAACAAAACCACTTCATCTTCTAAAGGATAATCATAAAATGCTTTAAATGCTTGTTCAAGCGTATCCGCTAAAAAAATTGTAGGGACCTCTGCCACTTTTAAATGAGTATATAATTTTTTTGCAGATTGTCCAAATAAATAAGCTGCTTTAACTTTCTTAAACTCTTCTTCCAATTCTTGAAAGTCATTTCCGCGATCTAATCCTCCTGCAAAATATACAATATCTCGATCTTTAAAACTTCTTAAAGCAGTTAAACTTGCTAAGGGATTCGTCGCCTTAGAATCATTATAAAAATCAGCTTTATGATACTTTCCTACCCACTGAATTCGATGAGCAATCCCTTCAAAGTTCATTACCACTGAACGAATAATCTCAGATTTAACATTTTCAATAGACGCTACCGCCACCGCTGCTAAAACATTTTCTACATTATGTTCTCCTGGAAGTGGAATTTCTTCAATTTTCATAATTTTTTTATCTTGATAATACACATAACCATTTAAACAATAAGCTCCTTCTTTAATAACCGATTTTCTAGAAAAAGGAACTTTTCTGGCAGGACAATCTTCAAAATAGGAAGCCAAGTCTTCTTGATCGGCATTGTACACTAAGTAATCTTTGTTCGTTAAATTTTTAATCAGATTCAACTTAGCCTCTATATACGCTTGACGTGTCTTATGATAGTCAAGGTGTGCTTCATAAATATTAGTAAAAACAGCGATATGAGGTCTTAATTGATCAATCCCCAATAACTGAAAACTAGATAATTCCATAACAACTTGGTCACAAGCTTTAGCCTTTTGCACAACATCAATAGCCGGAATCCCTATATTTCCCGCTGCGTAACTATTGCCCTCAAGTCCTTGATCTAAGATTTTTTGAATTAAAGAAACAGTTGTTGTTTTTCCATTTGATCCAGTAACAGCAATAAGTTCAGACTGATTAAGCTGGTAAGCTAATTCTACATCTGTGTAAATTGGAATATTTTGCTGCTGTGCTTCCTGAATTAAAGGTAATTCATATGGAATAATTGGGCTTTTTACAATCCAATCAATCCCATCTAAAACACTTAAAGGATGTCCGCCATCAATGACTTCAACACCTTTTTGTTTTAATCTTATTGCAGACTCATCCTTCGACAAGTCGGATTGATTGTTTAGACGAACCCGTATTCCTTTCTTAATCAATAGTTCAATCACACTTTTACTTGAGATGCCATACCCTAACACCAAAACTCGGGAAGTACTTTGCCAATTAACCATTCTATCACTCTCTTTACTAATAAATTAGAAAAAAATTGAAAAATAGATCAAACTACTAATCAATCCTGTTAACCAAAATACAAGGACAACTTTTTCCTCCGACCATCCACTCATTTCAAAATGATGATGAATCGGACTCATCTTAAAAATACGCTTACCGGTCAACTTAAAAGAAGCCACTTGTAGAATAACGGATGCAGTCTCAATCACAAAGACCAAACCGATGATTAACAAAGACCAAGGATTAGACAGTAGGACCGAAATAAGCGCCAATCCAGCTCCAAGAGCTAGAGAACCAACGTCCCCCATAAAAATTTTTGCTGGTTTATGATTAAAAAATAGAAAACCTAATAAACTTCCCACTACAATCATACAGAATAAAGCAATCACTGGTTCAGATTGTTTTTGCGCTAAATAGAAATAGGAAGTATAAGCGATAATATTTAACCCTGTAGCTAGCCCATCTAACCCATCGGTTAAATTAACCGCATTGGAAAAACCTGTGATCCAAATAAAGATAAAAATTGCCAAAAAGAGCCAGTGATCAATTTGCCAACCAAGCAAAGGAATATAGACTGGCCACTTAATAAAATATATCATCAACATAATGAATGCTGAAAAAGCGAGTTGAGCTAAAAATTTTTGTTTTGGCTTCAGCCCTTCATTTTGATGATGAAAAATCGACAGAAAATCATCCACAAAACCAATAGCTGCAAATAATAAGAAATTTAATAAAATAATCAATACTTTTCCTAAAGAAAGTTTTAAAATTAAAGCAAAGATAAGAAATACAAGACAGCTTACCAAAACAAAAACAGTACCTCCCATAGTAGGTGTCCCTGTTTTTACTTGATGCCACTTTGGCCCTTCTTCACGCGTAGTCTGACCAATCTTCTTTCTAGTAAAGTATGTCATAAAGATAGGAGTGATTATTAAACTTAATAATCCAGCAACCACAAATGCTAAAAATACAACCATACTATTCCTCCTTTATTTTTGCATCAAACGACGAATCGTCTCGATTACCACTTCTGCCTCATTATATGGAACATAGTCATCTCCCAAAACCTGATAACTTTCTCCCCCTTTTCCAGCAAAAAGTAGTACATCATCATCATTCGCATCTAGCAACATTTTTTCAATTGCCTCTTCACGTTTTTCAATAAGATGATACGGAACCTCATCATGGTCAGCTACCATTTCACTGACAATTTTATCAACGGGTTCATGACGTGGGTTATCCGCTGTAAAATAAATTTCATCAGCATAATTAAATAAGATATCGCCTAGTCCTGGCCTTGCAGCAGAATCTCTATTACCGCCCGAATGACCAAACATTACTCTTAGTCGACCTTTGGTATGCGGACGCAATTCTTCGATAACTTTTTGTAAAGCATCACCAGTATGTGCAAAATCTACGACAACTGTGTAGGGTTGACCTTCATTAATCACTTGCATCCGACCACTCACACCTGGAAATTGTTGTGTTGCTTGCAAAATATCAGTGGCTGAATAACCATAGTATAATTTTAAACATAAAAATGCAGCCATATAATTCATAACATTATAATGTCCTAGCATATTTAAAGATACCGGATACCGTTCTCCTTTATAATGCAAACTAAAATTCATAATCCCATTTGATGATTGAATATCATCCGCATAGGCAGTTGCGCTTGGATCAATCATGGAATAAGTTGCCAGAGCAGCCCCAGTAGCCTGATACATCACCTTCGCATAATGATCATCTTGATTAACAATTGCTAACTTGGCTTTATGATTTTTAAACGATTGACCCAGTTGTGCAAAAAGCAAGCTCTTTGCGTTTGCATAATTATCCATTGTCTTATGGAAATCTAAATGCTCTCTGGTTAAATTAGTAAAAATAGCGCAGTCTACCTGAGTTTGCCACAGACGACCTAAAACTAAGGCATGCGAAGATGCTTCAATCACCGCATCTTGACAACCTGCATCTAACATCTCACTAAATAGTTTTTGCATCTTCAGCGAGTTTGGTGTGGTATTTACTGCTGGAAAATACTGATCTGCCACCTTATAATGGATGGTTCCAATCATTCCAGTTGTATGGCCAAGCACTTCTAACATATAAGAAATCATATTACTAATTGTTGTTTTACCGTTTGTACCTGTAACAGCGATAATATCCAGTTTTTCTGACGGCTGATCATAAAAACGACTGGCTAAAATAGCCTGGGCTCGGTCCGTTGAAATGACTTTAACGAGACAAGTACCATTAAACCGTGCTTCTTTTATTTGCTCTTCTGTCGCTTCTTCTAAAATAATTAAAGGAATACGCTTTTGAATTAATTCGTCGACCGCCTGGTGACCGTCAAAATGCTCACCCCGAATAGCAATAAAGGCACTTGAATCATTGGCTTCGCGGCTATCATTGACAACACTGAAAATCTCTCCCGTAAAAAATGCTTCCGTTAAACAATGGTAATTAACCAAGGAATCAATCAGTTCTTGAATATACATGTAAGTCATCCTTTCTAATGATTTATCATAACCGCATCAACCAAAGGATGAAAGACTTCTGATACAATTTGAGTACCTGATTTTCCACCCATTTGTTGGGGTTGTTTTACAAAAATATAGACCATATATTGAGGAGATTCTGCAGGAAAAAAACTCACCACTGAAAAATAATAATCATTTTTCCCTTGTAAGTATCCTTGACTATTAGGATCAGCTATTTCAGCAGTCCCTGTTTTAGCAGCGACACGTAGGTCACTTCTTTTAAATGCCTGGCCCGTACCATGTTTAGAGCTAACCGCTTCTTCCATTACTTTTAAAACGTGATTTGCTGCTTCATGAGAGAAAGCTTGTCCTAATACTTGGCGCTTATAACTTTGATTGGCTACATGTTCAATATATTGAATTTTAAGCATTTCTCCCTGATTAGCAATACTCGTAAAAGCCTGCATTAATTGAATAGGGGTTGCGGAAAATCCTTGTCCAAATCCCGACATAATTCGAGAAACAGGATTTGAAAAATCAAGGTTTCCGGTTGTTTCATTCGGTAATCGACTGGCTGTAGTCGTTCCAAACCCCATTTTTCTTAACGAGGTAACCCAATTATCATCACCCATTCGTTTCACTAATTCTACCATACCTACGTTTGAAGAGCGGATTAATCCTTCATCAAAATTCAACCAACCCCAACCGTATTTATTATAATCCCTAACAGTGTAATTATACACTTCAACACTTCCAGACTTAAAGCCATCATTTTCTTTAATGACACCCTGATCGATCGCTTCCGCCATTGTTAAGATCTTGATAGTCGATCCCGGTTCATAAGCCGCTTCAACCATCAAATTTTGCCACAAATCATCAATTCCTTCTTTAGTATTTAAATTAAAAGAAGGTCTTTGACCAGCCGCTAAAAGTTTCCCTGAATTTACTTCTACCAGATAAGCACCAACTTGCTTTGGCTGATAACGCCTATAAATATCTTGTAAAATATCTTCTAAGCCATTTTGTAAACGATGATCTAGTGTTAAATAAATGTCTTGTCCAACAGGATAGTCGTTTGGACCCATTTGGTTTTCACCACTTAGCCAATCATCATAAGCTGCTTCAATTCCTGATTCTCCTTTAAAAATGACTTGATGTGGATCCATCTCTTGAACTTTTTTAACATAGCCAATTAAATGTGAAGCATAAAAATCATTAATATACATTCGGCTTGTTTCTGAATGAAAGCCGATTCCAGATAAATCTTGATTTTCAATAGCTTCCTTGGTTTGGGGGCTCAACTTTGCTCCTGCACTACCAAACTCAACTTGATCAACATTAGGAGTTTGTAAATAAGCTAATATTTCTTCCGGACTCAAGTCTAAATAGTTAGACAAGACTTGAGCGGTCTTTTCGTAGTCTTTAACGATCTTTCCTTCGGCCCAATCCCCCTTTAAAACAGCATAAATAGAATAAGAAGTAGTATCCATGGCTATAGGCTGTCCTTTATGGTCATAAAGATTGCCTCTTCTCGCTAGTTCGATACTACTTCTATTAGGTACTGATTGATTGAGTTGGGTTAGGTCAACTTGATTTACTTTCTTAACAAGAGCTAATTGAGCATAACGTCCTAATAAGACAATAATTGCCACTACAACAATTGCCATAAAAATAATCACATTATTTCGTGAGTTTTCTAAATTTTCTTTATATTTTATTTGCTTCATTAGTCGATTTCCCTCACACGATCTGGTGATTGTTGCATCCCATTTTCCTCTGCAATTTCTTTTATTTTTTGATAATCAAAATTTTGAGCAATATTATTTAATAATATGTCCATTTCCTTTAATTGGTCTTCTTGCGCACTTTGAATTTGAAGGAGCTCAGCATGCACACTTTGTTTTTGCCACATGAAGTATAAACTCAAAAAAGCTAACAATAGACTTGAGATAACTAATAAAGCAAAGACAAACCGTGATAAATTGATGCCCTTTTTTGGTATGGAAAGAGTCTCTGTATCAACTGTTTCTTGTTCAAATGGTTCTAAATCAAGTTGCTTTACTGCAGAGCCATCAAATGAAGATGTAAAAAATGATCCATCTCTAGTAGACCGCTGACTTTGATTTAAATGTTTAAGCTGATTTCTAGCTGATGAATCCATTTTTCATTTTCCTTTCTTACTCTAATTAACAGAATGCACCCGTTCAATAATTCTTAACTTTGCAGAATGAGCTCGCCGATTTTCAGCTAACTCTATTTCATTAGCAACAATCGGTTTACGATTTACCAATCGATACTCAGCTTCTTGCTGTGTTAATATCGGCAAATTCCTTGGAGTCTCAGGCACTGATGATACTTGTTTAAACATTTGTTTTACTAGGCGATCCTCTAAAGAATGAAAACTAATTACCGCCAATCTTCCATGTTGATTTAATAAGCTGAGTCCCTGATCCAACGATTCTTCGAGCGCCATTAATTCATCATTGACCGCAATACGAATCGCTTGAAAAGTGCGTTTCGCGGGGTGACCACCCGAACGTCTTGTAGCAGCCGGAATCGCTTCTTTAACAAGCTCAGCAAGCTGACCGGTCGTTTCAATCGCCTGCACTTTACGTTGTGCCTCTATACGACGAGCAATCCTTTTAGCAAACTTTTCCTCACCATATCGATAAATAATCCGCACTAGATCATCATAATCCCATTCGTTCACAACTTCAAAAGCCGAAAGACTTTGCTGGCGATTCATACGCATATCCAGCCTAGCATCCATTCGATAAGAAAATCCCCTATCTGCTTGATCAAACTGAGGAGATGAAACACCAAGATCATAATAAATTCCATCAACTACGGATATACCTTTTTCATTTAAAGCTGACTTAATCGAACGAAAGTTAGACTGAATCAGGGTTAATTGGTCTTGCTCAATATATTTCTTTAATTTTTTTTGAACATATTCCAATGCTTGTTGATCTTGATCAAAAGCATAGAGATGCCCTTTAGTTCCTAATTTTGTCAAGAGATATTCTGCATGCCCGCCTCCTCCCAGAGTACAGTCAACATATACTCCGTCAGGATTCACAGCTAAACCATTAATCGTCTCCTCAAGTAGAACAGTTTTATGCTCAAACACCCAATCACCTCCTAGTCAACCTTTAAAAACCAAAATCAATTAAATCTTCCGCAATATCCTCATAATTGTCCTGTGCATCCTGTGCAAAAGAGTCCCACTGTGCACTACTCCAAATCTCGATATGGTCTGATACGCCAATCACACGACATTCCTTATCGATCTGTGCAAAGTCAATGAGTGTTTGAGGAAGATTAATTCTTCCTTGTTTATCTAACTCTACTTCAGTGGCAGCTGAGTAGAAAAAACGAGTAAATTTACGCGCATCCCGTTTTGCTAACGGTAACTGTCTTAATTTTTCTTGAATTATATCCCATGAAGCCATCGGATAACCACTTAAGCATCCATCTAGACCTCGGGTCACAATAAATCGCTCCCCTAAATCCCCACGAAACTTTGCGGGCATAATCAAACGACCTTTACTATCAATATTGTGTTGATATTCACCAATTAGCACCGTTTAATCACCCACTTTGCTTAAGTTATTTATATTCTACCACATCCCCCCACTTTTCACCACTTTTTTACCACTTTTTATCAAAAAAAGGTCTCCTTTTAAAAAAGGAGACCTTAAAATCCATTATTAATTTCTTAAATGATATTTATAGCTTTTTAAATCAAAAGAAAAACACCCACCATCTTAACAAAAGAAGCGAAAATAAATGAACAGATAACAACATAAATATAATTTCAGTAATCTTTAGATAATGATCTTTCCAAAAAAACTGCCGATAATTCCTTATCGTTTCCGATAAATAAACCCCCACTGAAAAAGCAGTCAAGAGAATAATTATGGGAAGTATATTAAGTTGGAAAATAAGATAACCGAAAGAATAGATTAGTACCAACCACAAGGGAATTAAAACTAAGCCCAATGATAGTGGCCAATTCGATGAGAATTTTAAATAATTTTTAAAATAGCGCTCGATGATAAATATGTTAACTATCGGCCATAAATACAGCAAACATTCCCAAAAGTGAAATTCATTTCCGCTCATATCCCTCTCCTTCCTCATCAAAAGGCCGAATTCTCATTATTAAAGAGAGGTTCAAACTACGCCTTCAAAAAGTCTAAAATATGGAGCCAGGTTTCTTGATTAAACACTTCCCAAAATGAGCCCTTACCGATCAATGTATATCCTATAACAAGTCCTATTATAACAACCACTATTAAGACAAGTAAAAATAAGATAAATTTCAATACAGTTTTAGCGAGCTGCTTCCATATAGGGTAAGTTAAGTAACTTTGTTCATCCATCCTATCCGACTCCTTTAGACAAATAACCGTTTAAAAAAACGTATTAGCAAGTTTTCTTTTTTATTATTCCATTTAATTTTAGAGGATGGTGTCACCTTGCCAGATGAAATCCATTCCAATACAGTTCCTGTTCCAAGAGCCACAGCATTCATAGGCTGATCCGTTGACATGACTGTTACCTGAAGATAATCACTTAAGTAGGTTTCAATATCACGAACAAGCGCACCGCCTCCAGTTAATACAATACCTTGATCATGAATATCCGACATAATTTCGGGTGGAGCTTGTTCTAATACCCCTCTAGCAATCTCTGCAATCTGTTTAGTCCATTCTTCAACGACTGATAATAGATCATTAGTATGAATATTCATTGCTCGTGGCAAACCTGTTAGCAAGTCTCTACCTTTTATTTCAGCCATCAAATTACTTTCTCCAGTCTGAAAAAGTGCAGAAGCGAGATCTTTTTTTATGCGTTCAACAGACTGAAGTCCTACTAACAACTGGAAGGTCTCTTTTAAATATAACTGAATTGCTTCATCTAAATCATCGCCTGCTAACTTCCTTGAGTCAGAATATAACATGTTCCCAGAAGTGAGAATTGCTACATCGGTTGTCCCTCCACCAATATCAATAACCATTGAGCCTTTTGGTGATAAAACGTCTTGCCCAGCTCCCACCGCTGCAACATATGGTTCATATTCAAATTCAATATTTCCTTTTGATACTTTTTCAACGGCTTCAAACAGAGAGAGTCTTTCAATTTCACTAATTGAACTAGGTATCGATACAAGAACGTTCACAGGAAAAAGTCCATGTCTAATCTGTAATTTTTTAAAAAATAAGGATAGCATAGCTTCTGTTAGATCATAATCAGCGATAACCCCCCCTTTTAGAGGTTGCACCACTTCAATTGACTCAGGCGCTCTTCCACGCATTTCAAAAGCCTGACTTCCAACCGCTAAAACTTCTTTACGATCCTTATCATAAGCAATCATTGCAGGTTCATTTAAAACAATGCCACGGCCTTTAAGATAAATCAAAACATTTACAGTACCTAAATCAATCCCAATATCTCGTGCCATTTTAAAACCTCTTTAAACTAAACCAATACCGCTTTATAGGCGCTTGGCGTCGAAATTTTAATAGGTTGAATATTCACACGTTCTATATTAGCACCTAAGTTAGCTAGCTTTTCATGAAAACGGTAATAACCACGATCTAAATACTTAAGTTCAGATACGCGAGTTAGCCCTTTAGCTACTAAGCCAGCAATGATTAAGGCTGCTGCTGATCGTAAGTCTGTCGCTTTCACCTGAGCTCCAGATAAATCAGCTGGACCATACATAACAACAGTTTGTCGTTCAATTTTCAAATTTGCCGACATTCTTCTTAATTCTTCAAAATGCATAAAACGATTTTCAAATACAGTCTCTGTCAATACAGAGTCCCCATCTGCCATCAACTGTGCGATTGACATTTGGGCTTGCATGTCAGTTGGGAATCCGGGGTATGGCATCGTCTTCACGTCCGTCGCTTTTAACCGTGCAGGGCCAATCACTCTCAACCCTTCATACTCTTCCTTAAACACTACGCCCATTTCTTTTAGCTTATTAATTAATGGCTTATTGTGTTCAATGATAGCTCCTTGAATTAAAACATTTCCTTGAGTAACGGCAGCAGCCACCATAAAAGTACCGGCCTCAATTCGATCATAGATAATTTCATGATTACAAGCGTGTAACTGTTCAACACCCTTAATACGAATTGTTTCGGTTCCAGCCCCTGTAACCTTGGCACCCATTTTATTCAAAAAGTTTGCCAAATCAACAATTTCAGGTTCTCTTGCCACATTTTCAATGACTGTCTCTCCCTTAGCTAAGGTTGCAGCCATCATAATATTCTCAGTTGCCCCTACACTTGGAAAGTCTAAATAGATCGTTGTGCCAATCAATTGGTCACAGAATGCTTCAACATAACCTGCCGTTGTACAAATCTTTGCGCCCATTGCTTCAAACCCTTTTAAGTGTAAATCAATAGGCCGAGTTCCAATGGCACACCCCCCAGGCATTGCTACCTTCGCATGTCCGTATCGAGCTAACATAGGCCCCATCACAACAATAGAGGCGCGCATTTTACTGACAAAATCATAATCTGCGGTTGTTTTTACAGAACCACTAGCGTCAAGTTGCATTTGATTAGATTGTGTTTCAAAATCTGCTGAAACATTAATTGTTTTTAAAAGTTCTACCATCGTAAACACATCGGATAAAACTGGTACATTTTCTAATACGGTCTTTCCAGAAGACGCTAAAATGGAAGCTGCTAGAATGGGTAATACGGCATTCTTAGCACCCTCTACACGAACTGTACCCTCCAAACGGTTACCACCTTGTACAATGATTTCTTCCATGATTAAAATTAATCCCCTTTTAAGAATGATCGTTTTGGAGTAGACGATCACCCAATCATATGATTAGAGAAATAATGCCAATAAGATCGATTGCAATATTTCAATGATTGTAATAAAGAAAGAACTAGCTAAATAAGCTAATGCAAATGATGCCATCAAAGCTAGATATACATCTAAATTCGCATATCTTGGGTGAAGGATTTTTCGCCAATCGATTTTGCTCATTAAGTAATAAGAGATCAGCAGAAACAAAAGTCGAATTAATAGCACTGCCATACCATTAAATACTGCTGACATCCAAACACCCTTTCTAGTTCTTTTACATCATAGCATAAATAAAAGCAAAGATAAAATAAAAAATAAAAATTGTCAAAGAGGCTCTAGAATCTCTTTGACAATTCATCATTAATTCGTTTGAATTTTATATTGTTGATAGTAACGTCGATGCCCATCGATTTTTGCAAGATAAAAGTCTCCTGGCAAAACGCTTGGTTCAAACAAATGTGCCTTGCCATCATTTGGTAATTTTTCTGAAAAAATCATTTCATATTCTTCAATTGACAGTGCTTGACGCTGAACTAAGCGCTTATTTAAATCTTCTAACTTCAAAGCTTTTTGAAAGTCTTCTTGTAATTGACCAACAAGCAACTCAGCCACGGCACCTGATCCATAAGAGAAAAGGCCTAACTTATCCCCAACATTTAAAGCAGTGTTATTTACTATCAATGAAATTAAACCTAGATATAAAGATCCTGTGTAGATATTTCCAACTTGTTTACCTATTTGAATTAAATC
Organism: Facklamia sp. HMSC062C11; assembly: GCF_001810675.1. NCBI lineage: Bacteria > Bacillati > Bacillota > Bacilli > Lactobacillales > Aerococcaceae > Facklamia > Facklamia sp. HMSC062C11. The sequence continues at coordinate 72,064 of NZ_KV802412.1, read as the reverse complement.
AGGATAGACTTCTAACCAACGATCGAAAGCGTGCACAGCCTTTGGATCAAGAGAAGCCGCTTTAGAGGTCAAGTAATCTTGATATGCTTGTAAGGCTTTTTTTCCCATTTTAGAAAAAGGCAAATGGAAACACAGACCCTTTAAAGTGTCAAAGAGATCAAAGTGCTTGTTAGCAGCCTCTTCCATTATTTTGATAAAGCACTGATTATATAACTGCGTTGAAAATTTTCCTTCTACCAAGGGATAGTCTAAATAATCCGGCCGCCAGAAATCAAACTGATTATCTGTCAGACTAATTGAATCTTCTTCCACAGCAAGGATACCTGGGTTTTTACTAATAAGCATGGCTATAGCCCCTGCACCTTGTGTGGGTTCTCCTCCAGTAGCCAAACCGTAGCGAGCAATATCTGAAGCCACGACTAACACCTTTCGTTCAGGCCTTAACCGAACGTAATCACACGCAATTTGTAAAGCGGCTGTGGCTCCGTAGCACGCCTCTTTAATCTCATACGACTTAGCAAATGCATGAATTCCTAGGTATTCATGCAGGTAAGTAGCTGCCGCCTTGGAATAGTCAAAAGCCGATTCTGTCGCAAAAATCACCTGATCAATCAGGCCTTTATCTTCTTCTTGAATAATTGGATAAGCAGCGTTCAGCCCCATGCTCACAATATCAATTGTTGCATCTGTCACAGCCATCTTTTCCTGACCAATTCCGATTAAATACTTATTTGGATCGACCCCTCTTGCTTTAGCTAACAATCCCATATCTATATATTTGGGAGGAAGGTAGAAATGAATCCGATCAATCCCTACTTTTGTTTTCAATAAAAAACCTCCTTCAGTTAATCTTCACTTACATTATCAGATGAATATCGGATTTTGTCTAGCAATTCTTTTGCTCGGCTCAATTGATAATTATTTTCTTGAATTAATTGTTGTGATAAAAGACCTACTTCAGATCCAACAGCTCCCGCTTGCATCGCTAAAGACCGTGCTTGTAAAGGCATATGTCCTTTTTGGATTCCATCTGTCACTAAGGCTCTTAATGCCGCAAAATTTTGCGCTAAGCCAACTGCAGCGATTATTTCTGCCAATTCTTTGGCTCGAGGATGCCCCAACAGAGCTAATGACCATTGGGCCTGTGGATGGCTAGATAAGCTTCCACCAACTGTTGCAACCTGCAATGGAATCCGCATTGTTCCCTTAAGTTCTGATTGATTTTCGCTTAAAAACCATTGACTTAATCCACGATAACAGCCTGACCGACTTGCAAATGCATGAACACCCGCTTCAACAGCTCGCCAATCATTTCCAGTTGCCATCAGAACCGCATCAACCCCATTCATAATCCCCTTATTATGGGTTACAGCGCGATAAACATCTACTTGAGCATAATCACTGAGTTCAACAATCGCTTGAGCAATATTACGAGCTTTCATCGAATCCTTAGACAATCGATTTATTGGAATTGAGGCTGAAACATCTACATAAGAATCAGGAGAATAATTCGATAAAATAGCCGTTAACAGTTTTCCCTGACAAGCTTCAACAATTTGAGGTGCTAGTGACTCTAGACATGAATTAATTGAGTTGGCGCCCATAGCGTCCACGGGATCAAAGCTTAAGCAAAAGCAAACGCAATCCGTTCCTTGGTCTTCTTTAATATACAAATCAAGTGGTCCTCCACCATAAGAAACAATATCCCGACTTACTTCCCTTGCATAATTTAGCCACTGTGAACGATAGAGTTTTAATAATTCTTTAGCACGATCTAAGGTTACCTGCATAACAATAATCTGTCCAATTAAGTGTCTATTAACAATGCGACTCTCGATATTTCCTAATAATTTAGCACCATTACTAGCAGCTGCAATGACCGATGGTTCTTCAATAGCCATTGGAATCACATACGGACTGTCATTGATTTCAAAATGAAGCGCCACTCCTAAAGGCAAATGATAATTAAAAAGATAATTTTCAATCATTTGATCCGCATTCAATTCCGGCAAAACAACGGGGATTGGAATATCCTTTTTCTGATAATCTTTAATCAATTTTCGCCTAATACTTAACTCTTTTTTATAAAAACCGTGCCACAATCTAACTGCCCCCTTGATTATAAATTAAACAAGTCCTATATAGTATAAAAGAGGTTGTAGCAAAATGCTACAACCTCCCATACTCATATTCATCATTCTCTATAAAATTATTTAGTTCCAAAGATTCGATCGCCAGCATCTCCTAAACCAGGTAAGATATAAGAGTTTTCATCAAGCTTTTCATCCAAGGCCGCTGTATAAATATCAACCATTGGAAAAGCTTCTTGAACCACTTTAACACCTTCTGGAGCAGCAACTAAACAGACAAAAGTAATTTGATGAGGATCCACACCATATTTTTCAGTCAATAGTGTTAATGCCGCTACCGATGATCCACCAGTTGCTAGCATAGGATCCACTACAAATACTCGTCTTTCATCAATATCTTGAGGAAGCTTAGCAAAATACTCAACAATTCTTAGCGTTTCATGTTCACGGTAGAGTCCAATATGCCCAATTCTTGCAGCAGGAATCAAACGATTAATCCCATCGACCATCCCCAACCCTGCTCTTAAAATTGGAACAATTGCTAATTTTTTACCAGCAATTTGTTTTTGAGTTGTTTTTATTAAAGGTGTTTCAATTTCAACATCTTCAAGCGGTAAATCACGTGTAATTTCATAAGCCATCAACATGGCGATTTCTTCGGTCACCTCACGGAAAACCTTTGTAGAAGTGTTTTTATTTCGAATAATCGTTAACTTGTGTTGAATCAATGGATGGTCTACTACCGTAAATTTTGCCAAAATAATTCCTCCTATAATAATAAATTAGTTTTGATAAGCATTAAAAGGTTTTCCGGCAACAATAGAGATAGCTTCCTCACGCAATGCAGGTAATTCAGATTCATCCGCTTTTAAGGCACGAATAATAAGATCTGCAATATGTCTAGCCTCGTCTTCTTTCAAGCCACGAGTAGTTATAGCAGGTGTACCCACACGGATTCCAGAAGTTTGAACGAAGGAACGTTGATCATTAGGAATAGAGTTCTTATTAACTGTGATTGCCACTTTTTCTAAACGTTCTTGAGCCCATTTACCAGACACATCTAGCGCATTTAAATCAAGTAAAAATACATGATTTTCTGTCCCACCAGAAATAACCCTTAATTCACTATTCTTAAATACTTCCGCCATAGCAGCTGCATTTTTAATAATTTGTTGTGCATAATCTTTAAAGGAAGGATCTAAAACCTCACCCAGAGCAACTGCTTTACCTGCAATCACATGCTCAAGCGGTCCGCCTTGAATTCCTGGGAAAATAGCACTATTTAATTTTTTAGCATATTCCTCGTGAGCTGTCAAGATCATTCCACCTCTTGGGCCCCTTAAAGTCTTATGAGTCGTGGTAGTCACAACATCAGCAACGGGTACTGGATTTGGATGCAAACCAGCTGCAACGAGCCCCGCAATATGCGCCATATCGACCATGAATATAGCTCCAACTTCCTTAGCGACTTTACTAATTCGTTCAAAATCAATGATTTTAGAATAGGCAGAAGCACCCGCAATAATCATTTTAGGTTTTTCAGAACGGGCGATTTCTTCAAGTTGTGCATAATTTAATTGTTCGTTCTCATCCAATCCGTAAGCAAGCATTGTATAGGACTGACCTGAGAAGTTTGCTGGAGAACCATGAGTTAAATGTCCACCTTGGGAAAGATCCATCCCTAATACTTTATCTCCAGGTTGTAAAAAGGCACGATAAACAGCCAAGTTAGCAGAAGAACCAGAGTGTGGTTGAACGTTCGCATAAACCGCACCAAAAATTTCTTTAGCTCGATCAATTGCTAACTGTTCAATTTGGTCAACGAATTCACAACCACCATAATAGCGTTTACCAGGATAGCCTTCAGCATATTTATTTGAAAGAATTGACCCTTGAGCTTTTTGAACATCTTCTGAAATGTAGTTTTCAGAAGCGATTAGTTCAATCCCATCCAATTGGCGTTTTCTTTCCTTTTCAATCAAATCAAATACAACTTTATTGTTTTGTGACATAGCGTCATACCTCCCGTTGAAATCATAATTCTTTATGGATGAATTATAGCACACTTGTTGACGCTTTCAAAGCTCTATTTGTAAAGGCTTTCGATTTTTTATCATTTTCTAATGATTGGAGGTAAATATAGTCTGCAGGGCTGTCTTCTAACTGTCGAAGCCCATCATATAAATGCCGAGTCGCATAAGCGGTATCCCCTTTTTCTCCTAAAGAATAGATCTTAACCACCTTCGGATGATTCACTAATTGCCGACCCAAATCATCTTGAACCATCAAAGCGATCTTACCCTTTGCTTGATCAAGTAGTTCTTGCCATTTTCTTAAATCATAATTAGCTGAGATCAAATAAACAGGTTGTTTAGGAGCGTAATGGCGATATTTCACCCCGGGAGACGCCACTTCTTGATTTTCCAACTGCTGCTGAGTAGATAAAACTCGAACCTCTACTTTGAGTGTCTGTTCAATCTGGCTTGCTTCGATAATTCCAGGTCTTAGGATATCCACACGACCATTATGAGGGTATACCACGGTTGACTCCACACCAATTTGAGTTAACCGACTATCCGCTGCAACAACACCGGCTATCTTACCATTAAAGTCATGTAAAACATGGTTAAGTTGAGTTGGGCTTGGTTTACCAGACAAATTAGCAGATGGTCCTACTAGTGGAACCCCTACTCGTTCTAATAGTTCCAGACAAAGTGAATTATTAGGCATTCGAACAGCGACAGTTTGCTTCCCACCTGTCACTTTAGGCGCTACTTTCCCTTTTTTTACAGGCAAAATAATCGTTAAAGGTCCTGGCCAAAAATGATCCATCAAAGATTGAGCCAAGGGAGATATTTCTTCAACAATGTCTGCAACTTGTGCTTGACTATATACATGCACAATTAAAGGATTATCCGAAGGGCGTCCTTTGACCTCATAGACTTGGCTAACCACATCTTGTTGATCACAACGTGCACCCAGACCATAAACTGTTTCGGTTGGAAAAGCGACCAAGGCACCCTCTTGCAATAATTTAGCTGCTTGATCTAATTCTTGCTGGTTAAAAATTTTAGTTTCCATGATTCCTCCTAAGCTTTTCTAAGCATTAAATAACGGTCGTTTCCTGATAGATCTTGCTCAATCCACACTGTATCATTGGGAAAATGCTGGTTAAATAATTGAAGCATCTTCTCTCCTTGGCGAAAGCCAAACTCAAAGACAGCTAATGATGATCGTTTCATATGAGCATCTAGCTTGCCAGCTAATAGCTTATATAAGTTCATCCCATCATCCCCTGCATAAAGAGCCTGACTGGGTTCAAAGCGCTTTACAGACTCATCCATATAATCCATCTCTTCATAGCCAATATAGGGTAAATTAGCTAGAATCAGGTCAAAAGTTTGGTCCTTTTCGATCTTATCCAATAGGTTAGAGCATCTAAAATGAATTTCTATCTGACGTTCTTTGGCATTAATTTTAGCCACTTCGATCGCTTCTGGTGAAATATCAACAGCCCAAACTTGATCTTTCGGACGTGTCATCTTCATATTGATCGCAATGATTCCAGAACCAGTTCCAATATCCAAAACTTGAGCAGTTGATTGATTGCTAAGATAGGCAACTCCTCTTTGAATCAATCCCTGAGTTTCTTCACGAGGAATCAGAGTAGCAGGGGTTACTCGATAGTATTGCCCCATAAAATAGGCTTTCCCCGTAATATATTGAATGGGTTCATGTCCCACAATGCGCCTCAAGGCTAGTTTATAGTCTGCCACCATCGTATTTGAAATAGGCTGATGGAGCATCTTGACTAAGTGCGTTAAATCCCATTCAAAAAGTTCCATCCAATAATATCTGGCAAGATCTGGATCTATTCCATGTTTATGTAAAAAAAATGAAGCCTGAACCAAGGCTTCATTTAAAGTCCTATTTTCTTTATTCATGACCGTTCAGTTCCTCCAATTTTTGAGCTTGGTCATATAGAACAAGGGCATTAATAATTTCATCCAAATTGCCTTGCATAATAGAATCCAATTGTTGAATAGTTAAACCTATGCGATGATCAGTCACACGATTTTGAGGATAATTATAAGTTCTAATACGTTCCGAACGATCCCCTGTTCCGACCGCTAATTTACGTTTACTATCAAACGCCTCTTGTCTTTCAGATTGCAATTCATCATAAACCCGTGTTCTTAACACTTTCATAGCCTTTTCTCGGTTTTTTAATTGTGATCTTTCATCCTGCATAGCAACAACAATTCCAGTTGGAATATGTGTCATCCGAACAGCTGAAGCCGTCTTATTAACGTGTTGTCCACCTGCCCCAGAAGCATGATAAATATCAACACGGATATCATTTTCGTCTAAATCGAAATCAAGCTCTTCTTGCTCTGGCATAACAACAACCGTTGCTGTCGAAGTATGTACTCGTCCCTGCGATTCAGTTTCAGGAACCCTTTGAACTCGGTGAGCCCCATTTTCGAACTTCAACTGAGAGTATACCTTTTGCCCCGTAATCATCAAAGTTACTTCCTTGTAACCGCCAATTCCTGTAATATTGGCACTCAACACTTCAACTTTCCATCCTTGGTTTTCAGCATAACGAGTATACATATTCAATAGATCACCCGCAAATAACTGCGCTTCATCTCCACCAGCAGCTCCACGAATTTCCATAATGATATTCTTTCCATCATTAGGATCTTCTGGAATCATCATTAGCCTAATTTCTTCTTCTAGTTGTTCCCGATCAGCTTTTAAACTAGCTAATTCTTCTTTCGCAAGATCTGCCATCTCGGGATCGAGGCTTCCACCTAGCATCTCTTCTGTATCCTCTAATTCTTGGATAACTTGTTTGTATTTTTTGATCTTCTCAACCTTAGGTCTCAAATCTGCTTCTTCAATCGATAACTTTCGCAACCGATCAGAATCGTTGATGACATCTGGATCACTCATCAACTCAATGATTTCATCAAATCGAAATATTAATTGATCTAACTGTTCAAACATCTCTTCACTCCTATCTCTTAATCGATAATTATTTACTTTAAAGGGCTCCTGGATTTCGATAGCACCGCCGACAAACTGGTAAGTAGGATTCATTACCACCGATTTGAATTTGTTCACCTTGATACACTGGCTTACCTTCATGAAATCTCAAGTTCATTGTTGCCTTCTTATGGCAAAACCAACAGATGGTCTTTATTTCTTCAATCTTGTCAGCATAGATTAACAAATATTTAGAACCTTCAAATAGCTCATTTGAAAAATCATTTTTTAGTCCAAAAGCCATGACGGGAATATTTAAATCATCCACCACTCGAGCTAATTCGATAATATGATGTTTCTTTAGAAATTGGGCTTCATCAATAAGAATACAGAAGAGTGTTTCCTGATCCGCTGCTTTAGCAATCATTTCAAAAAGATTATCAGTATCATGAACAGGAACTGCTTCTCTTTCAAAACCTGCTCTTGACGATATAATTCCTGCACCAGATCGATCATCAACAGCGGAAGTATATATTTTTACCGCCTTATTCTGTTCCTCATAGTTATGAGCAACTTTAATAATTTCGATGGATTTTCCTGAATTCATCGCCCCATACTTAAAGTAAAATTGAGCCACGACCAATAATTCCCCTTTTCTACTTACTAACCTATTAATCATAATTTAAATTATAGTATTGGTCAAGTTTGAATCCCATTATGAATCAGCCCTACCAAGTGTTAATCCTATCATTTTTATTAAACTAGCATATTTGTGAATCCTTAATTATTTTAATGATAAAAGACGCTTTAATTTAATGAAAACTACTGCTAAAATATACTTTGATGAAAAACAAAAGAGGTGAGCCCATGCTATTTAGGAGTGAGCTGGCAAAGTTTGTCGGCAAAGGTAGTTTATGGTTTTTAAAAAAATTTACTAAAGGAGGGTCTTCCTTACCTGGGAAATTAGCTCTAAGAATCGACCCAGAAATATTAACTCATTTAAGTCAAAATTATACCCTAGTAGTAATCACAGGGACTAATGGCAAAACATTAACCACCGCTCTTGCTACTGCCGCTATGAGTGATCATTGTCCCAACGTCATCAGTAACCCAACCGGATCAAATATGCAACAAGGAATTGTATCAACCTTTCTAGCTGCTCCAAAAATTAAGACAGGTCAAGAAGGAATCGCCTTGTTGGAAATTGACGAGGGATCTTTAAAGAATATTACAAATCATGTTCAACCAGATTATTTTGTCTTTACGAATGTTTTCCGTGATCAATTAGATCGTTTTGGTGAAACTCATACCATTTACCAATTGTTAAAAGATGCAGCCCTTGCTGCTCCAGATGCTACTTTAATTCTTAACGGTGACCTACCCATCTTTAACGATCCAAGCCTGTCCAATCCTAAAGTCTTCTATGGGTTTAATCATCAGAAAGATCAAGACGTTGAGGCACATTATAATACGGACGGTTTATTATGCCCTCAATGTGACCACCTACTTAAGTATAAGTCAATTACTTACGCTAACCTTGGTAAATACTACTGTCCCCATTGTGGATTTAAACGTCCTCAACTGAGCTACCAAGTCAATCAAATAAATAAACTTACACTAGATTCAACCGAATTCTCTATCAATAACATTATTTTTGATCTTCCAGTCGCAGGTCTATATAACATTTATAATGCTCTAGCTGCCTATTCCCTACTTAAAGAATTAGGGTTATCGGATCAAGCCATCCAGAATTCTTTTAAGAAAACGAAAAGAGTATTTGGTCGTCAGGAAAAAATAAAAATAGCTAACAAAACCGTTCTGCTCAACTTAGTAAAAAACCCAGTCGGACTTAATCAAGTTCTCGATATTTTATCATTAGACAAAAAACCATTTACACTTGCTTGTCTTCTTAACAATGATTATGCAGATGGTGTCGATGTCTCTTGGATTTGGGACGCTAATTGGGAGAAAGCACTAAACTTTCCAATTGAAGAAATCTATACTGGGGGAAGTCGTAAAGATGATATGACTCAGCGACTCGTAGTGGCAGGTTTTAGAGAGAACATCATTCAAAGTATCGAAAGCAATGATGAACTGATCGAAAAAATAACAAATGCCCCAACTGACCATGTCCACATCCTTACTACTTATACTGCCATGCTACAATTAAGACAAAGCCTGGTTGAACACGGGTATTTAAAATAGGAGGTCTCCAAATGACACAGCTAAGAATCTGTCATTTATATGGTAATTTGTTAAATACTTATGGTGACAATGGTAATCTGCTCTTACTACAATATACCGCTAAACAAAAAGGTCTCGATGTCACCACTCAAATGGTTTCGCTTGACCAGTCGTTTGACCCACAGAGTTATGATTTAGTTTTTTTTGGAGGGGGCCAAGACTACGAGCAAAAAGTGATCGCTCAACAAATCCACCATATTCATGATGATCTACAAAACTACATTGAAAATAATGGCGTTGTATTAGCCATATGTGGTGGTTATCAATTACTCGGTCATTATTATGTCAATGCTAAGGGCGAAAAAATACCTGGTCTAGGAATCTTGGATCACTATACGGTCAGACAAAAGAATAGCCGTTTTACAGGAGATATAGAAATCTATTCCGACTTCTTCCAACGGAAGCTACATGGTTTTGAAAATCATAACGGTGTTACTTACTTAGGACCTAAAGCTAATGCTTTAGGAAAAGTTATTAAAGGCTTTGGAAACAACAATGAAGATCAAACGGAAGGAGTTCAATACAAGAACGTCTTCTGTAGCTATTTACACGGTCCTCTTTTAGTGAAAAATCCTTGGCTCGCTGAAGCTTTGGTCGATTTAGCGCTTAAAAAATAAAAATGATTTTTGAAGAATCTTCAAAGATTAACTTATATTCCATCGATAAACTCAATTTTTATAACACGTATTATACTGATGATCAGCTTACAAACATAGGCAAGCCCTATAAATATCATCATTCGAATCTAAAGAAGGTTGCAACCCTGGGTACAACCTTCTTTAACTATATACAGAAAAATCAACGTTGCCAATTTGATTTAATAGCATATAAACAGTATAATTAATATTAATTCTAAATAAGGAGGGAATTATGGCTACACTAGTTAAATTAAAAGACTACAGTGTCTCAATTCCAGAGAGAAGACTTTTTAAACCTATTAACTTTGAGCTTCAATCCGATCAAATTGTCTCGATCAAAGGACCTTCCGGATCCGGTAAATCAACCCTACTAAAATCTCTGGTCCAACTTAATACAGGTGACATTATCATTGATGGCCACTGCTATTATTTGGATAAAGAAGTTAACCAATATCCCCCAGTTCAATTGCGGCAATCTATCTCCTATGTTAGTCAAAATCCTCAATTGTTTGGAGAATCTGTTTATGATAATCTAGCCTTTCCTTTTAGAATTCGCCAAAAAAAATTTGATGCAGAAAAAGCCTCTCAATTTTTAATACAACTTGGATTAACTAAGGACCAACTTCATGCAGAAATTCATGACCTTTCTGGTGGTGAACGACAAAGAGTGGGGTTAATACGTCATCTTTTCTTTCCACCTCAAATTTTACTTTTAGATGAAGTCACTGCTGCTCTGGATGAAGAAAATCGAGGAAAACTTTGGCAATTGCTCATGAATTTTAAAAATCAGACACAATGTAATATGTTAATCGTCTCGCATTCAAACGAAGATCATCAATACAGTGACCATACCGTCACACTTGAAACCTTTGATAATTAGAAAGGAGATATTATGAGTCAAAATCTACAGGTTACCCCATTAGCTTTAATCTTAAGTTTCTCGATTGTTATTATTGCTTACATTATTTCTAAAAAAAATAATCTTGACTTAACAAAAGATATTACAATTGCTGTTATCCGAGTCATCATTCAGCTGCTAGCTGTTGGGTATATTCTAGACACAGTTTTTCAAATTAACAATTTATATATCACACTGGCTTCCATTGCCATCATTATTTTTAATGCTTCTTGGAATGCAGCTGGACACGGAAAATCCATCCCTCATCCATTTTTAATCGCTTTATTCTCCATTAGCGTTTCCATGATTATCGTTTTAATGATTCTTATACTATCCAAAAGCTTACAGTTCATTCCTAGTCAAGTTATCCCCATTGCAGGTATGATTGCTGGTCAAGCAATGATGGGCGTTTCCCTCATTTTTTCCAATCTCAATCAAACATTCATAGATCAATCCAAAGAGATCATTGAGATGTTAGCTCTAGGTGCCACACCAACACAGGCTAGTCAAACAGTAAAAAAAATGGCCATCAAGAATGGTATGCTTCCCAGCATTGATAGTATTAAAACAACTGGGATTGTTACACTTCCAGGGATGATGTCAGGCTTAATCTTAGCAGGAATTAATCCAATTCAAGCGATCATGTATCAAATAATGATTTCCTTCATTGTGATAGGAACTATTTCCATAACTACTTTCTTATCCAGTAGCTTGGCCTGTCGGTCATACTTCAATGAACGCTATCAATTAATCCTAAAATAAAAAAGGCTGTCCAACCAGTTCTAGTTTCTAAAACAGATGAACTTGAACTATTACATCTATATTTTATCGCTGAATCATTAGATGACGCTTTTTAAAAAAATATCTATTCTTTTTTATACTTCAATCTTGTCAATTATTATCAAGCATCACAGTTCAAGCACACTTATTTCGTTAATATAACCTCATATCCATAAAAAGCCTCGTCAGCAAAATACTGACGAGGCTTTCTTTAAATTGTATATTAATGTCCAGAAATATTTTCTGCATTTGTTTCTGGTAAAAAGAAGGATAAAACTGTTCCAATCGCAATTAACACGATGATCACTAAGAAGGCTTGTTGATAACCATAATGTCCCGGTTGATTATCAATAATATTTGCCATTACCGAAGGAGCAATCGCTGATCCCAAATAACCAATAGTATTAACAACGGCAGAGGAAATCCCAGCAAAGCGTGGGTCATTCGTTTCATTCGCAATCGTCCAACATAAAACAAAGGCTGACATCACAAAACCTAAGACAAACATTAATACCATCAATAATGAAATAGGTAACTTAACGTATACAAATACCACCCATGCTACTAAAGTTAATAGCATAAAAACAATAATCGGAAGCTTACGTTTCTTTAAAGAATCCGAAACCGTTCCAATCACTAAACCAGCTACAAGAGCACCAACTGTCGCTATCATCAAGTAAGCTGAGGCTTGACTTAATTCAACTTGGTAAAATTCTTGAATAAAAGCTGATCCAAAAGCCCCGAACAATACAATATAACCCGTATATAAGCCAAGAAAGACAAAGGCAGCTAACCATGTATTTCGATTACTTAATACTGATTTTAATCCTTGAGAAACTTTTACAGGCTGACGATTGACCACACGTCCTTCTAATTCAGCCATGCTTGGCAAACCAACATCACTTGGTTTTTCTTTAACGAGTAGTGCTACCAATAAGACAAAAATCGCAGTGATCACGCCGAGCGCAATAAAAGTCATTCTCCAACCTAAGGCTTCAGACAACCATACCAATGGTGTTTGAGCACACAAAGCACCCAAATTAGCTGCAATTCCTGTTACCCCAATCATGAATGCTTGTTTACTTGAAGGGAACCAAGTGCTTTGAATTTTAATTAATCCAATAAAGACTGTCGATACTCCAAGTCCCACCATCGCTCTAGCTAAATAGGTCATTGTTATGGTCGAAGAAAATCCAAATAATAAGGACCCAATGGCAGTAATACTAGTGAAAAATAAAACAATCCGTTTTGGACCAAACTTATCGGTCAAAATGCCTGCTGGTAATTGCATCAATAAATAGGGATAAAAGAAAAACGATGTAACTAAAGCAAACTCTTGAGTATTGGCATTAAAGGTCTCCTGAATTGGACCTTTTAAAACGCCAGGGCTATTTCTATGAAATGCTACAAACAAATAGATAATAGCCAAAATAGTATAAGACTGCCATGCATAGCGCTTCATTTTTGAACGTTGTTCATTTGTAATTTGGGAACGTTCATGTGTCATATTATCACTCCTTAACTTTTTTTGACTCATAAAATATAACTGTTTTCTAAGAAAAAAGCAAGAATAATAAAAGAGAGGGCATGAAATATTCCATGCCCTCTCAATCAGATATCTTACAATCTTAACTATTTTTTTTCATCTTTTTTACTATCATCTGTTTTGCTTTCTTCTTTAGAATCGGCAGATTTTTTTTCTGATGCTTTTTCCGACTCTTTGCTTTCTTCTTTTTTATCGTCAGACTTAGCCTCTTCTTTTGAACTTTCGTCCTTCTTTTCATCTACTACTTTAGATTCAGCCTCTTTTTCACTTGATTTTTCTTCGCTAGATTCGGTGCTTTTTTCTGAACTTGCAGCAGCTTCCTGGGAGTGCTCTTCAACCGATTGACTACCCTCAACTTGCTCGCTAGTTTCAGGTAAATCACCTTCTGCTTTAATAACTTCAAGACTCATCGCATCCAAAGTAATTTCTGCTTGACGTCCGGATTCAGGTTCTTGTGGATTTTCGTAGACTTTAACCAATACTTCAGTCACCATTGTCTCTGGATTAACAGAGTAAATAAACTCTCTGGCTTGACCGTAACTAGCGATTTCTTCTGCTTTATCCTTAATTTCATCAAAAGCTGCTAATGAGGATTCTTGAATTCCTTCTTGCTCTTCTGACTCTGCTTCGTTGGATGTTTCACCCGCATCTGCTTCCTCGCTGGATGAATCCATTGCTTCATCGACTTTTTCAGAAGCTGCTTCTATAGCAGATCCAAGCTCGGACTGTCCATCTTCCAAGAGTGTCATTAATTTTTCAGTCACCTTTTCTGGTAGCGGAGATAGATTGTCGCTTTGATAAGATTTTACAAAAGCTTTTCCTTCGCTATCTTTTGCTAGAAAAGCAATTTGGTAGAGGTCATTTTCATCACCGGCTTCTCCATCAGAAACTGTTTCTTGTGAATCTGCTGCCTCATCAGTCGAAGTCATTTCTTCCGAACTGCTTACTTCTGATTCGCTCGATTCTTCATCTAATTCTTTTGATGCCTCATCAATAATATCTTCTACTTTGTCACTAACAACATCAGCTAGATCTTCCTTATCCAAAGGTTTAACAACAATTTTTTCAATCGTTGCTTTAGGATTTTCGGATGCAAATTTTTCTAGTAAATCTTCCAATGAATTTTGTAACAGTGAGGAAGGTAGATTTTCTTCATCTGTCGTACTATCAATGAGTTCAGAACTAGATGCTTCACTTTCACCTTCTTGGGCAAAAACTGCTAAGCTTGGAACCGTACCTACTATTGTTAAGGCACTCATTGAGATAATCGTTAATTTCTTTAAAGTTTTTTTCATAATTTATCGCTCCTTTTTATAAGCTAGTTTTAGCTTACTCCCTTTTACAAAAAAAAACCAATCTAATCCTTTTGTTTATTAAGCGATTACAATCCCTGTCCATCAAAGGTTAAACCCTTTTTTTAGTTAATTGTGTTCTTTAAAATATCTGCTTATTTTCTAAAATTCTTCACTATTTACTCAATATAAAACAAAAAATAGGGGAAAATCCCCTATTTTTTACAAACCATACAATTATTTAGCATCATTTAGCTTTACACGTAATTTTTCCAACATATCTTTGGTCATCTTATCTAAGTCATATTCTGATTTAAAACCCCATTCATTTTGAGCCGCAGAAATATCCAAAGAGTTGGGCCATGAATCAGCGATCGACTGTCGTACTGGATCGACTTTATAATCCATCTCAAATTCAGGCATAAATTTTTTAATCGAGGCGGCAATTTCTTCTGGTTCAAAAGACATTGCTGAAATATTAAAGGCATTCCGATGAATAAGCTTACTTGCATCAGCCTCCATTAGATCAACAATAGCCTGCAAGGCATCTGGCATATACATCATATCCATCTTCGTTCCACGATCAATAAAGGAAGTGTACTTACCCTCTTTGATCGCTTGATAGTAGATATCCACTGCATAGTCTGTCGTTCCGCCACCAGGAGGTGTCACATAGGAAATTAATCCTGGGAAACGAACACCTCGGGTATCAAGGCCATATTTATGATGATAATAATCACATAAAAGCTCACCGGATACCTTGGTGACACCATACATTGTCGAAGGTCTTTGAAGCGTATCTTGAGGTGTTTGATCTTTAGGGGTAGTCGGTCCAAAAGCTCCAATTGAAGAAGGAGTAAAGAATTGGAGATCCAATTCCCTAGCTACTTCTAGGGCATTCACTAAGCCTCCCATATTAATATTCCAAGCTAGATTTGGTTTAGCTTCAGCTACGGCAGATAATAAAGCCGCTAGATGAATCATGGTATCTACTTCATATTTTTTACTCACTTCTAGTAATCGATCAAAATCGGTGACATCCACAATCTCAAAATTTGGATTCTGGCAAACCTGCATCGATTCATCCTTACGGATATCAGTTGGGATCACATTTTCGGTACCATAGATCTCGGATAGTTTGCCCACTAGTTCGGATCCTATCTGACCCAAGGCACCTGTAACAATAATTCGTTTCATAAATAATCTCCTTATATTCCCTTGGCTAACTATTAAATAACCCCAAGTTCTTTACCAACTTTTTCATAGGCAGCAATTGCTTGATCTAACATTTCTTTAGTATGAGCAGCCGTTGGCATGTTACGAATCCGACCTGTTCCTAACGGTACTGTTGGGAATACAATCGATTTAGCATAAACCCCTTCTTCTCTTAGCCGTGCAGAAAATTCTTGAGCAATCCCTTCATCTCCAATAATACATGGTGTGATGGGGGTTTCAGAATTACCAATATTAAAGCCTAATTCTTTAAGTTTATCTTTGAGATAGCGACCATTTTCCCATAATTTTTCATTCAATTCGGTCGATTCCATCAACATGGTCAAGGCTTCAGTCGCAGCTTTAGCAGCACCTGGTGTTAAAGAAGTTGAGAATAAGAAAGGTCTAGCCGCAACTTTCAACCAATCAACCATTTGTTGACTACCCGCTACATAACCTCCAACTACACCAATGGCTTTAGACAGTGTACCAATTTGTAGATCGATTTTATCAGATAGACCAAAGTGTTTAACTGTTCCAGCTCCTTGACCCATCACACCAGAACCATGAGCATCATCCACATAAGTGATTAAATGATATTCTTGAGCAATTTCCACAATTTCAGGAATCTTAGCGACATCTCCATCCATAGAAAAAACACCGTCAGTAATATACATTACCTTTTTATATAAACCGGATTCCGTCGCTTCTTTTGCTTTGGCTCGTAAATCATCCATATCTTGGTGTTTTACAGGAATAATCTTAGCTCTAGATAAACGACAGCCATCGATAATTGAAGCATGATTCAATTGATCCGAAAGGATAGCATCGTCCCGATTCATAATAGCTGAGATAGCCCCCATATTACAATTAAAGCCAGATTGGAAAGCTATAGCTGCTTCTGTATGTTTAAATTCAGCAATTTTCTTTTCCAATTCGCTATGAACAGATAATGTACCGTTAATGGTACGAACCGCCCCTGCACCAACTCCGTATTCATCAATAGTTGTTTTAGCTGCTTCTTTTAGGCGCTCTGAAGTTGCTAATCCTAAATAATTATTTGAAGAAAGATTAATTAAATCTTGGCCAGCAATCCTAATAATTGGCCCATTTGCTGATTCTAAGGGCTCGATTTCATTATAAAGATTCTTAGCTTTCTTTTCCGCGATTGCTTCTGTTAAAAATTCAGATAGAGTTTGTACCACAACAATTCCTCCTTAATCTTAATAACCGTATTATAAAACGCTTCCATGTTAAAAGCAATTATTTTGATCAATTTCTTAACCAAAAAAAATCTAGTTATCATTTTCTTAGTTTATTCTCACAATTAGAAGCATGTTCAAAAATATTAATGAAAAGATAGCTAGTTATCCATTTTTTGATTATAATAAAACTATCGTCCTTATAATTAAGCATGGAAAGGTGTGAGGCTTATTATTGTAGACTCTTTGAATATTCAATCACGGTCAATCTACTGTGTAGGAGGAATGAATATCGATCGCAAGTACCATTTGGATACTCCACTAAAATATGGCACTTCCAATCCGGTCAATGCGATTAATTCTTGCGGCGGCGTAGGACGAAATATCGCTGAAAATCTTGGTCGGCTTAACCAACAAGTCTCTTTATTGTCCATTGCGGGAGATGATGCGGACTACCAATCCATTTATTTAGCGAGTCATTCCTATATGGACCTAACACATATCGATTTGTTACCAGACCATAATACTTCATCCTATACTGCGGTCTTAGATGATCAAGGAGAAATGACCTTTGCATTTGCAGATATGGCGGTCTGCAAAAAAATGAACGATCAATGGATTCAACGCCACCAAGATCAACTGACAGCCGCTGAAATGGTGGTGGCAGATTTAAACCTCCAATACTCAGGGATTGAGGCTCTGATTAAACTTTGTAGAGCCAAGAAAATTCCTTTGATCTTAATACCTGTATCTGGCCCAAAAATGGAACACTTGCCTACTAACTTGGAAGGAGTATCTTGGCTAATTGTTAACCAAGATGAATCAGAAAGTTTCTTTAATCATGAAGTTCATTCTGACCATGATCTTTCCTATTTGGGACAATCTTGGTTAGATTTAGGAATTGAACAAGTTATCCTGACTCGAGGTGGCCGTCCTTGCCTATATTGTTCAAAAAAAAACGTATCGAACTTTTATCAGCCACCACAAAATCCGCATGTAGTGGATGTTACAGGTGCTGGAGATTCTTTCTCTGCCGGATTAATTTATGGTATTAGTCAAAGCATGCCTCAAGAGGAATGCCTTAAATATGCCATGGCAAATGCCTATTATACAGTCGCTGCTTCACAAACTGTGCGCCCAGACCTCTCCCCTTTGCAACTTAAACAGGACGTTCAGACACTATTTTATTAAAAGGAGATCAAACAATGTTACATCCATTATTATCTTTATCAAAAGAAGTTCAAGAAGCTCTTGACCAAGGAAAAGCCATCGTCGCTTTAGAATCTACTATTATCTCACATGGAATGCCTTATCCAAAAAATGTGGAAATGGCAGAAAAGACAGAATCGATTATTCGTCAAGCTGGTGCTGTTCCTGCAACAATTGCTATTATGGACGGCAAATTTAAAATTGGTTTGGAAAAAGAAGACCTCGAGACCTTAGCTACTGCCAAAAATGTCGTAAAAGTATCTAGACGTGACCTAGCCGAAGTGATTGCTGATAAAAAGATCGGTGCGACCACAGTAACGACTACCATGATTGGTGCTCACTTAGCGGGTATCAAAGTTTTTGTTACTGGAGGAATTGGTGGCGTCCATCGTGGATATCAAGACCACATGGATGTCTCTGCAGACCTAGAAGAGCTCGCTCAAACACCGGTAACTGTCGTATGTGCAGGAGCAAAAGCCATTTTAGATTTACCTCGCACTTTAGAATACCTTGAAACAAAAGGCGTTCCAGTTGTAGGTTACCAAACCGACTATTTACCTGCCTTCTTCTCATCCACTTCATCCTATAAGCTCGTTTCTAGAGCAGACTCACCGGAAGAGATTGCAAAACGGATGAAAGTTTCAGACACTTTAGGGCTCAAGGGAGGATTATTGGTCGCTAACCCTATTCCAAAAAAATTCGAAATTCCCAATGAAGAAATTGAAAAAATTATTGATCAAGCCATTGCTGATGAAGAAGCAGCTGGAATTAAAGGAAAAGAATCTACACCTTTCCTTCTAGCACGAATTGTTGAATTAACGGAGGGACGATCCCTAGATAGCAATATCCAATTAGTCTATAACAATGCAAAACTCGGTGCTGAAATTGCCCTAGCTTATCAAGCTAAATAACCCTATCTTCACTCCCAAGGACCTTGTTGAAAAATCATCAAGGTCCTTATTTTTACGAAAATTAAAAAAGAAACTACTACACTGACAGAAACCGCTTGCTTTATACCTAATAAATCTGTATATTTAAGGTATCATTTAAATCTATGGAGGTATGGATATGCGTAAAGGAATCACTCTTTCTCTCGCAGCTTTAACGTTGGCTAGTGCTGGACTACCTTCACTCAGCGTTGCAGCTCAAAATGAGGTTAAACCTATCGTTATTACAGACGTTGGTGGCGTGGACGATAAGTCATTTAACCAATCTGCTTGGGAAGGCTTAAGCAAATGGGGAGAAGAAAACGGCAAAGAAAAAGGTGTCGATGGTTTCGACTACCTTGAATCAAAGTCTGACTCAGACTACGTAACCAATATTAACACTGCTGTTCAAGGTGGCTTTAATTTATTATTCGGAATTGGATATAAACTCCAACCAGCTATCGATGAAGCTGCTGGACAACACCCAGAAACAAACTTTGTTATTGTCGACTCCATTGTCGAAAAAGATAATGTCGCTTCAATTACTTTTAAAGATAACGAAGCCGCATTCCTAGCAGGTGTCGCTGCTGCTATGACCACAAAAACCAAACATGTTGGCTTTATAGGTGGTGTTGAATCCGAAGTTATTGACCGTTTTGAGGCTGGTTTTGTAGCCGGTGTGAAAGCTGTAGACCCAGAAATTGAAATCTCAGTTGAATATGCTGGTCACTTTGCCGATGCTCCTAAAGGAAAACAACTAGCTGCTGCTATGTACTCGGACAACGTGGATATTATTTATCATGCTTCAGGCGGTACTGGACAAGGTGTCTTCTCCGAAGCAAAAGACCGTGTATCAAACGATCCTTCTCTTGAATTATATGTGATTGGGGTCGACCTTGATCAAGACGCTGAAGGTTTAGTAGAAATTGATGGTGAAGAACGTCACTTAACATTAGCCTCTACCCTTAAACAGGTTGGTGAATCGGTCAAGAAATTTACGGAAGAAACAGCTGCTAATGGATTTAAAGCAGGAACTCAAACTCTTGGATTAGCAGATGGAGGTGTTGACTTAACCACTGATCAACTGAGTGATGAAGTCAAGAAAGCTGTTGAAGAATATCGCCAAAAGATTATTGATGGAGAAATCGAAGTGCCAGAAAAACCTGAATAAGCCATCTTCAATTCCAGCAGACACTGTCTGCTGGCTTTTTTTATGGAATCATGTAATATTTATTTGGCCTTATCTAGCTTTTACTTTATAATAAAACTAATTATCTCAGGAGGAATTTGTCTATGAAAAGAGCCAGTGGCATTTTATTACCCATCTTCTCACTTCCATCCAGCTATGGCATTGGAACTTTTGGACAGTCGGCTTACGATTTCATCGATTTTTTAGTGGAGACGGGCCAATCATATTGGCAGATTCTTCCCTTAACACCAACGAGTTACGGAGATTCTCCCTATCAATCTTTCTCTGCCCAAGCGGGAAATCCTTACTTTATTGATTTTGACCAACTTGCTTTTGAAGGCTATCTTAATTTAGAAGATTATCAATCTCACCGCTGTGATCCATCTAATGATTCCATTGATTACCATATGCTTTATCAGACACGTCCTCAAATACTTAAGATAGCTGTCAATAATTTTTTAAAGAAGCCCGATTCGGATTATGATCTTTTTATTGAGAAATCAGAGTGGCTTGAAGATTATAGTTTATTTTTGGCACTTAAAGAAGTATTTCAGGGACAGTCATGGCAGAATTGGCCCGAAGCAATTCGTGTTCGCCAACCGAACACACTCAATGAATACCGTAAAAAACTAACGGCTAATATCAATTACCACAAAGTCTGCCAATACTTCTTCTTCAAACAATGGCAACAAGTAAAAAGTTATGCCAATAAAAAGCATATTCAAATCATTGGTGATATTCCATTATATGTAGCCGAAGACTCAGTTGATGTATGGACAACGCCTCAACTTTTTCAACTAAATGATCAAAAGAAACTCCAATATATTGCCGGAACACCACCTGACTATTTTTCAGAATTAGGACAAATTTGGGGAAATCCAGTTTACAATTGGGATTACCATCAAAAGACAGGATACCAATGGTGGTTGAACCGGCTTCGCTTTTCACTAGAACTCTATGATTATTTAAGAATTGACCATTTTAGAGGATTTGAAGCATACTGGCGAATCCCTTACCAAGGCACTGAGTCTGATGCTAGACTCGGCCAATGGGTAAAAGGGCCAGGGTGGGACTTTTTTAATCATCTTAAAAAAGAGCTAGGTTCTTGCCCTATCATTGCAGAAAATTTAGGCGTCCAAACCGCACAACTTCAGAGACTTATTCAAAAAACAAATTTTCCTATTATGTATGTCTTACAATTTGCTTTTTCAGGTCAAGCTGATAATGATCATTTACCTCATGCTTATCAAGCGAATTCTGTTGCTTATGTAGGTACCCATGATAATGAAACAGCACTCGGTTGGGCTCAAAATCCAACTAACTATTTTCACAGTCTGCAAGCAAGCTCCTATCTCAACAAAGGGTCAGATGAATCAATCTCCTGGGCTATGAACCGAGGAATTGCAGCTTCACCAAGCAAGCTTGCTATTTATTCCATGGCTGATTTATTAGAATTAAGCAATGAGGCTCGCATCAATACGCCATCAACACTTGGAAATAACTGGCGTTGGCGTATCACTGATGCAAAAGTCTATGAATCGATAAAAAAACCTCTCATTGATTTAACCGCCACCTATTTCCGCTATAATGAAAAAAATAACCCATAAAGGAGCTACCTATGACCTCATTAGAAGCTTATACAAAAACTCGTTTTAGAAAAAAAGTCCGTGATTGTTCAGATAGAGAAATCTATGATGTACTATTTAGTATGGTCAAAGAAAAAAGTCATAATTTGCCAACAAATGATCACGATCAACAAAAAAAGCTCTATTACTTCTCAGCTGAATTCTTAATCGGAAAGCTCTTATCCAATAATCTTTTAAATTTAGGGATTCATAAACAGATCCGAGATGAATTAATCGCCAACGGAAAAGACTTGATGGCGATTGAATCCTACGAAAATGAGCCCTCACTCGGTAATGGTGGTTTAGGGCGTTTAGCTGCTTGCCTCCTTGACTCAATGACTAAGCTAGGAATTAACGCCGATGGAATCGGTCTTAACTACCATTTTGGATTATTTCGGCAAAATTTTATCAATAATCAGCAAGTATCTCTTCCTGATCAATGGCTTGAAGGCCAATCTTGGTTAAATGCAGGTGAACTTCGTTTCGATGTCCCCTTTAAAGATTTCACTCTTAAATCAACACTTTATGAAATTGATATATTAGGCTACCAACAAAATACACGCAACCGTCTTCGACTATTCGATCTAGACTCTGTTGAATCAGATATCATTAAGGAAAATTCGATCGATTTCGATAAAAAGGATATCAAGCGCAATCTCACTCTCTTTCTATATCCAGATGATTCAACCCATGAAGGTCGTCTTTTACGCGTCTATCAACAATATTTTATGGTGTCCAATGGCGCCCAACTCATTATCCACGAAGCTAAACAAAAAGGGTCTAACTTACATGACTTAATGGATTATGCCTTAATCCATATCAATGATACCCATCCTGCTTTTGTTATTCCTGAACTAATGCGTCTATTAATGATAGAAGGAGTGGATTTTTCCGAGTCAATCAATATTGTTACTCAGATTGTCGCCTTTACCAATCATACTATTTTAACTGAAGCGTTAGAAACTTGGCCAATGTCAGATTTGGATCAGGTCATCCCAGAGATTGCTCAAATTATTCGCCAACTTCATAACTATATTTGCCAAAAATATCCAGCAAATCCATCAACCTGGATTATTGACGACTACGACCAAGTTCATATGGCACATTTAGCACTTCACTTTGGCTATTCAGTTAATGGTGTTGCCCAATTACATACAGATATTCTTAAAAACACGACTTTATCTGATTTTTACGAAATATATCCGAATAAATTTCATAATATTACAAACGGTATTACCTTCCGACGTTGGCTGATGGATATTAATCAAAGTCTAGCCAGTTTTCTTGATGTAAAGATTGGGACAGATTGGAAGGATACTGCAGATCTTTCTAACTTCCTTGCATATAAAGACGAGGCCCGTACAAGAAATAAGTTAAGAGCCATTAAATTCCTAAATAAAGTCAAGCTAAAACGATATCTAAAGGAAACGATGGATATCACAATTGATGAACACTCGATAATGGATGTTCAAATTAAACGAATTCATGAATATAAACGTCAACAACTGAACGCACTATGGGTCATTCATAAATATTTAGAAATTAAAGCAGGAAATATACCGGCGACTCCAATCACTGTGCTCTTCGGTGGAAAGGCAGCTCCTGCATATACAATTGCCCAAGATATTATTCATCTTATTTTGACACTCTCCCAGTTAATTCGATTAGACGATGAGGTATCTCCTCATCTCAAAGTAGTAATGATTGAAAACTATAATGTTACCAGCGCTTCCTATTTGATTCCAGCAGCAGATATCTCGGAGCAAATTTCACTCGCCTCTAAAGAAGCTTCCGGTACTGGAAATATGAAACTCATGGTCAATGGCGCCCTCACATTGGGTACCTCGGATGGCGCTAATGTCGAAATTGCGGACTTAGTTGGATCCGAAAATATCTATTTGTTTGGCAAGCATAGTCAAGATGTGATAGACCTCTATAATAAAAATGCCTATCATGCTGAAGACTATTATCAAAAAGAAAATATTCGTCCATTAGTTGATTTTATTGTATCCCATGGCATGATGTATTTTGGTAATGCAGAGCGTCTCGAAAGACTTCATCATGAGCTTATCCATAAAGATTATTTTATGACACTCTTAGATTTAGAAGATTATATTAAAGTTAAAGAACAGATGCTATCTGACTACGAAGATTTTGAATCGTGGTACAGTAAAACCATTGTTAACATCTCCAAATCTGGCTTCTTCTCCTCTGATCGTACTATGACAGATTATAATCGTGAAATATGGAAACTCAAATATTAATATTTAGAGAAAAAACTTCCAATAAAGGCATCACTTTTAGATCCTTTATTGGAAGTTTTTAGTGCTCCAATTAAACTATTCCTTATAAAGAGCCGTCCCTATACGGACATAGCTAGCGCCTTCCTCTAAGGCAATCAAATAATCACGTGACATTCCCATACTCAATTCGTGACAAGGCGCTTGCTTTAATTCTAATGATTCAATCTTTTCTTGTAATAACCTTAATTCCTTAAAATAATGATGTAGTTCAGAATCCGTCGCATCAATCGGAGCCATCGTCATTAAACCAACGATAATAATTTTATCATAATTGACCAAATTATTAATCACATCCAAAACCTGATCCGGTTGAAATCCTCCTTTGCTAGCTTCTCCTGAGACATTTACTTGTAGAAAACACTTCAAAGGACATATTGCTCTTTTTTGAATCTCCTTGGCAAGTGAAACACGATCTAAAGAATGAAGGTAATCGATATTATGAATCACCTTTTTAACTTGACGCGTTTGTAAATGACCAATAAAGTGCCAAGTAATCTGATCTTTAATATCCGACAGTTCTTCTAATTTTTTTAGAAAAGGTTCTGGACGATTCTCCGCCATCTCCCTAACTCCTAATTCGAAAAGAGCACGCGTAACATCCTTATCAACAAACTTGGTCACCGCTAATAAATGACCAGAATATTTTGAGACCTGTTCACTGACTCTTTGAAGATTATTTGCTAGTACAATCTGATTCAATTGATAATCTCCCTCCTTGTTGCAATAAAAAAAGCCAGGCATCCCCTGGCTTGATAAATCATTGAATTATTCTACAACAGAAACGTTTGAAGCTTGAAGACCACGATCGCCTTCCTCAACGTCAAAAGTAACTTTTTGACCTTCTTCTAAAGTCTTAAAGCCATCTGCATTAATTGCTGAGAAATGTACAAAAACATCATCACCAGATTCTTGAGCAATAAAGCCAAAACCTTTTTCTGCATTAAACCATTTAACTGTTCCATTATTCATAATGAAATCCTCCTTACGCGATTACGCTAAAATATTGCAGATAAAACTTAAAATAAAAAAAGGATTCATTCAAAATGATACTCTTTAAATATTTAAACTTTCTACCCTTATATAGTACCCTCAAAATGATTAAAAGTCAACTCTTTTGGTTGCCTTAATAATGGATTCCATAGAGGCATGTTTTCGAACCGCTCGCATAAAGTGATCAATATTCTCCACCGGTGCTAAGTATGGCATATCACAGCCAAAAGCAAGACGTAATTTTCTAGGATTCGACTTACTAGCATCAACACATTGTTTTACCGATTGATCAATCATTTCAGCCGTCCCCTCATACATCACATCAACGGGTGGAACATTTCCGGTAATCGAAAATTTTTCTCCAAAACAGTCGACGGCCTCTTCCATACTCGAAGCATTATCAATGGAGAAAGTATCTAAAGGAAGTTCCTTAATCTCGGACCATACTTTTTCCATTTTACCACACATATGAAGCAAAGGACCATGACCAGATTTTTGCTTAATATAATGACACAGTTCTATCAAACAAGGCATTGCAAATTCTTTAAAAAGCCTTGGTGACATAAGAGAACCCGAAGCAACCGGATCTGCAATCGCAAAACGAATACCTGGAATTTCACAATAACTATCTACAATTAACTTTTGACTTTTCAATACCCTTTGCAATAATTCATGAACTTGCTCTTTATTTTTTCGCATATCTTTAAGTAGGACCTCAATCCCTCTTAAGTAGGATGCCACTGTCACTGTTCCACCTAAGTATGAATAAAATGGCACAACCCCACTGGCTCTTGCCCCGATATCCTTAAGGGCCTCTTTAAAGAATAATATTCGTTCACAAGAGAGAACTTTTGCAGCATCGACTTGTTCTAAATCATCATATGAACTTAAGGGATAGTGGGTAATTTGTGGCAAACTATCTAAAGGATAATCAATTTTGGTGCCAAATGCAGTCGCAATCCCTTTAGAATTAGGCCCTAAAAATATAGCATCACTTCCAAACCGATCATAAGCCGCTTGTTCTGCCTGAATGATTTTTTCTTTATCAAAATACAAATCTCTAATACTACAATTAATTAATTTTGCTTTCAAATCTGGAATGAAGAGCACTGCTGGCAAACGATCAAATTCTTGACCAGCATTAATCGCAGTCAAACGCTCAACCGGCGTCATTTTGTCATAGTAATGTTTTTTAAACTTTTCCATATTATTCCCCTTTTACTTAAATAAAGTCGCTTTCGCAAAAAGTCGATCATAACCAGGTAACAAAGACAACTCAACATGTTGAATTTCTGCTACCATTTGATTGACACGATGATAAAAATGATGATTTAAAGCAAACATTCTACAACCAGCTTGAGAAGTGTTACCAACATACTCAATTTTATCCTTAAGTGATTTAGGAACTAAGCCTACTACTGTGAGTGACTCTGCCGTAACATAGGCACCAAATTGTCCGGCGATTAAGACTCGATCAATATCCTCAGCATCAATACCTGCTTGAGCCATCAGTGCTTGTATTCCCGACAAAATAGCACCTTTGGCTAATTGGATTTGGCGAATATCTCCTTGAGAAATAAAAATATTTCTGCGTCGATCAATCCAAATCTTTTTAGCTTTATTATCAATATAGGTTTGTAATCTTGGACTTAAGGCTTCAGCTTTGGCGATATTTCCCCTCGGAATGATCAATTCTTCTTTTAAACACTCACGAATTAAGGCCAAAATGCCTGATCCACAAATTCCAACGGCCTTTTTTTTAGCAATCGTTTTATATCTTAAAGAGGCTCGCGAGAAAGTTGCTTCTTCAATGGCACCGGGTTGAGCCGTCATTCCACAAGTAATATTCATCCCTTCTAAGGCGGGACCTGCCGCACAAGATGCTGAATACATTTTTCCTTTATGAACTAAGACAATCTCACCATTCGTTCCAATATCTACAAAAAGACAAGTTTGTTGTTGCCGATAAAGAGCAGTTGCGAGAATTCCTGCGACGATATCGCCTCCAACGAATGCTGAAACATTAGGAAGCGTCGCTAATATTCCTTCTCCAAAACAATCAAAGCCCATTTCATGAAAGTTTCGTTCCTGAAGGTCTTTTATGACCAACTGATATGGAGCCACTCCTAAGGGTTCTGGGGATACACCTAGAAGTATATGATTCATAACAGCGTTTCCTGCGATAAAGATTCCAAAAACTTGCTCGAACTCAATCTCATGATTCAAACACATTTGTACCAGTATGTCACGTATCTCAGATAGGACAGCACCTTGCATTTCAGTAAGATTTTCTGAATTTTTTTGTACAGAAGAAATCCGAGACATTACATCTTGACCGAATCTTCTTTGTGGATTTAAGCAGGTCTCGGACGTAATTTCTTGACCACTTTGACCATCTAACAATGACACAACAATTGTCGTTGAGCCAATATCTACGGTTACAATATAAAAGCTCTTTGATTCCTGCCAATTAGCCAATGGCCGATCGAGATAGTAAATCTTTTTTTCTTCTTGTTTATAATAAATAACAGGATCAATCACGAAGGGGGCCAAATGACCCGTTCTAAGAATTTGTATACCCTCTGAAGCAGTCATGCTCTGATCTGGTACATATGCGCGCACCCAATTATCACCCTTTAAATGGCAAGCCAACCGATATCCCTCAGAAATCGCTTGTTTTGATATAAGAAGGCGATCGGCTTGAGTAATCGGTACAGAGTTTTCTGATTCAATTTTTACTCGACACTTTCCACAGGTTCCTCCCCCGCCACAGGGAAATACCATTTGGTAGTCTCTGGTCATTTTTTGAAAAATATCTTTGCTTTTTCCCTCAATTATCAAATAATTCCTCCTATTCAGGACAGAAGGCTGTGACAATATGTCACAGCCCTAAACCCTAAAAATTCTGTGGCTATACTTTACCTAATTCTTTGATCTAACAACTTTATCGCTTAATCGAACTAGCCATTTGTCTTAGCGTATGATTTAAACCCCTAATTGCAAGCGACAATTCAAAAATATTTTCACTAGGCGCGATTCCCCCTGTTCCCGAAGAACCAATATGGTGAATATCCGCACCAATTTCTTTATTTATTATAGCAAATTGTCGGATAGTTTCTCTAGATGAATAATCTTGAGAAGCCCCATTAACGGCTAATGTTATTTTACCCTTTTGATGACAAAATCGAGTCATTTCGATCGCTTCTTCCCGTGTAAACCCAGGCAAAGAACCAGGGGTTGGGATTAAAATAACATCCGCCCCAGCATCAATAAATGCCAACACCGTTTTGGAATCGATCACAGGTTCATCAACACCAGCTGAGTGCATTTTTCCAACCATAATAATTCCTGAAAAAACATCTCTAGCTACTCTTACCGCTTCAACAAGAGCACTCAAACTTACTCCTGTCTTAGGATTACCCGTTAAACAAATAAAATTGAAGCCCATTCTTTCAGCTAAGCTAAAGTTATCATAACTAGCGATCCGTCCCGTCGGCAATGTTAAAAGCGGTTCTAAACTCTTTTCATAATGATGCGATACCGCTTCAAGATTAACCCCAATTGGACGCATAACCAGCTTTTTTAAATCAGCAATTGGCTTAGAACTATTAGCCAATGCAGGTATTTTTGGATCTTGTAGATCCAATTTATTCAAAAGTATCAAATCTGCACCGCTCGCTCTTGCCAGTTCACTATTTGTCACACCAATGACAGTTGGTCCTCTGGTAACATCATTTTCAGAAAGAACCACTCTTCCTTCACAAGCTTGAATAGCCGTTAATAAATCCTCTTTATTTAACTCCACCATTTCGTTGGCAGTTAAATCAAAAAAACGTTTCACCATCTTGTTTAAAGCTCACTCCTCCTTAATTGAGTATCCTGATCAAACCAGTGCAATTTATCTGGATTTAATGATAAGTCATATTTCCCATTGGTTGGATAATCCCTATCTGACCGTATGACAACTTCCTTACCTTGATAATTCACGAAAATTAAATATTCATTCCCTAAATTTTCAGTATATAAAATTGGTTGTTCACCATCAGAAGTTAATGTAACGTCTTCTGGACGAATTCCTAAATAAATAGAGGACTTATCATAAGTGAATGGTAATTTAAAAGTTTGATTCAATAATTGAACTTGTTGGTTTTCCACTGGTAGTGAGAGAATATTCATAGCGGGTGAACCAATGAATTCAGCCGTAAACAAGTTAGCTGGTTCATGATAAAGCTTTTCAGGGCGATCAAATTGTTGTATTTCTCCTTGATTCAATAATAAAATTCGATCCGCCATCGTCATTGCTTCTGTTTGATCATGCGTCACATAGATGATTGTTTCATCTAATTGTTTATGTAACTGAATAATTTCAGACCGCATTTTTACTCTTAGTTTGGCATCCAAATTCGATAAAGGTTCATCCATCAAAAATAGTTTTGGACTATTAACCAAGGCACGCCCTAGTGCAACCCGCTGTCTTTGACCACCGGATAGAGCTTTGGGTTTTCTTTGTAAAAATGGCGTTAATCCAAGCATTTCAGCAACTTGTTCAATCCTCTTTTGCCGCGTTTCTTTATCTACCTTACGCATTTTTAAGCCAAACTCTAAATTTCCATAGACTGTCTTATGTGGATAAAGTGCATAGTTTTGAAAAACCATGGCAATCTGACGATCCTTGGGGTCTATGTTAGCAATATTAACCCCATCCATATCAATTTCACCTGATTCAATTTCTTCAAGTCCAGCGATCGATCTCAATAAGGTAGATTTTCCACACCCCGAAGGTCCTAAGATGACAATTAACTCCCCAGTATCAAACGAAACATTAAAATCATCAAATATTTTGTTCCCTTTTGAATAGGATTTATTTAAATTTTTAATAGCAAGTGCAACCATTATTTACCTCCTGCTGTTGCGAGACTACACCCCAAATATTTTTGTACATAAAGAAATAAAATAAAGATAGGTAATACAGATAAGGTCGATGCAGCCATCTGTAATTCCCAAGAAGTCTTATATAAAGATTCAAAATCCATTAATGCCATTGAAATAGGTCTTAGTTCTTTGGTAAAAATCGCCATTCTAGCAAAAACAACATCTCCCCATGCTGCAATAAAGGCGAATATACCAACTGTGATGACGCCAGGCATTGCCGTTGGTAAGATGATTTTAATTAAACTTTCAAAGCGATTTGCTCCGTCTAAACGAGCTGCCTCTTCAAGATATGACGGTACTTGAGCTAAATACGTATACATCATCCAGATCGACATTGGTAAAGAAGAGGCTGTATTAGCTATAATCAAAGCAAAAAGAGAATCTAATAGTCCAAGACGATTAAATATTGCATATAATGGATTCGCTAATAGAACAGGAGACAACATCTGCATCACCAAAATTGTATAAAGAAGCCATTTTCGGCCTTTAAAGTCAAAATTTGATAAAGCATATGCCGCAAATAAAGCAACTAGTGTACAAATAAGCATCGTAGAAACTGACACAATGATTGAATTTAGCAAAGGCTTAATTACCGAAAAATCTCCATTTAACACTTCTATAAAGTTCCCCCACTGTAATGGCATTCTAAAAAATTGCGGCGGCCATTGCAGCGTTTGTTCATACGTTTGTAAAGAAGTATTCAACATAATCAGAATGGGAACATTTAGAAGGATGACAAAAGAAAAAATTAAAAGTGTTTTTACCCATTTACGTGATTTTTTCAATATTACTCCTCCTTCGTCAATTGGCGAATGTATAAAGAAATAAATGCCAACATAAACAATATGATTAACACGCTCAATGCTGAAGACATGCCAAAATCAAATTTCTTAAAGGCCTCATTATAGACACGCATCATTAAGGTCTCGGTTGATCTTAAAGGGCCCCCTTGAGTCATCACAAAAATAACATTAAAGGAATTAAAGGTCCAAATTGAAACGAGCGTAAAGGTAATCGTCAAAACGGGGGCGAGTTCTGGCAAAGTTATATGCCAAAATTGTTTCCAAGTATTTGCCCCATCCAATCTCCCCGCTTCATAAAGGCTCTTAGGAATCGCCTCTAAACCTGCTAAAATCATCATGGTAATTAATGGCCAGCCCATCCATGCATCAACAATAGAAACAGCATAGAGGGTAACATCCTTATCTGCCAGCCAAGCAATATTTCCTTGCACCCAATTAACGGCATCTAAAAAATAATTCAAATAACCATATCTTGTATCATAAATCCATTTCCAAATAATCGAAACAGCTACTTGAGGAATTGCCCATGGAATCAACATAATAAACCGTGCCAATTTCTTTCCATAAATATCAGAATTAATCAGCAAGGCAATCATTAAGCCACCTAACATTTTGATAGCTATGGTTACAAAAGAATAAAGCAAGGTAATTCTTAAATTATGATAAATTCCTTTATCCTTTAATAATCTTATATAATTATCGAAGGCAACAAATTTAGATTGATCACCAAACAATTCAACTTTCTGAAAAGATTGAACGAGAAGTAAAAACATAGGGTAAGCATATAAAATAGTTAGTAGAATCATTGCCGGTAATAAAAAATAAATCGCTTGAAAATTTTTCTTTTGAATCATAACGGCCCTCCTTTTTAAAAGAATATAAAGAAAGCTGGGTAAAACCCAGCTTTCTTTACCCTAAATAGGCTGATTTTATTCTTGCGTTAATGCCTTTTGAGCATCATCTAAAGCTTCTTGAGCTGTCTTTTCACCGGTTAATGCTTCTTGAATCGCTAAATTAAAGTGACGGTGGAAAGTATCCCAATTAGAAGTATGCGGATCGGGTTGTCCAAATTCAATAATTTCACTAAATGGTTTCATAAAATCTGTTTGGAAACGTTCGTCAGACTGTTCTGCTTTTAAGATTGGGAACCAGTCAAAGGCTTCAGAAATAGGACGTTGGTATTCTTCTTGACCCATAAAATCAATAAATTTCCATGCCAAGTCAGGATTTTTAGCACCCTTAGGAATTACATAAGAGTCAGTTGCAATATTAACAGCTTCTACTTTTCCTTTTGGTAATTTTGCTGTTAAATAAGGTGCTTTATCAGAAGCCTTATCTAATTCTTCTTTTTCCCATGGACCAGACATAAACATAGCTAAATCACCATTAATGAACATTTTAGCAGCTTCATTTCTAGGAGAGTCAAGTGGGCTAGGTACCAAATCTTCTTGTACAAATTGAGCTAAATATTCAAGCGTTTCAACATTAGCTGCATTATTAACTTCATACTCACCTTTATCATTAAAGATATATCCTTCATTTTGATAGAAGAAGGACATCAATTCGATAGAAGTACCAGGTCCATCAACTGGTAAGTAGAAAGCATACATATCTGGATTATCTTTTTTGATTTGACGAGCTGTTTCTAATAATTCATCCCAATTAGTTGGAGCTTTTTCAACTAAATCAGAACGATAGAATAGACCACGGCTAGAAAAAGCAAATGGAATTCCATATTGTTTGCCATCAATATTTGCTGCATGTAATACAGATTCAACCCGTGGTTCAGTAAATTCAGGGGTAATATAGTCATCTAGCGGTTGAATAATTCCTTCTTCCGCAAATTGTTTTAATGAACGAGTACCAATCATCATGATATCTGGTGCTTGGTTAGCTGAAGCAAGTTGAACAATTTTAGAGTTTAAATCATCCCAGTCAACATTAATAATATTAACCTTAGCGCCAGTAGCCTCTTCAAATCCAGCAACACCCTTATCCAATTCTTCTTTAAGGTATCCACCATCATAACCAGGAGCCAAAATAGAAATTTCATTGTTATCTTCTGCATGAACTAAAGGACTTAGTCCTAATAAACTGCTAGCCGATAGAACAAATGCTGTCGCTTTTAATAAAAACTTCTTCATCATTATCCTCTTTCCCTTTTGAATTTATATTCTTATTATCTCATTGACATAATATTTAATCAATATTAACAGATAGTTATTTGATATTTAAATATATCGCTAATATTTATTATAAAATTACATAAATAAAACAAATAAAAGCCCCTGCATTAGCAAGGGCTTAAGTTTCTTTATAAATTAGTCTTCAAAGACTGTTTGTCCAGAAACTTCAGTTGTTAAAGCCTTAAGAGCTTTATCAACTAAGTGTGTACGTAATTTGAATTCTTCCTCATGATCTAATGCTGGATTTCCTAATGGGTGAGGAATAGCAATCGTAGGAATGATACGGTTAGCACCTACAGTAAGAGAAATAGGTGTAACTGTACACATATGAACTACAGGAATACCAGTCTTTTCGATACCTTTAACCATTGTTGCTCCGCAACGTGTACAGGTACCTCAAGTAGAGGTAAGAATAACAGCATCGACATTATTTTCCAATAATTCCTTAGCAATAGCTTCAGAGTATGCTTTTGCAGAAGCAACAGCAGTACCATTACCAACTGTAGAGTAGAAATAGTGGAATAATTCTCCAATTTCTCCGTCTTTTTCCTTTTGACGTAATACGTCTACTGGGATAACACGGTCAGAGTCTTCGTTGGCATAAGTTGGGTCATAACCACCGTGAGCTGTTTCCCATTCACCCTCTTTAAGATCATCAACACCAGCAATGTCATAACGACCATATTTAGAAGCTGATGAAGATTCAATGTGATCTGGGTTACCATGAGGTACGATACCACCAGAAGTAACGATCGCAATCTTAGCTTTCGATAAATCTTTAATAGCAACACCTGGTTCCACATTGTCGAAGTCTGGCATTGGATATTCTGTTACAAATTCTTCGCCATTTAACTTCTTAACTAACATATCAACCGCACGGAATGATCCACGTTCTTCGGTAAAGAAGTTCTTACGGTGACGTTCGAAGTAACCATCTTCTTTAGGAGATAATTCTTTACCTTCTAAAATTTTGTTTACTACGTTTGCAATAGCAGGCAATGCTTTACGCATTGTTGCAGCAGAGTTACCTGTTTGAACAATATAAGGAACTTTCTTATACATATCCACACCAGGGTTTTCTTCGTACATACCAGTTACAGCTGGAATACCTAGACGTTCAACAACAGCTGTTGCAACCGCACCAGATGCAACCCCATAACGACCAGCGTTAAATGCAGGTCCCGCGATCACTAGATCTGGTTCAAATGATTTGATCATTTCAATAACTTCGTCGATTGCTTCTGGATTTTCGTTAAAGTAAGAGTCACCACAGACTACTGTACCAACGATTTCGCCATTATCTTTAATTAAACCATTAAGACCAACACCAGGTCCTTTAACGCCATCTTCTTTAAAAGGCTTTGTATCAGCTTTTTCTTCTCCACCGATACCAGCGTAGAATTGGTTAATATAGTGTACTACACGTTTCTTACTCATCATTTAACCTCCCTTATAATCCTTGATTAAACTCCACGAGCCGTGCGTTTATTGAAGCCCATTTCATTGGTTGCACCAGTGATAGCTTGAATTTCAACTTCAATTTCGCCATTTTCGCGTAAGCTTCCGTCAAATCCACCAGCAACTGTATCAACATAATCTAATGTACCGATAATACGATCCATTGGAGGTAATACAATCACTTCGTTAGCGTTTCCGCCAGTAACTACGGCATCTGCAGATGGATCCGCATCAGCTAGAGATTGGGAAGCACCGTCACGTCCAGCATATTCGTCTGTAACGATAACCGTCTTAACACCTTGTCCAGCAATTTTCTTAGCATTCATGATCAAGTCAGTATCTGGGTTACCAAATCCTTCTTGAGTAACAATAGCGCCATCCAAACCTAAATAACGGCATAATTTAGCTGTCCAGTCAGATGAACGTTTCTTATCATTCAAGTAAACCGCCTCGTTAGTGATGATAACACCGACAAAGTTGATATCTTTTCCATGACGTGCGTATAAATCTTCGATAACTGGATTATTTAAGTGGTGGTAAGTTGTATTCTTATCACAAGCAGACACACAGTTACCAGATACAATTGCTCCGTCCATTACTTCCGTTGGGTAAAGAATTGAAGGAACGATATGTTTAGCATCTGTTCCGTATACATAAGTATCGTGTAACAAACCTTGTGTTTGTAACATGTAAACATAACCAACTTTTGGTAATTCAGGGTATTCAGCGATTTGATCCAATAATGGTTTAGTTTCATAAGTAACTACTTCATCAGGTTCAACTTCTTTACCAAGTTTACCTAAGTATAAAGCAACCTTAAATCCAGCTTCACGAACGGCTTGTTCGTATTGGTGAGGTTTAATTCCTTCAGCAGGTTCTACAACTAAGCAGATGTTGATTGTCTTAGAGAATGGTGTTAATTCAGCACCAGGTCCTTGCATATCAACAATACCTTCTTGGAAACCAACAATCTTACCAACAGTTGCTACTGCACAGCCCTTAAGTGCGTGAGTACGGCCTTCACCTACGCGGTCTACTTTAGAGATAACACCTGGGAAGATTTCGCAGTCGCCTTCTACTTTACAACGTGGTTCGATCACGTCTTTGATTGGAGTGATACGCGTTGATTCGCCTGGTTTGGCAATTTCAACTTCACATTTAACAATGTGATCGTCTGCTAAAACGATCTCTTTAATTTCTTCTTCATTGATGTACAAAGTTCCGTTATCAACTTTTGATTCGGATGCTTTTTGAACATCATTAATTTGAATTTTTCCTAATTCAAGTTTCATTTAATCACCTCTGTTAATATTTCTAAATACGCAAGTTACTTGAATCGTAACTCAGGGGAGAAACGAATGCGAGATAAAGCATTTTCAATCAAGTCAAGATCAATATCCGCAAAATCCTCAAGAATTTGAGGGGTCCATTGTGGAGTCTTACGGTTTCTATTGAACTTTTCGTAGACATCCAATGCATTATCAATAAGATCAAGACTTTCCATATCAATCTGTTGTAGTTGTGTAGTAGTGATAAGGATTGATTTATAGTAGGTCTCGTTAGGTTTAATTGAACCGGACAATGGATGTGTTAAAATGACTTGACGTTCTTCAATCACTAATCGCTTAGTTTCTTTGAAGACATCCGCATATGTCCCATCGATAAATTCAACAGGACAGGACTTGATTTTTTCTTTAACCATCGGATTGTTTGTGATGATTTGCATTCTTTCACCTCTCGACACTAGTGCTGGATCATCTACGCTAATAAATGACCTAAAGAACAAAACCTTAGTGGTTGCACTAGCCCTTGTTCTTGTGAATATTATAACTAAAATCAATAAGTTTTACAAGTCTATTGTGGTTTTATTTTAAATTTCAAGTTGCTGCGCAAACTTTTTTGTTAAAAGAAGCGATATTATGGGTTTTTTCGACATAAATTCTCACTTCTTTTATTAAAATAAAGCTTATTAGAAAAATAAATAAATGCTTTTAAAGACTGGTTTTGGCATACAAATAGGCGCCCAATAAGTTCGCCCCATTTTTAAAATGACAGGTTGTTAATGGGACTGGTTCAAAAATCTCCTCCCTAAATACAAAGGAGGGATGATTCTCATAAAGTGCGTGATAGGCTTTTCTTATTCCCTCGATCATCAAGGGTTCGTTTGAAATTCCTCCACCGATAGCAATTCGCTCAACATCAAAAACAAGGTGAAGGTTATAAATAAGTGTGGCAATGACTCGACAATAGTCATTAAATAAATCGATCACCGGTTGATGATTAGTCTTTATCGCCTGAAATACATTTTCCGCATCATTCTCATCCTTACATTCTAACAAATGATTGGCTGGACGAACAAAGTTAAACACGCCCCCTTGTCTTACTAAAGGAGTAGCAGAATATTCTGGCAAAATAAATGAAACCTCTCCGGCCACATTATGACTACCTTTATACAATTTATGATCAATAATAATTCCTAAGGCAAGTCCTGTTCCTAAAGTTAACGCAAGACCATTAGCAACACCTTTTAAGGCACCTAACTGATGTTCTGCGATCACAGCAGCCTGCCCATCATTGATAAGATTAATTTTTTTCTGATATTGGTGCTGTAGTTTTTCTCGATAAGGATATCCTTTGAGAAAAGGTAAAGATCCATTAAAAACTAACACGCCTCGATCATCATCCACAATCCCAGTATGACTAATCGCAATTCCTTTGTCTTTTTCATTCAGCGAAGAAAAAACCTTTTCAAGTGCCTCCTCAAAAGCAGGTAAATCTAAGGGGGTTTTTACTGAAGGAAAAGTTTCTATTAGATCCCCCTGATCATTGACCCGACCCGACTTAATGTAGTTTCCTCCTACATCCATTACAAAATACATCTTCTCACTCCTTTGAAATATTATTGTTTAACAGTTCTAATAACGTTTGACTAAATAGATCGTATCCTCTTTTTGAAAGGTGAATGCCATCTATAGTATATTCGGGTTGAATTTCACCCTGATCCCGATAGAGTGCCTGCCAATCTAAAATTAAAGTTGAATATTCTTTAGCTAATTTATCCATTTCCAAATTTACAGATTCAATACGGTCAGGCTTCAAACGATTCGTTTCAGCTGTCTGAATGACATGGCATAAGATAATTGGAATCTCTTTATTTTGCTCTCGAATAAATTCAATCATTTTCTTTAGATTAGTAATAATAGATTCAACCTTCATTTGATAATAAAGTTCATTAATACCGAACATAATCAAGACAGCGTCTTTGCCATTTAACAATTCTGGTTCGCTAAGTAAACGCTGATAACCCTCCTTAGCTATAACTCCTTGCTTAGATACATTGGTAAGTTTCCAGCTTCCTAAATGATCTTGCTTATAAAAGGCAAGAATCGAATGACCGAGCATTAATAAATTCATATATATCTTCCACCCTCTTATTTGTTAGACAATCTGTATTTGAAAATTACTATCAATTTGACTATAATTATTCTAACATAGTTTTTAAAAAAACAACGCGCATTATCATCTATTGATACTAACTTTCAAACTTTAGATGACTTTTATATCAAGGAGTTTAGGTGTATGTCTAAAAAAGAATACTTATATATTACTTTTCATAACACGCTAGATGCAATGACTGCTGAAAATCTCTATAAGACCCATCAAATTTCTGGAAGACTCGTCGCTATTCCAAGCGAGCTTTCAGCAGGATGCGGCATGGCCTGGCGCAGTGAGCCTAATGAACAAACCCATATCGAAGAAGTCTCTAAGCAGGCCCAACTGTCACTCAATCAAATTGCCATTTTATAAGTATGGTCTACCCTTAAGTATTTAAAATCAGAATAAATCTGTTATACTTATAGAAGAATCTTTTTAAAAGGAGACTTTATATGCTTGAAAATGTAAAAATTAACTTTGAAACCATTGAATTAATGGATTTTTTCTGGCAAACAGCCGCTAGAAAAGAAAAGCTTGCCGATTCTTACCTACTTGACATCGCCAATCGCCCTGAGATGGAAGCAGTATATACGGATGATTTTAATAGTAACTCTGTCCGCAAAGTGTTGTCCGCGGTTATCAATTATGAACCTGTCAATGAAGCCACTTCTAAAGAATTAGAATTCTATCAGTCAAATAAGTTCTTTGCTGATGATCCAGGTAATGTTGAGTTAACCCTTCCAACGATTAAGACACTCAATGTGAATTATTTAAAAGAAAAGTTTTCAGGAGACACTAAGTATGACAGCGTTCAAATTAACTTTGTTCCAGCCTACGACCTCACCGATAAAATTGAAGATAATATCTTAACGATTAACTTCTTTAAATTAAAGATAGATTTCACCGATTTCGAAACCGTTCTTGTCAACGATCAAAAATTAGTTGACTATATCGAAAGCAAACTCGAAACCATCCTCAAATAAGAAAATAAAAGCATCCTATCATCATTGAAATGAATAGGATGCTTTTATTTTATATTGAAAAAGATTCTTCACTATGCGCATCAAAATATTTTATATTTGATGGGACAATGCTAAAGGAATACACTTCTCCCTCATGATATGGGTTTAATCCATAATCCCTCATTAAAATTAATTGATCATTGACGATTAAGTTCACATAGTTTTCGGCCCCTAATTTTTCAATATGATCAATTTTTGCGGTAAAGGTATATAAATTCCCCTCGCTTCTAGCAGGAACAATGTGCTCCGGTCGAACACCTAAATAAAATGGACTATTTTTTTCAATAGACCAGCTCAAATCATTCAGAGTAATTTTCGACTGATCAAAATATAAAAAGTTCATAGCTGGGCTTCCTATAAAGGACGCCACAAATCGATTTTTGGGATGATGATAGATTTCTTCAGGCTTTCCAACTTGTTGAATCAACCCCTTATTCATTACCACAATCCGATCCCCCATCGTCATTGCTTCAACCTGATCATGGGTAACATAGATAAAAGTTCCTTGAATTTTCTTTTGCAAGTTAACAATTTCAGATCGCATGCTCACTCTCAATTTGGCATCTAGATTAGATAAGGGTTCATCCATTAAAAAAGCTTGTGGTGACCGAACAAGACACCTTCCCAACGCCACCCGTTGCCGTTGACCTCCCGATAGTTGACGAGGCTTTCTATCTAATAAATCATCAATTTCAATCAGCTTTGCCGTATGTCTAACCTTACTGTCTATCTCTTCTTTACTAAGCCCCTGAATCTTTAAAGGATAGGCTAAATTTTGAAAAACTGTTTTATGAGGATATAGGGCATAAGATTGAAAAACCATGGCTAAATCACGATCTTGAGGTCGCAAATCATTAGCTAGTTGGTCATTAATCCATAATTCCCCCTCACTGATTGACTCCAGACCTGCAATCATTCTTAATGTTGTTGATTTTCCACAACCAGATGGACCTACAAATACAACAAATTCCCCATTATGAATATCTAAATTAAAATTTTCTACCGCCATTAGCTCATCATCATATTTTTTACAAACATTCTGTAGTTTAACGCTTCCCATTACTTATCTTCTCCTTCTTAGAAGTAACTTACTCTTTTATTGGAACAACACCTAGACCCACCCCTAAATATTCTGGATGGGCTATCGCCATTTTTTGCAAACTTGTCATTGGTTTATTCTTATAATATTCTGTTTCAAAAATTGAATATAAGGGATAGTCCTTATACTTAGCTGAAGCTAATAATTCAAACTGTGAAGCAAAGTCTAGAATGCGAGAGCCGCTCGAGAGCAAAAATTCATTATCGGGATTCAACAGCCATGAACAACAATAAAAATAATTGATCCCCGCTTCCCTAAAAAAGCTTCGCGCTTGACAAAAAGAGTGATTCACTGCACCTTGATCCAGTGATGTCCCTGCCATTATATGTATACTTAGCACTTCTTGCCCTTGGAGCATTCTTTCCTTGCTGGCTTCTTTCCATGTTAATTTAAAAGGAAGCAAGTTAAAATCTAACTTCAACCGCTCATATTGCAAGGAGCCAAGACGAAAAATATTTAAGAAAAAGACTCTTAACAACCAGTGCCCGTCATCTTCAGTAAGTCCCAAACAATGATGACGATTAGAATAGAGGTTTAATCGATACACCAAATCACTCAATGTATCTAAAAAAATTGATTCCGAATAATTTCTTTCTTGATAGATTTGCTTTAAAGCGGGCAAGAGATGAATTAATACCTGTGCTCTTTCAGCATCATTTATTTTAACAATCATACGATTTGAATCAAATGCCATCCCCTGATAGCCCGAGTCAAGTATGTCAAGAATCAACGACGATTCAGGCAAGGTCCTATTATAATAACTAAAATCAAAACCCAACAGTCGTAATATCTGGTCCAAAGACTGCTCATGCTCATCAACCGAAAGTGTCTTAAAATATTCGGTATATAATTCTATCATCTCTTCTATCCTTTCGTTGCTCCACCAGTCAATCCACTAATTAAGAATTTTCTAAAGGTCGTTGCTAAAACAGCTGGGGGAAGTATGGCTAATAAACCAGAAGCGGCGATCAAACCATAGGAGGCAGTATAACGTCCTTTAAAATCCTGAATCACGAGTGTAATTACTTTATTAGCTTGGCTTGTAGTTAAAATCATAGGAATTTGGAATTGACTCCAAGCAGTTAAAAAAACGACTAACAAACTAGTAATAAGAATTGGCCAAGACAATGGCAGTATCGTTTCAAAAAACACTCGCCATTCACCTGCACCATCCATCATTGCTGCCTCTACAACCTCATAGGGCAAGTCCTTAAAGTGATTATAGATTAGCCAAGTATTTAAAGGAATAAAGGCCGAAACATAGATAATAGCAATCCAAAATAAATGATCCAAAAGATCGTTCTGGGCAAACATAGCATATATCGGAATGATCGTCGTAAATACTGGTATAACCATAGTTAATGTAATCAACAAAAATACTGGTTTTTTCCCTTTGAAATTATAACGGTAGAAGGCATATGCCGTCATCAAAGAAATAGGCACAGTTAATAAAACACTGATCGCAGACATCTTCACTGAATTGATAATCGCTGGAATTATCAAACGATAAGCGGAAGTTGTCGGATCCATTAACTGCTTGAAATTATCAAAGTTAATATGTGAAGCAATAATCTGACTAGAAGCTTTTGTAATTTCCCCCTCAGGTGTTAAGGCAATATTTAAAGCCCATAAAATTGGTCCTAAGGTAAATATTAAAAAGACAAGTACCGCTAGAAAGTAGGCAGCATTTGCTAAAAATGATTTTTTCATAAATGACCTCCTACATATCTTTCGCAATATTGCGAACATATAAATATCCAAATATTCCTGTTAGTAGCATCACTACATAGGTAATCGCCGAGCCATAACCAAAATCTAAAAATGAAAAAGTATTTTGATAATTATAGATCAACAAGGTTTGAGCATCTTTACGATAGTCCACTAAGGCGACAATCTCATCAAAAATATTTACAGCTGATAAAGATGCCTGAGTTAAGCAAATCAACAAAGAAGGTAATAATAATGGCAGAGTCACAGAAAAAAAGGTTTGAGGACTATTTGCCCCATCCATCGCTGAAGCTTCATAAATGTCTTGTGGAATACTTTGCAGATTCG
Organism: Facklamia sp. HMSC062C11; assembly: GCF_001810675.1. Classification (NCBI taxonomy): domain Bacteria; kingdom Bacillati; phylum Bacillota; class Bacilli; order Lactobacillales; family Aerococcaceae; genus Facklamia; species Facklamia sp. HMSC062C11. The sequence goes on along the minus strand of NZ_KV802412.1, from coordinate 29,938 downwards.
CTAACAAAACAATCGCACAGAAAGGAACGACCTGCCATGATACAATTAAAGAGACAATTAACATCAGCCAACCTGTATTTGCGGTCCACGCAATGGAAGCTTGGGTGATGCCAGAAGATATTAATAATTTATTCAACATGCCATAAGAAGGATGAAAAATAAAGGACCACAAAACCCCATTCACTAGAGGTGGTAATGCCCATGGTAAAATCGCTATTGCAGTCAATAGCGGTGTTAATTTCCGTTTCTGATTCAATAATAGTGCTACAAACAAGGAAGAAATCATCACAAACAAAATAACATAAGCTAAAACAGAGAGTGAATTAATCAAGGCATTATGAAAATTCTTATCTTGTAAAACAGACATATAGTTCCTAAGACCAATCATTTCGATTTGATCAGGTCTTGTTAATTTAAAACGATGCAGACTATAATAGAATGTTTTTACAATCGGATAAAAAACAAATATTCCCATAATCAATATACTTGGTAATAATAAAAACCAAGGCGATTTATTATTTTTAATCATATCATTCATTCTTTCTAAAAAAGCTGCCGATAGGAAAATAAACCATCGGCAGCTATCTTATTTTTTAAGATTATTTTTGAGCTAAAGCATTGACCGCTGATTCGATTTGTTCAACCGCTTGTTCAACGGTTAATTGGCCAGTCGCTAATTGGTTAATACCATTAAAGATTTCACTAGACATTTCTGCGTAATAATCTGGCACACCATTAGGGAATGGATTTTCAACAATTCCAGCAACATCGTAGAAAACATCACCATGTTGAATTTGTCCAGCTTCAAATAATTTTTCAAGAACTGATAAACGGGTTGGAGTGGCTGAAATTTCAGCATTTAATTGTTCTTGAATTTCAGGAGAAGTATACCATTTAACAAATTCCAAGGCTTCTTCTGGGTGTTCAGTATATGCTGATATACCAATCGCTTCATTGAATGGTACTGTCTTATCTGCATAATCTCCATCTTTAGAAAGTGGGCGACTTGGTTGAACTTGGCCAACAACTTTTGATTCAGATTCATCTTCAATTCGAGTTACAAATGAAGAAGGTCCAGTCATATTTGCCGTGTCACCCGTTGCAATTTGACCGTATGCTTCCATACCAGAAAGTGTTGTGTTAGCTGGATTAACAAGTTCATCTTTCACCAAACTGTCAATCAAAGTTAAAGTATCTACTAAGGCATCGTGATTTAAAGTATTATCATCATTAAATACGATACCATTACGCGTATAAGCCAACCATAAGAAGGTTGTTGTCGAATTTTCTTCGGCTAACAGTGGAATTGAAATCGGATAGTCCACAACACCCGCTTCTTTAATCTTTTTAGCATCTTCAATCAATTGATTCCAGTTAGTTGGTAATTCTTCAATACCAGCTTTTTTGAACATCTCTTGATTAGAATAAGCAATTCGGAAGTCATTAGCATAAGGAACAGCATAATATTGATCTTCCACCTTAAATGTTTCCAGGTTTGGCATATCCTTTAGAGTATCCTCATCAATCTCAATTGGAGCTAACCAATTAGCTGAGACAAATTCACCGGTCCAGGACCAGTCAACTTCTATTACATCCGCTGCCGCTTTTTTACCTACTGAAGCTGTAGCAACTTTATCACGAATATCATCCCAAGCTGTTGGAATCACATTTACTTTAATGTTTGTCTTTTCTTGGAAATCCTTCAACATATCATCTGTTGGAACTCCCCAATCAGGAATCATTAAACTGATTTCAACAGGTTCTTCTTCAGCAAAAACTGGAGTAGTTAAACTTGACGTAATTAATGACGACAACGATAATGCCGCTGCTAAACAGCCTTTTAGAAATTTTTTCATAAAAATCTCCTCCTTGTTAGATTAATTTAATTTTACCATCTTATTCATCAGATAGCTATTTTTTATATATAGAATTATATAATAATTAACTTTATTTTTTAATGGTATCCACTCTAAAAGTTGAACCCTCAGCCATTTATAGACCTTTAAAAAAATTATAAATTAAATTAAATTAAATTAAATACTTTTTAAAAGTTTGCATTTAACAAGTGCATACAAAAAAGCCCAACCAAGGGTTGGGCTTAAATTAACACTTAAGGTATTCTACATATAGCCAGCTTCAGTAACGACTTCTTTTGCTTTTTCAGCATTAGCATCAGATACCATAACAATTGGACCTGAGCAACCCATACCGGATTCAGCATAAATGCCAGCTTTCCAAAGTGCCTTAACAGCATCTTCTAAGTCTAATACATCAATTCCTGATAAGGAAGAAGTAACAATCTCTTTTTCCGGAGCTTTAACTTCTTCTTCAACAGCTGCTGCTTTTGGTTGTAAACCTTCAACAACATCTTTAAGACCAGCATGTTTAGCAGATTGATATTCAGCCTTTGCTACTTCTACTAATTTTCCTTTAGCCATTTGATAAGCATATTTTAGAGCGTTGGCAATAACTGGTGCACCTGAAGCACGAGAAACGATGTTAATAATTCGATCGTAACCATCGCCAACCCCTGGTCCATATCCAAAACCTGTCGTTTCATAAGTTCCACCAGATGTATAGGATCCAAATAATTTCATTAAAATATTACCCGTTAATGAATCACAAACCATAACATCAGTCGATCCAAGGAGCAGGTCATTACCACGTAAAGCTACACCACCATCAGCACGTGCAGATTGACCAAAAGTAATATGATATCCTTTATCTTTTAATTGGTTTAATGCTCTCTCAACAGTGTGTGCTGAATCAACATTAACAATACCAACAGTTGGATTTTCAATTCCTTTTGCTTTAGCTACAGCAATACCATTGATTGCATTTAAAACCATCGCTTCTGCACGAACAGTTGCTGTTGTTCCAGTAGTAGTTGCAATGAACACTTCTTTACCTAAGGCAGGAGTAATCACGCGTCCTACAGTAGAAACACCGATTGGGAAAGTATGATGTAATGTCACAGCCCCATCAATCGTTCCATCTTCCAATAACTTATCAAGAGTAGTTTCTACTTCCTGTTCATTATTAGCTTCATAATGTTCGTAATCGCTAGTCCAATCTTGGCTTTCACCGATTAATACGACTTCGAATAATCCTTCTGCTTTGGCAATAGCAGCTGCTTCACGCATCACATCAAAGCCTAATTCAGAGCCATTAATTGTCAAACCAATTTTAATAGATGGGCCTACTTGTCCACTCTCTAGAGTATGAGCTAGTTCATTGAAAACATCTTTAATTGCTTGATTTACTTGGTTAGTCATGCGTTCGCTTCACTCCTATTCTTCTTCTGAACCTGAGAAGTTTTCAGCGAATTGGCGTAATGCCTTAGCAACTTCAGACTTCACAGTTTCTTTCAAGTCAGAAGATCCAGCTGTTTCAACTTCTCCACTGTTACGTTCGATAATTACGGATACACCGTCGAACAAGTTTGTCATACGACCTAAGAATAATGATCCTTTACCAACGATCATTGCACGGTTAACATCTGAATCGCTTGTCATATCATCCACAGCAAATCCTAAGTAAGGAACACCAGAAGGAATATGACCTTGAGTTGGAGCCCATCCAGGTACACCCTTTTCAGAAACGAAGTTAGGTAATTCTTTACGTTCGATTTCTTTACGTAATACCCCAACAGCAGCAATCATCTTCAAGTTAGCTGTTGGAACATCCCCTGCTCCCGCTGGCTTGGTAATATCTGGGTTTTGCATTTCAACAGAATATACATCAACATCTGGAACACCTAAACCAGCTTTATCAAGTGGGTCACCTACTAAAGCTGTCATAACTGCTTGTGGAGATGAACCTGAAGACACCGTGTGGCGTCCAGCAAAATCTGTACGAATAACTGGGCTCTTACCATCATTTTGAGTAACTAAGAAAGCCATACCTGCAACGCAATCTTCTAATAATGGCATATCTTTTTCATAGTGAGACTTACCGTTCATACCTAATTTAGCAGTAGATCCCCCAGCAACTACAGCGACTGCCTTATAAGTACCAGCTTGGACTAATGATGCTGCTGTGATTAATGAGTGAGAAGGTGCACCACAGAATGCACGAATATCTGCTCCAGAGGCATTTGCTAAACCACATTGTTCAGCAATCGCCTTAGCCATGTTACCACCACCACGTTGGTTAACATCACCAATAGCTTCTTCTGAGCACTCAATGACGTACTCAATATCTTCAGCATTGATATCTCCTGAGTCACGTAATAAGTGACGTAAGGTAATCACACCAGAAGCTTTATTAACTAAGTTTTCTAACATAGTATGAGCAGACAAGTTAGGGTCGATATCATGGGCACGTTCTACTAAACCAACAAGGTTTCCTTGATAGTAGATACCTTCTGCGCCATTGTTATCAACTTGATCTTGAATCCATTCAGATGTTTCAACTTTATGGATCTTGTTAACATCATCTTTGAACATATCATTTTGGGACAAGGCTTCTTTTACTTGTTCTGTAAATTTCTCTTCTAAGTAAACTAAGTCAAAAACGTCAACAATTGATAAAACACCATAAAATTCTAATTCAGGCATAATTTCGCCACGTTTTGAATAGCGTTTAGCTTCTACTAACTTATTATAGCGTGGTTCTTCAATCTTCTTTAATTCAGAATAATGTAGATTATTGATATATGCTTGGTTAGCAGGATCGCCACAAACTTCTTCATAAGAACGTAAATGTGAGCTTAAGTTCTTAAGATACTCAGAATCAGGATTGGTTACCTTTTCTGTCGTTTGAGTTGAACCATTATGCACCAACATATTTGGAACGTGAGCTAGCGTATAAGCAGCAGCTTTGATAACTGGAAAAGTCATTAACATTTCTCCTTTTACTTATAAGATTTTGTACCTCTATTATTTCACAGATCGCCTTAAATAGCAAGTGATGCGTCATATATGAAAAGACAGCACCTAGGTGCTGTCTTTTGAGGCATATTAAATATTATGCTGTGTATTTAGAAAATTGATCGCGAATTGATTTCATTTCTTCGGCGATTGAATCTACATCTAATACCATTTCCATCATTCCGACTTGTTCGTCATAAATGTCTGGATCTGCATATTCTTTAAATTCTGGTTCAGTTGCATGGTAAACAGCTAATCCCAATGGAGTAGCAGTTAATGGACCAGCATAAGTTGGGTCACCATTAGTTACTGTTTCAGCAGCAAGTCCTGCAGATTCAGCTTCGGCACCACCTAAGATTACGACTAGATTCTCTGCACCATATTTTTCAGCGGCTTCTTTGATACGACGTTGGTTTTCCAAATCCATGGCACCTGCGGCCGTTCAAACGAAACATTCTGTAGATGAGAAGAGAACCTCTACTGGTTTACCTTCTAAACATGCTTCAATGGCTTGTCCAGGAATACCGTCCCGGTCACCAATGATAAGAAACTTTTTGTTATCAAAAAATGACATACATTTACCTCCTAAAAATATTGAAATAAAACATTTCGCTTACAACATTATCACTACTACACTTGTTATTATATGATCAAACTTTGAAAATGTCAAATGTTTTTATAAATAACTTTTATTTTAACGTTTTCATTATTTTCTTTGTTTGAAAACCGCTCTGTGTCAAGGTTATTTCATTTATTTGTTTTACTAATAAATCACAAGTTTGCTTGGTAGGCGTTTTCATTTTATTTAGAAATCTTTATAATACATGTTAAATATAAAAAAGGAGTGATTCATTGAAAATTCTACATGTTATCGCCCAACTTCCAGAAAGAACGGGTTCAGGAGTTTACTACCGTAACCTCGTTCATTCTCTAACTGAATTGGGCCATCAAAATGCACTTGTTTACGCCATCCAGGAGCCATTTAACCATGATATTCAAAAGGATTTTGTTTTTCCTGTTCAATTTTTAAGTGAGGATATTCCCTTTCCAATTGCTGGAATGTCTGATGTCATGCCTTATCCAAATACGATATATTCTGAAATGACTGAAAGCCAAATAACCATTTGGTCCAACGCTTTTAAGAAACAATTGAATGATGCTAAAAAGACATTTAAGCCTGATTTAGTAATTTGTCACCATCTTTGGTATTTATGCCAAATTACTTTAGATATATTTTCAGACTGTCCTGTAATAGCAATCAGCCATTCAACCGACATCCGTCAAGCCAAACGTTTCCCACATCTTAAAGATCGCTATGTGCCAGACTTATCTAGTTTATCAGCTGTATTTGCCCTTTCCTATGAAAATATGGCAGATATTCAAGAAGTTTATCAGATTGATCCTAAAAAAATAAAAGTTATGGGTAATGGCTATAATCCAGAGATATTTTATACACATAAAAAAAAGACACACTCTCAACAGGATCCAATTAAACTAATTTATGCGGGTAAATTGGTCCATTCCAAAGGAGTCTTCCAGCTAGCTCAAATCTACCCATCCCTTAAAAAAAAATATCCCCAAATTGAACTTCATATGATAGGCATGGGAGAAAAGGCCGCCAAATCACAATTACATGAACTCGCTTGTTCCGGTGATATTGAAGGTTTCTTTCAATATGATCCAATGCCTCTCCAGGAAGATCTAGCTGATTTTATGCGACAAGCTGATATCTTTATTCTCCCTTCTTTCTACGAAGGTTTGCCAACCATTGTATTAGAAGCGATGGCCTGTGGATTAAGAACAGTTGTCAGTCAATTGCCTGCCCTGCATGGTCTTTTAGAGTCCTCTCTAAATTCAACAGGTATGATTGAATATGTTCCACTTCCTCAATTAATTAACCAAGACCAACCCGTTGAGGCAGATTTACCACAATTTAATCAACAACTCCAATTAGCCATTGAAAAGCAGATCCAACGGGTTCAATCAAACAACCCTATTGCATCATCTACTTGGGAAGCAATTCAAGCATTTTCCTGGCCTCAGCTCGTTCAAAAAGAAGCCAAAGTCCTAGAAGAAATTCTTTCTTATAGATAGGCATAATATTGAAAGTATGTTATCCTTAAATTAACTAATAAATGAAAGGAAGTTCCCATGAATAAAAAATTATTAATGGCAAGTACAGCTGTTTTATCTTTTGCAAGTCTCATTAGTACTCAATTTTCTCCCGTCTTTGCAGAAGATACAAAGAAAGTCGTGGTCTACTCTAACACATTAAATGATGAAAGTCGTTTAGCAAAAGTAGAAGAATTAGCTAAAGAAGCTGGTTTTGAATTAGAAGTTGTGGTCGCTGGTTCTGGAGATATCTACAATCGTGTTTTAGCTGAAAAGGCCGACCCTCAAGCTGATGTAGTCATTGGCCTTGATGAAGCCAACTGGTTAAACCTTCAAGATGAAGTAAAACTTCACGACTTTGAACCTGTTTGGGCTAACGAGATTGACAGTGAAGCTATTCTAGGTGCAAAAGCCTTTTATCCTTTTGCAGAATCCTATATCTTCGGACTATATAATCCAGATAATGTAACTGAAGACCAGGTTCCTAAACGATTAGAAGAATTAGGTGAAGATCCTGCCCTTTCTGGAAAATACCGTATTCCAGAAAACCTTGGAGGATCAACCCACCAAAAAATTATTTTATCCATTTTAATGCAATACCCCGATGAAAACGGAGAACTTGGAATTTCAGAAGAAGGTTGGGATAAAGTCGCTAAATTCATAGAAAATGGTTATCAAACAAGAGAAGATGAAGATCATTGGCAACTCATCAAAGATGGAGACTTACTCTTTGATTATTTCCATGCTTCTGGTACTGCAACGGCTATGGATAAAGATCCGGAGCTTAATGTTAAACCAATCAATCCTGAATACGGTGTATTTACAATGCGTGAACAAATCGGAATTCTAGATAAAGGCGAAGATAATGACTATGCCAATGCAGAAGAATTTGTTAATTGGTTTGGTTCCGATGAGGTTCAAAAGACATTAGCTGAAGAATTCGGCTTTATTCCCTTAACATCTGGAGCTAAAGATGGCCTTAATGAAACAATGAAATCCCTTATCGATCAAGTAACATCAATGAATGTCGATTGGGACCTTTATCGTGATAATGTAGATGCCTGGGTTGAAAAGCTTGAACTCGACTATATGCCGTAAATAACAAACACTATATAGATAAATGAAGAGGCTGTGGCCTAAGCCCACAGTCTCTTTTTTTTAAGGAGAATATCATGATCGAATTACAAAATGTTCAAATTAAATATGATGATTTTGTCGCTGTAGACCAAGTTAATTTAAAAATAAACAAGGGAGAATTCTTTACCTTTCTTGGACCTTCAGGTTGTGGTAAAACAACAACACTAAGGGCTATCGCAGGCTTAACTCAACCTAGCCAAGGAAAGATCTTTATCAACGGACAAGACATTACCCCTCTTCCAGCTGAAAAACGGAAAATTGGTATGGTCTTTCAATCTTATGCTCTATTCCCTACCATGACCGTTTTTGACAATATAGCCTATGGTCTAAGAGTAGACCGTCTTCCAGAAAAGACCATTCAAGAAAAAGTCTACCAACAAGCAGCCATTGTTGACTTATCCCCAGAAGATTTAGTAAAAAATGTTTCCCAACTATCTGGAGGACAACAGCAACGGGTTGCCATTGCTCGAACTCTCATTAAAGAACCACAATTGATTCTCTTTGACGAACCCCTTTCCAATCTTGACGCTAAATTGCGTCAACAATTAAGAGTGGAGTTAAAGCAAATCCAGGCCAAAACAAATTTAACGGCTATATATGTTACTCATGATCAAGAAGAAGCCTTAGAGCTTTCAGATAGAATTGCGGTCTTTAACCAGGGGCATATTGAACAAATAGCGGATCCCATTGAACTATATAATCATTCTGCTAATGAATTTGTCTGCAATTTTATCGGACGTGTTAACCAATTTGAAAGTGAAACAATGGAACACTTAAATCAAGACAATTCTTATCAACTAGACTCTCAAAAAAAGACGTATATTCGTTATGAAGCCCTGCATGATCAACGTCAAAGTAATGAAGATATACTAATTAGTGGGACAATTTGTCATCGAAGCTTTCATGGATCCCAATTCTTATATGGTATCAAAGTTAAAAACCAGGTTATCTATTTTATAATCCTCAATCAACAAGAGCCACATTATCAAATGGGGGATTCCATTCAAATTTACTTTAATCCAAAGCAACTTTTAACTTACACCAAAGAGGAGGAATAAAATGTCTCGAACAAATATCCTCCAAAAAACCATCAAATGGCTTTTTTATATCATTCTGGCTTGGTTTATATTGGCTGTCATCATCAATCCCATTTTCTCAGTCATTCAAACCAGTTTATGGCCTCAAGGGGCACTTAATCTTCGCGCTGTTGAAAAAGTATTCAAATCCCAACGAGCGATGCAATCTATTCGAAATTCATTCTTATTAGCAGTTTGTCTGACATTTAGCTGCAATATTTTAGGCCTATTCATGGTCTTAGTGACTGACTACTTTGAGATCAAGGGAGCAAATCTTTTAAGATTGATTTATATGACGACCCTATTAATGGGTGGTATGGTCATGAACTTTGGTTACTTACTTGTCTATGGAAAAAATGGCTTTATCACCCAATTATTAGCACTAATCTTTCCCAAGATGAATATCTATTGGTTTGAAGGATTTGGACCTGTGCTTTTTATTATGACCTTAGGCTGTACACATATTCATATGCTATTCTTAAGAAATGCCATTCGCTCAATCGATTTTCATCTCTTAGAAGCGGCTCGTTTACTAGGGTCTAATCCAATGCAAGTCCTAAGAAAAGTTGCTTTGCCTACGATCCTTCCCGTGATGCTAACCCTTATTATCATGACCTTCCAAACTGGGCTTGGTGCCTTTTCAGCTCCCGTTATGGTTGGTGGGAAGGATTTTCAAACGATCTCACCTTTAATCTTGACTTTTGCTAATCGACCACGTTCCCGTGATATCGCAGCTGTTTTATCTGTGTTTTTAGGTTTATGTCAAATTCTACTGCTCTTTTTGATTACCCGTAATGAAAGAAAGTCAAACTTCCTATCAGTCTCAAAAACACAAGCAAAATTACATAAACAAAAAATTAATCTTCCTTGGTTAAATGCTTTGATTCATACATTAGCATACGCCTTAGCTGCTTTATTCTTACTTCCTTTTGCAGCCATTATTGTTGCCTCTTTTACCCAAGGTGCCGCATTAAGGCAGTCAACGCTCTCACTCAATCACTTAACTTTGGCAAATTACTATAAAGTTTTCAGCCGATTGGACCACCTCCAACCTATCATAACATCCATTTGTTATTCTGCGATTGCTGCAGTGGGTGCTGTACTATTAATCACGCTAGTAGGTCGAATCTTACAAAAATCAAAGCATGATTGGAAGGCAAATATTCTTGAATATAGTTTTTATATTCCCTGGTTAGTTCCTTCACTCATGCTTGCCTTGGGTTATCTCATGGCCTATGATCAGCCAAGCCGTCTATTGTTGGGGCGTAGTGTGATTGGATCTTGGTGGATTCTTCCATTAGCTTATCTTGTTATTTCCTTACCAAATAGTCTGCGATATATTAAGGCGGCTTATTTTGGATTAAGTCCACAATTAGAAGAAGCTTCTCAACTGCTTGGAGCCTCAAAGATTCGAACATTTATTAAGGTGTTACTACCTATTCTCCTCCCCACTATTTTAGCTCTGATTGCCATTCAGTTTAATCAGTTAATTGATGATTATGACTTATCCGTTTTCCTCTATCAACCGTCTAATCCTACTTTAGGGATCGAAATTCGACAAAATGCAAACCCAGATACCAATATTGATGCTCAAGCAATTAATGCTGTATACTCAGTTGTCTTAATGGGAATTAAAGGAGCCGCTTTATATTTTATTTATGGTTCTTCAGATAGAAAAAATAAAATTAATTAATAAAAAAGAAGATTGTGTCTAATAAAACACAATCTTCTTTTCTTTTATAGTCCACCCATTATCATTGATCTAACTGTTGTATCTCCTGATCAGTCAATTTACGGTAAGTACCTTCAAGAAGCGACTCTTCCAAATATAAAGGCCCCATACAAAGGCGCTTTAACTTTAATACTTCTAAATCACAAGCCTTAAACATCCGTTTTACTTGATGAAATTTTCCTTCATGGATTGTCACTTGAACATGACTCATATCTTGAAGCTCATCAATAGATATAACATTCAAGTAAGCTGGTCGTGTCACAAAATCACCCAGATCAAGGCCCTGACCAAATAAATCCACCGTATTTTGATCAGCAATCCCTTCTATGACCGCTTCATAAACTTTGTCCACTTGATGCTTAGGTGAAGTAAGTCGGTGTCCCAATTGACCGTCATTAGTGATCAAAAGAAGACCTGTTGTATCAATATCTAACCGACCAACCGGAAATAGTCCCGGCCGCTGGTCTTCTTCTCGAATCAAATCGATAACTGTTTGATAACTTTGATCTTCTGTAGCTGATATAAAGCCAGCTGGCTTATTGAGTAAGTAATAGACATATTTTTGATAATCAATTATCTTACTATTCAATTTTACTTGATCCTTTATCGGATCCACTTGAAATTTCGCTTGTTTAATGACTTGATCATTGACACTCACCTTACCTTGTGCCAGAATTTTTTTTACGTCTTTACGACTCCCATATCCTTGATGACTTAAAAATTTATCTAAACGCATCATTTGTGAAAAGTCATCCTTTTTTGTAAATCAGATCGATAATCACCAATGACGATAGATAACATGCCAAATAACGCCATAATCGATGCATATATAATAATTGCCATAATTACTACAATCAAAATTTGCAAGAAAGTCAATCCACGACCTACCGGATCCATCAAAGCATTCAAGGCTCGGTTCCACCCCTTAGCCCCGATAGCCATTACAAGGGTTGCTATCACGATACGTATTAAATCTCCCACAAAATACCGATCACGAATTTTAATAATTCGCCAGATCTTCATCCACATGGTAATTGATGTAACCGTAAAGGCAATAGCTGTCGCTGACATGGCTCCATTAGCTTGGAACAAAGCCACCATTGGGAACTGTAAGATCAACTTAATTAAAATCCCAATAAACAACATGGATACCGCATAACGGCGGTAATTCATCGACTGTAAAATTGTCGCTAAAACTGTATAAGCTCCTAAAGCGATCGCCATAAAGGATCCTGTGACCAATAGACTTGGCCCTTGTTCAATCCCTGTTGGATAGAAAAATGGGTATAAATTATCAGCAACCATGGCCATTCCTACAGAAGCAGGTAACATCACAAAACTAAAGACCAGAACAATATTCTTAACCAATTCACCGGTCTTATTTACGTCGCCCTTAGCATACTTAGCAGAAACGGCTGGGATCGTTGATGATGCCATAGCAACCGCTAAAGAAACAACGATCATAACCAGTTTATTAACATCCAGATTCATTGCACCAAATAATTGTGAGATCTCACTATTTAATAAAATGCTGGTACGAACAAGAATTTGTTTGAAGGTGTAGGTATCCACAATCTGAGCCAGAATAATTCCAGATCCAAGTAAAATAAATGGAATAGAGTCTTTAATTATCAAAACCATACTTTCTTGGAAGTCGACCTGAACTTGATCTTTAGAAACAGCCTTTAATTTTTCCATTGTAGGTTGATGACGCCAATACTTAAAGAGTAGGTACATCAATGCAACAAGTGCTCCCACAAAGGCTGCAAAAGTCGAATGAGCAACTGCTGACGTCACAGATCCATGATAAGTCTGCGTTATAAGGAAGGTAGCAACTAATAAATAACAAACCCGAATAATCTGCTCGATAACCTCTGATAAAGCGAAAGGAGCCAGATTATTAAATCCTTGGAAATAGCCCCGAATTAAAGACATTGTCGGCAAGATTAACAAGGCGGGAGCTAAAGAACGAATCACTATCACAGCCGCTTTAGGATCATCGGTTGATGAATGGCCTGCAAGCGCAGGAGCTGCAAAGAAGAAAATAGCCGAAGCGAGTATCCCTGAAATCAGCATAATGATCAATGCATATTTAAAAATTTGATCCGATACTTTAAATTCTTTTTTGGAATTATAATAAGCAATTTGCTTAGCCACAGCCCCAGGAAAACCTGCTGTTGCGATCGCTAAAAAGAAGGCATAAGGCGTATAACCTACCGCATACAAGGCATTCGCATGAGTATAATCTTGACCTAACCAGGTCGCCCAGGGGATGACGTAAAGCGCTCCGATAATTCGCGAAAACATCTTTCCAAATGTCATCCAGGTAACACCAGAAACAAAACGACGACTATCTTCTTGGTCTGAATGTTCCTCAAATTGATTCACTTCAGTCATCGACAAACCTTCGTCAAGAATTTGATCCGATAGGAGCGGCTCTTGATAAGAAGCTGTGGCTTGCGATACTTTTTCAGCTAAATCATACGCGTCGGATTGGTTATCACTTTGATCAGGCATCAAAGAAGAGACTTCCTCTGGATGTTCAAGATTCATTTCTTCCTGAGTCAAAAGAATTTCAGGCTCGGATTCGTCAGAATCTTCTACATCTTCGACTTCGTTGATAACTTCTTCTCGAAATTCCATCTCTTTTGAAGGATTATCAAGAGGAATTTGTTTAGAGGAATGGTACTTATTGGATTTAATCTCTTCTTTATCATCCGAAAAAATAGGTATTTCTTCGATCTTATCTTTCGCTTTTACAAGTGCTTCCTGAGACTTAAAGCGCAATTGATCCATTTCCTGGTAAAGACGGGCTTTTAATTTTTCAGCTAAAGTCGTCTTCGGTAAGTCATCTTCGATTTCAGAAAAATCGGGTAAATCTTTTGCAATCCGCTCTAAATCCTCATCACTATACATCTGATTATCTAACTCTGATGATTCATCTGCTAAATAAATCTCAGAATCGGTAGGGACCTTCAATTCAATCCCTTCCTCACTCGTTGATAATTCCGCAGGGACCTTATCTACTTCATCTTCTAGAGAATTTTCATTAACTATAATCTGATCTGAATTAATTTCTTCAGTTTCTTCTTTTTTTTCATTCTCTGAAACCAACTCTTCGTCGCTTTCCGAACCAGTGACCATTGAGTCGTCTAACTGCTCCCTATTAGAATCAACAGATTCTTGAACATCTTCCGTCTTAGAATCAGTCGCTTCTTTCTCCGATTCCTGATCCAACAGTACCGGATCTTCGCCTTCAACTTCCCACGATAGACTATCCTCTTCCCAGTCATCGTAGTCCTCACCATCATTCATTTCTTCACGCCGAATGAAAATGGTCTGAAGCAATTTTTGAAAGAATCCAGGTTGGTTATGCTGCTGACGATGCTGGATACTTTCTTCTCTTAACTGACTTGTTATCGACTGATATTCAAACGGATTTTGATCTGTGGAATCACTCACATCATTTTCCTCAAAATGATGTCGCTGATATAGCTCATCATCAATATCCAGTTCAAGGGAGTCTTCTAATTCATTAGCAAGAGCTACTAGGTCTTTCTCTTCCCTTGCTTCTAGATTATGTTCCTCATCATTTGATTTAGATACCTCTTTAGCCTCTTCCTCTTGAAATGTAAGGTGGTCAGATTCTTCATCGTGACAAGAAGTTTCACTTGATTTTTGGGAAAAATATTTATGGTATTGTTCTTCCATTAACGAAGAAGATGAATCTTCCTGAGAAACCATAGAACTCTCATCAAAGTGACCATCTTGCTCCTTCTTTGTCTCTTCCTCCCAATCATGTGAAAAATAATCTTGATCTAAGGGTTGTGGATTAGGACGTCTGATTCGTTTTAAATCCTCTGAAGTAAATTCAATTGTGGCATAGCGATCGTATTTGGGGTTTAAGTACGAGTCCTTCAAATTTTGATTCTCGTTACTATTTTCATTGTTTTGACCTTCAGTCACGCTTAACACCTCTTTACATACTTTTCTTTATTATAATAAATTGGTCCTAGGGACTCAACTTAAAGCTAATTAGCAACAATATTAACCAACCGGTTAGGGATTGCGATGACCTTCTTGATGGTCTTGTCAGCGAGTTCCTTTTGAATAAGATCATGATTCAAAGCATTTTCTTCCATTTGTTTAACCGCTAAATCCTTTTCGATCATTATTTTTGCTTTCACTTTACCGTTAATCTGAACAACAATCTCTACTTGATCATCGACTGTTAATTCTGGATCATAACTTGGCCACTCTGCTAAGGAAATAGACTGCTCGTTCCCCATCATTTGCCAAATTTCTTCACATAAGTGAGGAGCAATCGGTGCTAATAACTTTAAGAAGCCTTCAGCATATTCCTTTGGAAAGATCGTCTCATTTCTTACAGCATTTAAAAAGATCATCATTTGAGAAATTGCTGTATTGAAATGTAAGTTGTCATAATCATTTGTCACTTTTTCAACGGTTTGATGATAAACTTGTGTCAAATTCTGATTGTCCGTTGTTTGAATACTATCTTTAATATGCTGTCTTTCTTCATCCACATATAAGCGCCAAACTCTTTCCAAGAACCTGCGTGATCCTTCTAGGCCATTTTCTGACCAAGCGGTTGAAGCATCAAGTGGACCCATGAACATTTCATACACTCTAAGTGTATCTGCTCCAAACTCATTAACCACGTCATCTGGATTTACAACGTTCCCCTTAGATTTTGACATCTTTTCATTATTTTCACCTAAAATCATCCCTTGATTAAATAGCTTTTGGAAAGGTTCCTTAGTTGGGACAATGCCTAAATCATATAAAAACTTATGCCAGAAACGAGCATATAATAAATGCAAGACGGCATGCTCTGCCCCCCCTATATAGAGATCCACATTTTGCCACTTATCTAAGGCTTCCTTCGATGCAATGGCTTGGTCATTATGAGGATCCATATAACGCAAGAAGTACCAAGAGGACCCTGCCCATTGGGGCATCGTGTTTGTTTCTCGTCGTCCTTTAAGGCCGGTCTTAGGATCCACTACCTCTAACCAATCTGTCAAATTAGCTAATGGAGACTCTCCGGTACCTGAACTACGAATTTTATCAGTCTTAGGTAATATCACTGGCAGTTGATCTTCAGGGACAATGGTCGTTGTTTGATCTTCCCAGTGTATAACCGGAATAGGCTCTCCCCAATATCTTTGACGTGAAAAGATCCAATCACGCAATCTAAAGTTTACTTGTCTTTCTCCCTTATGATTTTCTTCTAACCAATCGATCATTTTATTGATGGCTTGGTTATTATTTAAACCATTTAGAAACTCTGAATTAATATGAATACCATCGCCCACAAAGGCTTGATTAGCAATTCCTTCTTCAGATTCAATAACTTCCTTCACAGGCAAATGATATTTTTTAGCGAATTCATAATCACGCTCATCATGCGCTGGGACAGCCATCACAGCACCAGTACCATATGAATTTAAGACATAATCTCCAATCCAAACAGGTACCTCTTGTCCAGTGACAGGATGCACAGCATAGGCACCTGTGAAGACCCCCGTTTTTTCCTTGGCTAACTGTGTCCGATCAAGATCAGACTTAGTGGCTGCGGATTGAACATATTGGTCAACTTCTTCTTGATGATCTGATTGAGTAATTTTAGCAACAAGATCATGCTCTGGAGCTAACACCAAGTAGGATAAACCAAATAAAGTGTCGGGTCTGGTGGTGTATACTTGAAGATTCTCATCAAAATCTTTGAGTCTGAAATCAATAATAGCTCCTTCGGAACGACCAATCCAATTACGTTGCATTTCTTTAACAGATTCTGGCCAATCAAGTTCTTCAAGGTCATCTAATAGTCTTTGAGCATAAGCCGTAATTTTTAATACCCACTGCTTCATCGGACGACGAACAACGGGGTGACCACCTCGTTCCGAAACCCCATCAATAACCTCTTCATTTGCAAGAACGGTTCCCAAAGCTTCACACCAATTA
Organism: Facklamia sp. HMSC062C11; assembly: GCF_001810675.1. Classification (NCBI taxonomy): domain Bacteria; kingdom Bacillati; phylum Bacillota; class Bacilli; order Lactobacillales; family Aerococcaceae; genus Facklamia; species Facklamia sp. HMSC062C11. The sequence continues at coordinate 13,022 of NZ_KV802412.1, read as the reverse complement.
ACCATGATATCCGCTTCATAAGCGAGTCCTTTTTCATAAAGCTTCGTAAAAATCCACTGGGTCCACTTGTAATAATTAGGATCTGTGGTGGATATTTCTCGATCCCAATCGTAAGAGAAGCCCAAAGATTTAATTTGGCGTTTAAAATTAGCCACGTTCTTCTTAGTAAACTCCGCTGGATCATGACCCGTATCTAGAGCGTACTGTTCAGCAGGTAGGCCAAAAGCATCCCAGCCCATTGGATGCAGCACATCATATCCTTGAGCGCGTTTCATCCTTGCCATAATGTCGGTTGCCGTGTATCCTTCCGGGTGTCCAACGTGAAGACCTTGACCTGATGGATAAGGGAACATGTCTAAAACATAATACTTTTTGTGACCAGGTCGATCTAATGTTTTAAATGTGTGATGTTGGTCCCAATATTCTTGCCATTTTTTTTCGATAGTGTGATGATTATATGTCATATAAATCCTCCTAAAAAATTATTTATAATAATAAAAACGCCCTACAAAGTCCCTCAAGGACCTTATAGGGCGCTATAGCGCGGTACCACCTAGTTTTTAAAGCAAATAGCTTCCTCAAAGCAATAACGCTGCTAGCGTCTTAAGTTACACACTCAAATGAGCTTGGCTTAAGCAAATTTAAGATGAGTTCAATCGAACTTATTTACTCATTTCCACCTAACATGAGCTCTCTATAAAATAAAGACGACCTACTAGTTCTTATTATTTATTGATTAAAAATTTAATACCTGACCTGGATGAATCATCATGCCCTTATTCTTAGCAATCAACTCATTCACATCTAGACCATATTGTTTGGCAATAGCATATAAACTATCCCCCGCTTGTACAACATGACTAATTCCTGCGCTTGTCTGGTTGGTTGGTGCTTGAAACGTTTGCGCTTGCACTGAATTATTAATAGATTGATTGCTTGTCGAGACGGTTACATTGGCACTAACCGTTGTTGATTGGGCAACAGTTGGAGCCATTGATCGAGCTTGAACATACAATTTTTGCCCAGGGAAGATCGGTGTATTGAGCGAAATGCCATTGGCTTGAAGCAATTGATTAAGCGTCATTCCATTATTGATAGCAATGCGATATAAAGAATCTCCTGCTTGAATCGTATAATTACCTTGAGTTGTTTGTGAAGGAACAGAAGGCAATGATCCCTTATTTGAAGATGCACTGGTACTCATCGAAGACGAGCTTGTGGCAGGTGCTACTTGACTAACCGAGCGGTTACTTACCGTTTTATTAGAGTTAGATTGACTCGTTGATCCAGGTATAATTAAGCTTTGATTTGGATGAATTAATGAATTCAACGTTAAACCATTTGCGGCCAGTAAAGCTGTCACAGATACTCCATTAACTTGTGCAATCCGATAGAAGCCGTCTCCTGGTTGTACGGTGTAAGTTGCCGATGATGCGTTAGTCGGCTTACTTGCTACACTTGGTCTTACACTATGAGTTGTTGTTGATTTTTCCACACTTGTATTCACAGTATTTGATGTTTGTGAAGTAGATGCTACAGTCGATCCACCGCCGTTAGGGATAACTAATTGTTGATTTGGATGAATCATTGAGTTCAAACTTAAACCATTCGCCGCTAATAAGTCGTTAACAGACACTCCATTCGCTTGAGCTATACGGTAGAAGCCATCTCCTGGTTGTACTGTATATGTAGATCCACTATTGCTTGTTAGTTCCGAGCGGGTCTTCGATTGAGTAGGAACCGTTGGAACACTTGATTGTGCTGGTCTTGTTAGCAAGGATCCAGGAGTATCATATTGTGTTAAATTATAAGTTTCAATAATACTATTTAATTTGCTACCATAACGCGTATCCGTTGCATAGCGTCCTGTTAAATGCTGGGTGGCGTCCTTATAAGAAGTCGTATTTGACTTCAAGGCGCCTGAATAAAAGTTTTTTCTCCATGTGGAATTTTCCCCAGTTAACACTTTGGCATAATCCAATAAAGAATCATGATAAGAGTTATAACGTCTAAACTTATCTTTGATCTGATAATACTCACCGGTACCATCATCTTCTAAGGTGTTCATTTCAGCGGATTGACCATTAAAAGAACCCTTGATACCAAAAAGATTATAATTTGGTGCTTTGGCTAAGGTCGAATTACCCCAACCAGACTCAAGTCCTGCTTGAGCAATCATTACAGATGCATACAAATTATTGCGACCGGCAATTTGTTTAGCAGAATTTGCAATATTTCGAATAAATTGAACCGGTGTCGTACGACTGGTTGACTCTTGGGCATGGACTATACCAGAGTAAGTCTTCACTTGATCTAAAACAGAGCAAGTCGAAAATAAAACAATCGCAGCATTCGCTTGCGTTAGCATTTTCTTATATTGTCTGCGTCGTTTTGCTTTTTGCATTTGGCGCATTCTATGATTACGCTGTTGTATCATGCTTTTACCTCCAAAATTCAGTCTGATGACTCAACAGTTATTATATCGCTTTTAACTTGGGATGGGGAGTGATATAAGGACATTTATTCGAAGCTTAACATATGTAATCTTTTTGAAATATTAAACGATTCGAACTTTAAAGCACCGCTTTACTAACGTATAATGGTATAAACAGCAAAGGAGAATACCAATGAAGAATGCCCTATCCCTCAGCCATGACCATCTCGACCAATTAATAGAACGCTTCCCTAGAGGGGTATTTATAGACGGTACACTGGGAAATGGTCATGATAGCCATTATATCCTTTCCCACCATCAATTTAAGGGATTAGTCGTTGGTTTTGATATCCAAGAAGCGGCTATCACGCAAAGCAAAAAGCGCCTGGAATCTTTTGCAACTCACCAGTATCTACTATTCCATGCTAGTCACGATTTACTTAATCAAAAATTAGATAAAGATAAATTTCCCTATTTTCACGGCGCAATTTTTAATCTGGGTTACCTTCCCGGTGGAAACCACCAGATAACTACCCACTATGATTCAACCTATCGTGCCATTCAACAGATAGCTGCTCGATTAGTTCCAAAAGGCCAAATTATTCTAGTTATTTATTCTGGACATAGGCAGGGTGCTGATGAAAAAATTTTTCTTTTAGATCAATTAAGTACTTGGTCACAGGAAATCTTTCACATTGCTTATACTGATTATCTTAATCAAAAAAACAATCCCCCCTGTCTCATCATCATTGAAAAAAGAAAATAAGTAGCTATAAATACTGCCTTCTATAAACTGAGTCTATCGTTGATTATTTTAATTCATAGGATCACAAAAACATCAGAGCCTCAAAAAGACGAATCGCCTATCAAAATTACAGAGGCTAGGATTCCTTGATCCTAGCCTCTAGAAATGTTTATATCATTAAATTTACTTCTGTACTGATCTAAAAATCAATAAATTCAAGCGGTGGCTGTCCCATCGGATTTCCACGCTGAATGGGGAATCGTTTTGGGTTTTCTAAATGAGCTTGATACCATTTAAACCACGATCCGTCAAACATGGCTAAGTGCTTATAACCTAACTGCTTCATCACAAAAAAGGCTGTTGAAGATCGCCATGAGGTTCCACAATATAAAACAATTTCCTGATCTCTGGTTAAACCCCATTGTTCCCATTGAGGCTGATAAACATCTGAATTAGCAATATAACCCTGTATATTTGCTAAACGTTCATCTCCCAAATATCGCGCACCTGCAATTTCTCCAACTCCTTTGTTCCAAGCGTGCCCCTCATTAACACCCAAGTATTCCTTCCAAGTCCGAACTGAGGCTAATATTGCTTTAGGGTGTTCTTCTCGATAGTTTAATAAATCTTCTGGCCTTTTGATATAAATTTCAGGTCTTTTTGGTACATCACAGCCAAAATCCTGAGCTGATTTATCCGATTTTTCACCATATTCCAATTCGAATCCAGCTCTTTGCCATGCTTGTAAGCCTCCATCAAGAATTTTTACCTGATCAACACCTAGATAATAAGCAGCAAATGCCACACGCGAGGCAATATATAGAATATCGCGAGCATAAATCGAATATACCACTAAAAATGTATCTTTGGTGATACCCTTAGCCAAAAATCGTTCTTTTAATAAATCGGGTTCGAGTAAGTAATCTTTAAATTCACCTAGTTCATCCGTGTTAAAGTGAGTCGCACCAGGAATATGTCCTTTAGCATAGTCGCTGGCTACTCTAGTTTGATCAAGCTGATAATTACCTTTACCGCGCGTCACATCTAAAACTATTAACGAATCCATTTTTTGATCTAACGCTTTTTTTAATGTATGAGCACTGATGAAAAAATGGTCTGGCGAAAGTGGTTCATGATCTCCCATTAAACGTGATTCAATACCAGCTTGTTCAATTTGATAATTGCTAGCCATTAAAGCCTCATGTTCTGACGCCATAAGTAAAATCCCCCTTAAATTGACTTCAAAGCGTTAATCAAACGATTTATTGAAGATTCTACTACTTCTTGTGGTAAAGCCAAGTGAATCCGAATAAAGTTATTACAATGTTGGCTAAACACTTGACCATTAGTCACAAATAGATCGTATTCATGTAACAAAGCATTCAAACTTGCTTCATCCAAATTAAAGCTAGATAAATCTAGCCATAAAAGATAGGAGGCTTCCATTTTAGTGACAATAACTTGTGGGAGGGCTTCTTCAAGCATAGACTTAGCTAAATGATAATTAGATTCAATTAAAGATACGAACTCTTTTTTCCAGTCTGCACAATCCTCATAAGCGATTTGACATGCAAGTATCCCCAATGCAGGAACGGTTAATAGATTGAGCTTTTCAGCCATATTACGATAAGTTTCTCGCATCTTTGGATTTGGAATAAAAATATTAGAAGTCATTAAACCTGCAATATTAAAAGTCTTCGATGGTGCTGTTGCCAAAACCACATTTTCAGCAGCAGTTTTTGAAACCTTTTCAAATGGAATATGTAGATAGTCAGAATGAGTGAGATCCGAATGAATCTCATCACAAAAGATTGTAATCTCGTATTTTGCACAGATTTCGGCTAATTTTTCTAATTCATCTTGGTGCCAAACTCGCCCTACTGGATTATGAGGACTACAGAAAATCAAAGCCTTAGTATGACTTTGAGCTGCTACTTTCTCGAACTTTTTAAAATCAATCGTGTAATAACCTTCACAATTAATCAAATCCACACTTTCTACTTTTCGGTTATTTTTTTCAATACTCACTCTAAAAGGATTATAAACTGGTTCAAAAATAATAACCCCGTCACCCTCATTGGTAAATGCTTGAATAAAAACAGAAATTGCAGGAACCACTCCTGGGGCGGTCACCAACCATTCTGGATCAATCTCCCAGTTATGCTGTTCTTTCATCCATTTTTGAACAGCTTGATAATACCGTTTTGTCGGTACCGTATAGCCCATAATAAAATGATCTAACTCTTTCTTTAAACCTTCAATCAATTCTGGAGCCATAGGAAAGTCTAGATCTGCAACTGAGAGTGGCGCCACTCCATCAGCAATCGGTGCCTTTTCTTCCCGCATCAATAGCCACTTTTTAGATCCTTGTTCCGTTCGGTCTACAAGCGTTTGAAAGTCATACTTCATTCTAAATAGCCTCCTTGGTTTATTACTAAACAATCTTATCATACACAATTCAAGCGTTTTCTTCAATGACTTGCTGCTAACTATTCTATAAATAAAAAATAGGGGATGAAGCAAATCATCCCCTATTTATCTAAGATCAATCTTTTATTCTCTTGATTAAAACAATAACTTATCAGCTCCACCTACAGTATTTCCTAGAGCTTCTATCGCTAATACATTGAGATAATGCCAAGGTCGATCATAATTAGGTTGGAAGAAGAAATCAAGTAATGCTAATTGCTCCAAGGTATAGCCGGCGTTAATCAAACTTGAAAGCACATTGATAGAATCTGCAACATCAAATGTAGACATTAGCTGTCCTCCAAGAATAACATGAGTTTCCCTATCGAAAAGAATATTCATATAGACCGAACCTTCTTTACGCATAAAATCAGGATAAACACGTTCTTCAACATATTTAGATTCAACGACGCCATCATATGTATCTAGATTACTATGAGATAAACCGGTCGACACCAATGTATAGTCAAATACCTTTAAAGCAGAGGTCCCAGAAACAGGTGGCATTTTAACTTGTTTCCCTACCGCATTCAAAGCAGCCACGATCCCCTGACGCCGAGCGATCGTTGCTAAAGCTACAGAAGCTGATTTACCTGTTGGTGCATATGGGACATAGGTAGCATCTCCCCCTGCATAAACATCCTTAGCTGATGTTTGTAAAAAGTCATCCACTAGAATAAATCCTCGATCATCCATCGATAATATATCTTTTAACCAATCAGTTCCAGGTTTTACACCAACTGCAACTAACACGCGGTCAGCTGGATACTCTCCCTGATCGGTCACAACTGCAGATACACTTCCCACTTTCCCCTTTAATTGCTTAACCGTCTCATTTCCTTTGAAACGAATGCCTTTATCTAATAAATATTTTTCTAGGCGTTCAGCCATTGGGTTACATAGATAGCTTGGTAAAACACGTTCTTGTTGATCAATCACCAATACATCAATACCTGCTTGAGCATAGGCGGTTGCCACTTCGATACCAATATATCCTGAGCCGATAACTACTAAATGTTTGGTATCAGCCATACCAGCTTTGAAGGCAGCAGTATCCTCAGGCCCTCTGAAAGTATCAACATTATGAAGATCAATCCCTTCAAAAGGCGGTTTAGGTGCATAGCCCCCTGGGCTTAATAACAATTTATCATAATCATGTTTTTCTTCACCATGATCAGTTTTGACGGTCAACTCCTTCTTATCTGGGTCCAGTGCTATAACTTGGCTCGACGAATGCATCTGGATTCCTTGACTACTATAAGAAGCATTATTAGCAAAATGAATTTCATCTAAACTTTTAGAAATACCTTCCAGGTAGGATTGAGCTCCTCACCCCATAAAGGAAGACTCAGCTCCCGCCTCGTATAAATGAATTTCAGCATTTGGATCTTGTTTTAATAAAGTTTGAACTGCTTCATAACCAAAATGAGAAGTTCCAACCACTGCATATTTCATGGTATTACCTCCTAAAATGATAATTATTCTAATTATTATATTAGCATATCAAATAAAAGGAAGCAATTAATAAAGAAAACTAATCTTTAAAATAAGCTTGAATGGCTTCAACCTTATCTAACCTCTCCCAAGTAAATCCCGGTTCTTGTCGGCCAAAGTGTCCATAAGCTGCGGTTTGACTATAAATAGGCTGTCTTAGTTCAAGCATCTTAATAATACCACTTGGCGTTAACTGGAAGAGCTCACGAATAGCTGCTTCAATCTGATGATTAGAGTACTCAGAGCTAGCAAAAGTATTCACCGATACGGAAACCGGTTGGGCAACACCAATCGCATAAGCCAATTGAATTTCGATCTTTTTAGCAATGCCTGCTGCAACTAAATTTTTTGCAATATATCTAGCAGCATAAGATGCTGAGCGATCAACTTTGGTTGCATCCTTACCAGAAAAAGCACCCCCACCATGTCGACTATATCCCCCATAAGTATCTACGATAATTTTACGACCTGTTAATCCAGAGTCCCCCTTAGGTCCCCCAATCGTAAAACGGCCTGTAGGATTAATATATATTTTAGTTTGTTCATCCATTAATTGTTGAGGAATCGTCTGTAAGATTACTTGCTGATGAATATCCTGACGCAATTGGTCCAATGATATTTCTTCACTATGTTGGCTAGATACTACAACTGTATCCACTCGCTCAGGAATACCTGCATCATTATATTCAATGGTTACCTGAGTCTTACCGTCAGGTCTTAAATAATCTAATAGCCCTTCTTTTCTCACTTGAGTCAAGCGTTTTGCCAAACGATGTGCTAATGCAATAGGAAGTGGCATAAGTTCAGGCGTTTCATCACATGCAAAACCAAACATTAGGCCTTGATCACCAGCTCCATTATCAGCTTGATCCGCTAAACCTTCCTTACTTTCTAAAGAATGATCCACACCTAAGGCAATATCGGGTGATTGCTCATCAATTGAAACTAAAACTGCCAGATTTTCAGCATCAAAACCGTATTTTCCTCGATCATAGCCAATCGATTTCACTTTGTCACGAACAATTTTTTGAATATCAACATAAGCTGAAGTCGTAATTTCTCCAAAAACTACCACTAAACCTGTATTAACAGCTGTTTCACACGCAACACGAGCTAATGGATCTTGTTCTAAAATTGCATCTAATATTGCATCAGATATCTGATCAGCTATTTTGTCCGGATGTCCTTCAGTCACAGATTCTGATGTAAATAAATTCTTTTCTACCATATTTTTCCCCCATTTAAAGAATTGGTTACAAGGCATATTCATTTAAAAATGAACCCCATCGGGAATTGAATTGTAACAGTAGAATTATACCATGAAGCTAGGAATAAATGCGATTAAATTTTTTAAGGATCATTCAAATCTTTCTATTAAAATTGCGAATTCGCTTGCAGACAAAGCCATTAAACGGTACACTTTATACAATACAGAAGGATACTATCCTATTTTTAAAATCTAAATCAATTAAAAGAAGGAAACGGCCATGAAACAATTTATCTCTTACTTGCAGCATCCCATAGTAAAAATATTTATTAGTCCTTTAGCTTCCGTTATATTCGGTCTGATTCTGGGATTTCAGGTCACAAAAACACCTAATTTCTTAATTGCTGCTGCACTATATGGTCTCGTCATATTCACTCAGCTCATCGAGCATTTTCAATATCAGCGATACATTGCTGCCAATCAAAAACAGACTCCTATGAGTATTTATTATGCCTGCCTCGTTATTTGCATTATCCTAGCACTCGTATTTGTTCTTACACAACATTGGGCTATATCCATACTGATTATCCTATATCTACTATTTATCTTTTTACAGTACTATCCCTTCTATTTAGTAGGAACATTTAATTACATTTTTTTAAGTACATTTTTTAACGGGTTCATTTTAAATATCGTTGCATACTATTCTCAAAGTCATCAATTGAGCAATAAATTCTTACTGGATCTTATTCCAATTGTTATCTATTGTATGGCATCTAATCTAATCACTAATGACCTTAAAAATACCTTGCCAACTCTTCCCAAATTTAAAATCCTTAGCCAAAATATAAAAAAAATAGCTTTTGCAATGATGCTAATTGCACTGCTTCTAGGAATATACTTTAGTCTACCCACCCATTCATATCTGCTAGGGCAAATATTCATGTTAACCTTTGTGCCCCTTGTATCCATACCAAATCTTATTTCGGTCAAAACCATGGATAAGATTCAAAATAAGATCAATTTTAATGCCAGTATGATGCTTTGCTTTAACTTACTATATTTAATTGCATATATATTTTAAAGTTTCATAGAACACAAAAGCTGATCACTTATGATATTAACCATAAGTGATCAGCTTTTTATTATAGGATCGTTAACCTCTAGTAATCATAAAATCATTTGATGAATGAATAGTAATCAGGGAATCATAAAATTCTAGTAATGCTTGAATAGCGTAAAGAGTATCTTTCACTCCTGCAGTTTCGTAAGAAGAATGCATCGCTAACTGGGCTAAACCAATATCTATAGCATGAACACTCACTTGTGTATTAGATAAATTACCAAGTGTCGAGCCCCCTTGCATATTTGATCGGTTGGCAAAATGTTGAATCGGTACCGATGCATTCTCACAAATCAATTTAAAAACAGCTTGAGAGAAAGCGTCAGTTGTATATTTTTGATTAGCTGCTTCCTTAATAACGATTCCCTTATTCATATAACTGCGATTAAGATCATCCGTTAATTCACTATGATTAGGATGGACTGCATGACCATTATCACATGATACCAAGAAGGATTTTGAAATAGCTTGATAATATGCTTCTTCACTATAGCCGAGTCCAAAATTAATCCTTCTCAAACAGTCATATAAGAAGGTAGACATAGCACCTTGTTTAGTATTCGATCCTACTTCCTCATTGTCAAAGCAAGCATATACATTAATTGTTTTACGATTATTTGAACGAATCAAAGCTTCCAATGATGCAAAAGCACATTGTAAGTCATCTAATTTTGGAGAAGAAACAAATTCATCCGCCCACCCCCAAATAGAAGGTGCTTGATGATTGACAATAAACAAATCTTGACTAACAATGGCATCAGGATCTACATTTAAACTATCCGCAATCATTTGATTAAAATCACTGACCTTCAACTTTCCTGATGAAAAAAGAGGGCAAAGATCAACTTGACGATTATAATCATAGCCAGAATTAATGGTCCGATTCAAATGAATCGCTACATTTGGGATAATTAGCACATCTTTCTCAATATGTAATAATCTAGACGAAATTTTATCATGATCCTTAACAAGCACACGACCAGCAATCCCTAAAGGACGGTCAAACCAGGTTGAGTCAATCATTCCCCCATAACCTTCTACGTTCAAACGAATGTATTGGTCAGGTCCTTCTAAGGTAGGTACAGTTTTAATTTTAAAGGTAGGCGAATCACTGTGTGAAGCAGTAATCTGAAAGTGATAATCTTCCAAATCTTCTCCAATCGTAAAAGCAATAAGTGATGACCCATTTCTTGTCGTATAATACTTACCGCCTTGCTTAAGATCCCAAACATGACCTTCATCTAAGCATATAAAGCCATTCTGATCTAATTTTTCTGAAATAGTTGAACAAGTATGAAACATACTAGGAGATTTTTGAATAAAATTGACTAATTTTTTTGAAATACTCAAATAATCCATAATAAACTTCCTCCATTATTGATCTAGTCATTAGATTATATCATAAACAATCTAGAACAAAATAAAAAAGCCCTAAAGGGCTTAAAAACATTAAGCGGGTGAGGAGAATCGAACTCCCGACAT